>JASEHL010000010.1 GCA_030018805.1 Patescibacteria group bacterium
AAAACGGCACGCATTTACTTTCTCATAGAGTGCAATATGTTAATGAACTTATGCAATTCCGAAAAAGTTTGATTTCCGAGTGTCTTTTTGTTAAATTTCAGGCAAAGTTATATTCTTTATCAAATATTTCATGAAATTCAAAGGATTCAAAAAAGTGAAACTGCACGAAGCGCCTGAAGAATATATCGCAAAATCGATTAATCCTGAGACTCACAAGATTATCGCGATTACGGGCGCGGCCGGAAGCGGCAAGACGAGTTTTGGAAAAAATTTGAAGAAGCTTTTGCCGTGCAAGACGACGATGGTCAACGTTGACGACTATTTCGCGTACGACTTAGTCACCCGGATGCGGGAAAAAATCTCTGGTTACAATTGGAATTCAAGAAAGAAAGATTTGTTTTTGAGGCAAATGAAAAGTTTGAGAAAGGGAAAGAGCATCCAGAAATCCATGTTTAGCTACAAGACCCAAAGCGTCAGGAAAGAAAAAGAAAAAGTTGTTCCCGAGAAGAATATTATTATCGAGGGAACCCTTGATTTCAGCGACGTGGCTGATTTTGTCATTTTCACTTGGGCGCCGGATGAAGTCTTGATAAACAGGGTCGTCAAACGAGGCGGATTTCGAACGGTTTTCAAGACACGAAAATCCTTGCGAAAACACTTCGAAGAGATAAGCATTGTGAATTACCGTAAGCTTTTACTGCCCCATATTTCCAAGGCTGATATTGTTTTCGATACTTTGAACAATGAAATTTACGAATAAACACTTTAGTATTGTACATTGCTAAAGCATCTTATTAATCGGGTTGAGAATCAATTGAATAGACAATTGAGCGGGCTTGATTTTTCTGCGCCGGACGTGCTAGGTTGGAGGAAAGAAAAAAATACAGAGAGGTGAATTTTATGGAGGGACAGCGGGTCTTTCTGTTAACAAATGACCAGTACGCGATCTGCCAAGTTATTGAAGCGATTCCTGATAATTGGCACCGCATCGAGGGCAGTCTTTCTGCTCCGGAGAAACTGGTCGAAGAGAGAAGGGTGGCAAAAAGCATATCAATGTTTCTCCGTCAGCCTCACCCGTATCTCATCACAAAAACCGGGATCAAAAAGGGGAGCAGAGCGGAAAATCCCGATTATGAAGCAGTTTTGCGTCAAGGCAAACCCTGCCAGTTTGTCGAATTCGACGTCATAAACGGTTCCGGAGATTTGTCGCTTGCTCTGGTCAAGAGCACAATAATCAACTACGTGCGTTGCTGCTATACCGGATATCTGCGATTTTTCAGCAAACAATGCGGCGACAACCAATGGGCCTATCCTTATCTTTGCGATTTTCGTTTGACGGATTGGCTACCGGAGGGAGAAGGTGATTTTGGGAAAACCCAGCCCCCCGCTATTCTGCTGAAATGGAACACGTAGCATGGAGGAAGCCCGACCTGGTTTTCCAAAATGGCTGCTCTTTGCCAAAAATTGGGTTTTACGGAAGTCCATCCATAGGGTTTCCGCTATTTGAATCAAAAAGGCCGGCAGAGCAAAACGCTCCCCGGCCTCAAATTTTTTATAGACAAAAATTTCATTCCTAATCTTGTTGATTAGGAAAGGCTATTTCTCAACCACCTCCACTGAATCAATCTTCACCGGGCTGACTGGTTTTGATTTTTCGCCCGAGCCGTTGTCGACGGTTTCTCCCTCGGCGATTTTGTCGACGACTTCCATTCCCTTCGAAACGTGTCCGAAAACGACATAACTTTTTGTCAAATCGTAGTCTTTGTGAATAATGAAAAACTGGCTGCCGTTCGTGTTCGGTCCGGAATTGGCCATAGCGACCGTGCCGCGTTTATAATCGCCTTCAAGATTTTCATCGTCAAATTTGTATCCCGGCCCGCCGGATCCATCACCGTTGGGATCGCCGCCTTGGATCATGAAATCTTTCACCACCCGATGGAAAATCGTCCCGTTGTAAAATCCTTCCCGAGAAAGAGAAACAAAATTATTGACCGTCTTGGGTGTTTTTTTCGCGTCAAGATCAATCGTGATTTCGCCCTTGCCAGTCTTCAAGACGGCGGAATATGTTTTTGATTCGTCAATTTGCATGGACGGGGGCTGTTTGGAATCGGGCGCGCCGGTTTTTTGCGAGTCGGTTGTTTTTTGGGATCCGTCTCCCTGTATGCTGATGGTAAGTTTCCGCGCCGCGTTGGGATCTTCCGGCGGCTGGCGCTCGGCGTAGTTTTTCACTTTATATTCTTCGGCGCTTCGCAGGACATTTTCGCGCGGCTGGTCGGAATAGAAACAGCCGGAAAGAAAAATAGAAAGAGAAATTGCGATTGCTGGAAAAATTATTTCGCGCCGCGTTTTGATTATTTTGATCATAGTGATAAAATGAATGAAATAAATCAAAAATATATGCCGAATCAAAAACAAAATTGCTGGGAAGTCCGAAAATGCGGACGGGAACCGGGCGGAGAAAAAGTCGAAGAGCTGGGAATTTGCCCCGCGCCTCTTGAAAAAAGAACCGACGGAATCAATGGCGGAAAAAATGGCGGGCGCGCCTGCTTCGCGATTGCCGGAACTTTTTGCGAGGGGAAAATACAGGGAACACTGGCCAAGAAACTGGGCGATTGCCTCGAATGCGATTTTTTCAGACAAGTCGTCAAAGAAGAAGGCGACCAATTTGAATTTACCGAGGGAATCTTGTCCAAAATATCCTGATTTTCAATCTTTTCCTATATCTTTTCGGAAGCGCATTCCTTCGAAGCTTATTTTTTCCATTTCAGTATAGGCCATTTCGCGGGCTTTTTCAAGGGTTTTCCCCCGGCCGACCAAATGGAGAACCCTCCCGCCGGAGGTAATGTGTTTTTCTTCGGCGTCTTTTGTGATGCCGGCGGAAAAGGCGAGCGATTGAAAGTCATTCTCGAAATATCCCCTAATCGGAAAACCGATTTTGTATCTTCCCGGATAGCCGGGATATTTTCCTTTGCCCGTACTTTTCACTTCACCGCTCGCCGCGACGACGTCGCAGAAATATTCGTCGTTGAATTCGATTTTTAACTCGCCCAGTTTATTTTCAAGAAGCGCTTGGCAAATGTCAAGGAGGGGAGTTTTGAGACGGGGGAGAATCACTTCCGCTTCCGGGTCGCCGAGCCGGACGTTTATTTCGAGAAGTATTGGTTTGTTCATATCCCCGTCTTCGAAAATGAGTCCGAAATATATGAATCCCTGATAAATTATTCCCCGTTTTTCCCGAAAGCCGTCAAGAATTGGCCGGGCGATTTTTTCGGTGACGATTTTGGTGAGCTTTTCGCCTTCCCATTCGTGCGGGGAATACGACCCCATTCCGCCGGTGTTTTTCCCCTCGTCTCCGTCAAGGGCGCGCTTATAATCTTGAGCGACGGGAAGCGGTATTAATGCGTGTCCGTCGGTTATACAGAAGAAAGATAACTCCCGGCCGAAAATTCTTTTTTGGATGACGACGCTTTTTCCGCCCCATTTTCCGATTCTTTGCATTTCAAAAACCCGGTCCACGGCTTCACGGGCCTCTTTCGCATTTTCACATACGATTGCTCCCTTGCCTTCTGCTAATCCATCGCACTTTACCACTATAGTATACTGTAGTGAATTTATGTATGCTTTTGCGTCGTCCGGATTTTCAAAAATTTCAAATTCGGGAACAGGAACGCCAATTTCGCGGCAAAGCAAATCCGTGTATCCCTTGCTTGATTCCAAGATAGTCGCGTCTTTCTTGGGACCGACAATCGGAATTCCGCGCGCTTCGAAAACATCCGCAATGCCCGCGCTCAAAATTCCTTCCGACCCGCCGACGGCGAGGTCAATTTTTTCCGAAAGCGCGAAGCGGGCGATTTCTTCGGGAGCGCGCAAATCCGGGCGAACGATGATTCCGTTTTTCTTCATTCCCGCGTTTCCGGGCAAGCAAAAAACCTCTTTTACCCGCGAATCATTTTTGAAACACCACCCCAGCGCGTCCCCCCGCCCGCCGGAATCAAGAATGAGAATTTTCATATTTTTATCCTAGCATAATTATATTGATATAAAAAAGCACCCCGATAACCATCGGGGCGCTTCAGAATTTTCCGATCATCTTTTTCTTTTCTTGAGATGCTTGAAAAATTCAACCTGCCGGAGCCTTTTCTTGGCTTCGGCGAGGGTTTTGTAGGTTCCAAAGCGGCGGCCGGTTTTTTCGGAGAGCACCACGTAAAAACCTTTGATTTTTTTGATCATGGAAATTCTATAATTTCGTTATCCTCTTATACCATTTCTTTGAAAATTTATTTGAAGAGCTGTAATCTTGAGAATCGGAGAAACTGTACCTCGTGAAGAAAATTCTCTGGGCTCCCAGAGCGCGGGCGCTTCGAGCGGAATTATAAGTCTGCGTGGCATTGGTTGTCGTGTCACTCGAAATTATCGCTTCCGCTTCCGTCACCCAGATCGGCTTTGAGTCGAGCCCGAATTCGGCGAGCATATTTTTGTACGGCTCGACGTTGAAACTTGAATAGCTGTCGTTTGAGATGCAGTGGACATTCCCGATATCGAAAGAATCGAGCACTTCCGGATGGTAGGAAAGTACGCTCCGGTAGAAATCGAGAAAATCATCGTTTCCGCCCGCCGCTCCGGCAATGAGCACACTCGCGCTCGGGTCAGCCGCCTTCACGGCCGTATACGTTTCCAGTAGAAGCTGAGCATAGTCCAAAGAATCGCCTTTCCAGAAATCGAGCGTGTCGCTTCCGTCGAGATCCGGTTCGTTCATCACTTCCCAATATTTCACCGGGTACTTGAGCTTCGGCATGTCGCTGACTCCGTCCCCGTCGTAACGTTCAACGACCGCCATAACCCAGGCGACTATGAATACGAGTCGGTTGGACCGCAGCAGTGGCGGGGAAGATAGCTTCCCGTTTCGCTCTTTCCTTCTTTGTCCCACTGGCTTTCGAGAAATTGGTCGTTTTCGGAGACGGCGCATGAGGCGTAGTCGGGATTCATTTCCTGGTCCCATTCGGCAAAAGGCCAGAGCGTGGCCAAAATCCCGATTTTCTTGCGGGAATATTTTTTGACGATTTCGTCCATTCCAGAGAAATCATAGGCCGCGCCGGCGGAACTTTGCGAGCTGTCCCAAAGGAAGGGTCCCGGATGGGGGCGCACCCAGCTCGCGCCGAAGTTTTTGATGTCTTTCGTGTCTCCGCTTCCCGCCGAAAGAAATCCGTAGCGGCTTTTGGTGATTTTTTTCGGGAGAGATTTGGTTTTGGCCATTGCATTCTGGGAAATAAAAACTCCTGATGCCAACATGAAAACTACTAGAGTCGCGATAAGAAGTTGTTTCTTCATAATTTTTATTTTAGATGATTAGTTGATTTGATTATAGCCCTTTCCCATTTCATTGAAAACAATTTTCTTTTGAGTTCTTGAGCGGTGCGGCGTTGCTGTTTTCGGAAGAGTCAATTGTCAAAACATTCACGAGATCCTGATCGTGCGCGCCGCCGTTGAGTTCGTAAATTGCGAATCCTTTGTATCCGAGCGAGCGGCCGTAGGCGATTTTTCTCGCCACGCTGCCCGGGTCGTATCCCCACTCGGGATGTCCCTCTTCTTCAAGCCAGCCGACTCCCATCAGAATTCGGGCCGGTTCTTTTCCGACGTACGTTAGAAATGATTTCCAGGAATCGGCTTCCTGGTTCCAAGCAGTGTCGCTGGTTGTATACTGCATAGGCATCACCGCGTCTAAGTTGCTCTCCCGGATCCAAGTCACCGGATCCTGTTGGTATTTCATATGGCCGGGAACGGTCGGGAAGCTATATGACGTCGCGTATACGTTTCCCGGATTCGCGTTGTACCAATCTCGAAACCAATCCGGAATGTCTTCCGCGGAAAAATCGGCCCAAGTCGGCGTCGCGGAAATAGTCGTCGCGGTGACGAACATCCGCGCGTATTTTTTCCGGACCGCGCTCGTCATTTCGCCCACGACCTGATTCACCGCGTCCATTTTTTGATCTTTGTTCACGCTCTCCCAATCATTGTAGCGGATATAGTCGAAGTGGATCCCGTCGACATATTTCTTGTATTTTTTGAGAAGTTTCAAAACCCATTTTTTTTGGCTTTTTCTTTCTTTTTTGTTTCGAAAATCGGATTGAGCGCCGCTCTTCTTTCGGTATAAATTAGGAACCCAGATGTGGACGCTTAAATTCCTGCGATGTGCGAGCTTCACAAAACTTGCAAACTGTTTTTTGTTCGACCAGCCGTTGTTCGAGCCGATAGGTGGATTGACGACAAAAACAGTATTGAGATTAGCCGCCACGATATTGTTCAGAATGGTCGTTGACTTTTCGGAATTGTCGAGCTCATCGACCCAAACGCCCCGCACCTCGCAATCGGTTCCGTCAAGAAGGCCGTTTCGGGCGGCTCTCGCGGCAAAACAATTTTCCGCAGAAAGAAGACCGAAAACAAAAGCGGCGAAAATCAAAAATATAACTGCGTGAATATTTTTTTTCTTCATTTACTAATTTGTGCTTCCCGGCAGCGGGGCGAGAGGAACACAGTCTTTTCCTTGAAGTTCGATAAGGGTGCTTGAGATAACCGTAGCCGGAAAGAGGGTCATGGTCGTGATTGTTTTCACGCCGTCAAAATTTCCCGTGAATCCGAGATCGACGTCGGGGACAGCCACGCCTCGTCCAAGGATAGCCATTGAATTTTCACCTTGAGAAGTTCCGGAAAATTCCCCGCCGCCCGGAGGAAGGTTGAATTCGGCTGTGCCCCCAAAATCGTATCCGGTGTTGTGCTCGCCTTGCAGTTTATAAACCTGCCAGCCGGTCCACTTGTCATCGACGTAGCCGCAAACGGTTGCGTCAAGAGAAGAAAATATGGTTACGCCCGAACCAGCTGATCCCGGAGCGACTCCCTCGCCTTGGAAACGGTATCTCGCCTGACATTCATTCATGAGACTTTCTATTTCTCCAGCAGCTCTTTCGTCATATCTTCGCGCCAAGGCCAGACGCTGCTCGAAATACTTCCTTCGCAACTTTACCGGGTCGTTGTCGCAAAGATTCTTGAGCCACTCGGTGTTGAGACAATCCCGAAGGGCTTGCTGGGCGGCTTGGGAGCCGGGTCCGCCGGCTTGGGCGGCATTCGCCATAACCTGCAAATATTCGGGCGAGCAAGTCCCGCCGGAAGCCGTGGCCGCGTTGTCCGCGAGATCTTCAGTCTCATCTTCTTCCGGGTCGTCCGTTGTTGTCCCGCCTGTTTCGTCGATCGGTCCGGTAATTGAATCATCGTCATCTGAATGTTCGGTGGGAACAACATTCACTCCGCCGCCATATCCGACAAAGATTAGCACAGTCTTGTCGGAAAATCTCGGAGAGCCTCCCCGGGAACCAACCGGCTCATTGCCATCGCCTCTGTTTCTATCCGTATTCCCCGCGCCGCTTCCGGTCGTTCCTCCTCGGCCGGGCGGGTTTCCTGAAGGCGTAGTCGTCATAGTATTGTTGCCAAGAAGGCCGGCCAAATCTCCAAGATCGGGGATATCCCCGGAGGTTCCGGGAGGGGTTTCCGGGGGCGTGCCTGGCGGAGTGGTTGTTCCGCCGTTCGCGCTCGTTCCCGGACCAGCGCCGGAGTCGCCGGGTTCGGCGGGCGGGTCTTCAGAAACAGTCACCGTTGAGTCGTCGCCGAGATTGGTGTTGTCCGGGCCAATCACCACGCCCGGGTCGGACGGGTCGGGATAGTTTTCAATCGGTGATTCGTCAATGGGCGTCAAAGAAATATCCGTGTCTTTTTCAAGTGAACCGGGGCCGATTTTCAGAGTGAAATACAGTCCGCTGGCGGTTTGCGCCGTGATTTGTCCGCCGTTTTTGGCGGAAATTCTTTTGGTGATGGTTTTTGAAGGGTCGACGAGACTCGCGAGATTTTTTCCAACGAGCGTGCCTTTTCCGGTTTCGAAAGTTTTTGAGAGCGGAGAATCTCCGCTTCGGAGATCCATAAAGAAAGAAAAGATGAACGGCCACATCCATATGAGAATAAAAATTCCCAGAAGAAGAAATATTATTCCCACAATAGCCAGCGGCAAGCAGGCATTGCTTTTTTTCTTTTCGGGCTGATTGTTTTGATTGCCGCTGTTGTCCACGGGCGGAATATTTTTTTCTTTGTTTTGTGTTTTGTTTTTGGCCATTTTTTTGTTTGAAGTATTATTTTGTGGCGATTTACTCGCTGCCGCAAAGCTGTAGTTTTATTATACCCCAAAATGAAAAGGACGGCTATTCGCCGCCCTTTTTGGATTTTACACGGTGTTGCCGGGCAATCTAGCGAACGTCAACCTGATCGGCTTTGGCCGGTTCCGTGATTTTCATATTTCCTCCAGCGAAAAATATCACCAGAAGAAAGATTATCAGGACGGACCACATTACGAGCAGGCCTCCGAGCATGTTTTCGTTGTAGGCGCGCGACATGCCTATCATGGCTGCGGTGAGAAAAATGAAGAAGGCGACAACGACGACGATGAGGATTATGGATGCTGGCATTTGGTTTTTCCAACGCGATTTTTGCCATTCGGCAAAAGTATTTTTTGCTGTCGGCAAAAATCGGGTGGGTGAATTTTAAAAACAAAAATAATAAACCCCTGTATCAGGATTCGTCTTTATGATAGCACGAAGCATACCCCGGCGCAAAAAAACAGTCTCGACGTTACACCGAGACTGTTTTTGACGGGCGGGATTCTTTAAAAGTTTAGAATTTGAAATATGACTTCAAAAAGAAAATAGCGAGAGCCGCCAAGACGAAAGGCCCCGTATAGACCGGAATTTTATATTTCATCGCCGCGTATTGAATCAAAATTGCCGCAATAGAAGCAATGATAGTTGCTAAAATTGCCAAATCCAGTTTCGGAAGAAGAACTGCCGCGACCACTCCGATCAATACTGAATTGAATCCCATAATGCCGGCGTTGAAAGTAGAATTTTCAATTCCCAAAAGCGATGCCATGAGAAAGCAGATGGCCACTCCAATAATAGAATACAGTCCCATTCTTGGCTGGATGATCGCGATGGAAGCGAAAATTAGCAAACCGAAAATCCGGTTTTCGATCAAAAACACCTGACTGAAGCTGTTGAAAAAAGCGTTGAGATAATTCATGAAGATATTCTATACAGCCGGCTAAAATAAATCAAACTGCCCCGCCAACCCCCGCATTCGGGATAAAAAACCCCAGAAAAATATTTGCCCGATTTCCCGCTCTTTGGGATAATGCGGGTAACGTAGATATCTACGTTACTTGATAAATCGTTAAAACCAAAACAATGGCGAAAAAAGAAAAGCAAGTGAATTTTGAAAATATTAAAGGGAGGTCGCCTGAAGACGCCTCCCTTCTTTTGTCGGTCAATTAGACCAGTTCAATACCATATTTCTCACCGAGATTACGCAAATCCCGAATAAGAAGCTCCCGCAAATCCACAGGGAAAGCGAGAAGATTTTTGGAAATTTTGGCCACCGTTCGTCCCCAAGGCTCGCTGGATTTGATTTTGTCCGCAAGCTTTTCGAGGTTCTCGCTAAGTCTCCGGTGAGCCATATATCGCGCCAGATCCCGGATATACGCGACCACGAGCCTGGAAAGCTTTGGGCACCAGTAAGTGTGTCTCCGCGTCTCGGTGATTTCGGGTTCAGTCAGGGAATGGGTGGAAGGAATGCCCCCGGCTACATTGAACGCATAGACAACCTCATCCCTTTCCCCGTCTGGTCCGGCCACGCGTCCGAGGATTTTGATCTCGTCATCAGAGTGCCGGTCATGCCGAAGTCCGCCTTTGAGCAAGTTTCCTTCGGCAAGGACAAGTAATTTTCTTTCCCCTCTCATTTTCTCGATCAGATTTAGAAGCGCTTCCGCGACAAACTTTTCCCGCCGCCCGGCCTCCTCTCGCATGAGAGAGAAAACTTTTTCCCTGAGAAGGGGCGCCTCCCAAAGGTCTGCTTGTCGGACCTCGAGGACGGGCACGTCCGGAAAGATGTTGGCATGCGGAATCGGGATGCGAATGTCGCAGATCGTATAGATCTTTTCCGAATGTCGGGGGGTGCGATTCTTTTCCCTAGACAGGAAAGCTCTCGCAGTCACGCCGAAGCTCATCCACATCACTCTCTTGGTCCAGGTATTTTCTTCAATGTGCGGACCTTTAACCAAAATCCATTCCCCTAAATCAATCCAAGCCATATAATCCTCCTTTACTTGTCCCCCTGTCGGCTCTTTGAGCAGAACGGGGATTTTGCAAAGCTGCCGGCGGTTGCCCCCGCAGATTGGGTCTTCCGCACCGTGCGGAAATATTTCAAAAAACAAGTGCCTTACATACTATACACGGAAACGTAATTTGTCAATATTTGCTAAGAATTTGGCTCTGCGGGATAATGCGGGTAACGTAGATATCTACGTTACTTGGTAAAATATAAAATCAAAACAATGGCGAAAAAAGAAAAAATCACCAGAAAACTCACTAAAACAGGTCGAGGCAGCATGTATGTCATCCTCCCGAAAGAACACATCCGCGAGCTCGGATGGAGGGAAAGACAGAATCTTTCGATTTCGAGAATCAAAGGCGGGCTTGTGATCCGTGACCACCAAAGTAAAAAGTGAAACCCGACATTGAATGTTTGGGTAAGTTAACGAAACATTGTTTGACATTGAAAAAGATAGTTGATAGCTTTAAGCAAACAAATCGATATCTCAACTATACCAAGGAGGCGGCATAATGAAAAAAATCAGTTCTTTCCGCGTGAAAAAAGCGAGGCTTTTCGGTAAAATGCCCTTTGCTTTGCAGTTGGTTTGCTATTATCTGTTGATAGCCATCTGGGCAATAGCTTTGTTTGTTTTTGTGGCAAGCTTGCTAAGCCACGACAAAGCCGTTGTCTATATCGCGGGTCCGGGCTTTTTCTTTGCAACCATCATCTTGCTTCTTTTCAATCAAACCATCACTGATTTGAGCAGGCTGCCTGAAGCAATAATTGAGAGAGCCCGCTTTGTGGTGAAGGAATACCCTGAAATGGGCGATATCTTCAACCCGCTCGTCGAAGCGGCTGAAGCCACAGGAGAAACAGTTTGGCTGGAAGCCGAACTCGGCAGGTTTGCGGAAATAGAGAAGAATTTTCAAGCGACACAAAAGGAGTTTCGCGTCCCTTTTCCGCCAGGATCGTAAAGGCCGATCCAAAAGGCATCCCTTGCCGGGATGCCTTTTATAAAAGATGAATTTTGCTGCCGCGCCTGCAACCCGCCGGAATCTTTCTGCATAAAAAAACAGTGCCTGAATATGCACTGTTTGCATGAATTTTTCTGGTAAGCGCATCTGCACCGGCGCAATATCAAACATTGGCCCTGGCCGCGATTCCAAAGGCCAGAAAATAATTTTGCCAGGTTTTATCCGTTGACTTGTATGCGTTGTCAAAAGCGAAATAATCAGCAAGTGCTTCACGCACTCTCAAAAGTTCCCGCAATCTTTTTTTGTTTCTATTGTCGGCAATCGTCAAATCCAGAAGTTCCAAGGAGCGTTCAAAAGCTCGCCGACTATAATCAGCGTTGTTTTTTTCTTTCCATTTTATCGTTCTCTCCACTTCACTGCCGATATTCGCCATTTGTTCCAGGAAGGAAAATTCCTGCCAGCGTCCGGCGGCAAGTTGTTGGTGCTGACTGTTCATTTGATAACCAATTTATCTACAACGGCAACGATTTTTTTCTGAATCTCCGAACTCTCCACGCCGCGGCTGCGATTGTTTTGTCTCGGCCTGATATTGATCATCGAGTCGAATTCGACGAATTCGTCGCCTTCGAGCTCCGGATAGAGATTGATTCCCCAGAGATTTTCCTGTTTTGATCCCTGCTCGAGAAGCAGCGCCTCGAGATCGGCATGAAGTTCAGCATCAACCGCCATAATCCCTTTTTCAACGTCCACAACCGCTTTCACGAGATTACCGAATATATTCTTGGCCATTTCCCCAAGTTCGCTTTTAGAAATTTTTCCCTCGATGATTTTCATATTCTAATCTTACGGGATATACAACTTTAGTCAAACAATGAAAACCCCGAAAAAATCGGAGGCGGTTTTGGAAATAATAGAAATAAAGAAGATTTTGCGGGATTATAGTGAATCAATAAATTCATCAGTAATCTCCCTGAAACCCTCGAAGATATAGTCCGCTGTGGAAAAATTCTGTCCCCTCGTAAATTCGCACGGGACAACGATGCACTTTATGTCAGCGCCTTTTGCCGCAAGAAGGCCGCTTTCAGAATCCTCAATGGCGATGCAATTCGCATTTTCCAATTTCAATAAATTCAACGCCTTTTTATAAATATCTGGATACGGCTTCACCTTCTTCACATCATCTCCGGAAATAATCGCTTCGAATTTGTTTTCTAGGCCAAATTTGCCTATGACAAAATCTACAATGTCTCCGGCTCCCGAGGAAGTGATCGCCAAGGCATATCTGTCGCTCAAATTCCCAATCAGATCCAAAACGCCTTCCCGAGGAACAGCCTTTTCGCAAAAAATGTCTTTATATAGTTTCTTTTTCAACTCAGAAGCTTTTTTCCTGTTTATTTCAACTCCATATTTTTTGGACGCCTCTTCAAAGAGACTTGCGTCCCCTTTCGCTACGCCGAATTCCATATAATCTTGGATTGTGATGTCCACTCCGAATTGCCTCAAAGCTTTTCGATGAGCTTCGAAATGGAGTGGCTCGCTGTCTACGATGATGCCGTCCAAATCAAATAGCACGCTTTTTATCATAGCCTTTTTATTTTACCACACCGCGGCAAAGCCCGCATTCGGTATAAAAAAACAGCATCGGAAAATATTTGCCCAATTTCCAGCTCTTTGGGATAATACGGGTAACGTAGGTATCTACGTTACTTGGTAAAATATAAAAAAACAATGGCGAAAAAAGAAAAAATCACCTACAAGCTGACCAAAACGGGACGAGGAAGTATGTACGTTATTCTTCCCAAGGAATACATCCGCGAGCTCGGATGGAGGGAAAGACAGAATCTTTCCATTTCAAGAATCAAGGGCGGGCTCGTGATCCGCGACGCATGGAGTAAAAAGTGAGAAATATTTTGCAATAATCTGGCTCCATCTAATTTATTATGTAAAAGACGCCGGGGACCAACAGCTCCGCCAGCGTCTTTGTCTTTAAAAATAGTTTTATGCCTTTTCGGCATTTTCCAGCTCTTCAATCGCGGCCTCCAGCTCATGAAGTAGGATAAGATGCTTTTCAGCATAAGGCAGGTAATACCTCTTGGTTTCCTCGATTTTCCGGCGCTTTTTTTCCTTGCTACAGGACCATAAAGTCAGCATGTTGTGAAAGCGATCCGGCATCTTTATGATAAAGAGATCCCTTGGCGCTTCCGCGAAGCGGCTATGGTAGACCCGCTTACATTCGTCCTTGTCCGGAAAGATATCTTTTGGTTCGGAAATCCATTCCACAAGAAGAGCAATTTCCTCACCATATTCTGCTTCTACTCGGGTGATTGTCCACGACGGAATATCTTCGACAATATCATGCAGTATCCCTGCCACAATTAGCCGGTAATCCCGCACTCTTAGGTAAAGCATGAGAATCAGAGCAACGGCGCGTAAATGTTCAAAATACCTTTCTCCGCTTTCCCTTTTTATTTCACGAAAAGCGTCCTTGGCGTCGTTGTAAGCTTTTTCGATAAGCTTGTAACGCCAATCCAATTTCGGGTAAATCGAAGCAATTATCTTAAAGAACGATTGCCTGTCCTTAGCGCTTTCCAGAATACTCCTTATTTTCTGAAGCACGGAATTGTCCTCCTTATTATTTTCTTAATTTACCTGGCATAAAAGTATGTCAGAAAAGTTTTCCACTGTCAATCCGACCCTTGAAGACCCTGAAAAAACAAAAGGCGGGCTCGTCATCCGCGACCACCGGAGCAAAAAGTGAACTCTGCTAAAGTCAAACCTTAGCAAAGCAACATTCGAGATAAAAAACAACGTCGGGAAACTGAAACCTGTAAAATCTATCTTCCTAAAACTTATACTATCACAATGAAAGAGCTCGTAGATTTTCTTCTACGAGCTTTTTGGTTAATTTTATCTTTCTTCTATTACATAATTATCGTTCTCTGATCCTTCGGGTCTTCCTTTATTCCACGAGTATTCATGTTTATCATACAACCCTTGTTCAGCATCAAGATAATCGTCCTCGTCTCCAATTAAGGCATAATCGAAACCGCATACATACTTCCGCACGCCATTCCGAATCTTATCATTTTCTTCCTCTAGAGATAAATGCTCGCTAAATCTGCGATTTAGGTCATCAGTACTGCCAATATACTTTCTCATATACTTTCCGGTGTGCTTATTCCGGACTAGAATTTCATAGACACCTGATTTACTCGGCACTTTATGAGAATCCCCCTCTTTGTAGACAATTACTCCGTTCCAATTGATTACTATTTTACGCATCTTATTTCTTGACTAGTCAGTTTTTCAACTGGTTAAAAATTAGAGTGAACTTTAGGAAAATTTCGACTGACACTTTCCGTAGTTCGCGTTAAAAAAGTTAATACTTTTTGTCTCGAGGCGGACAAGGATCATTCCCATAGGAATCGGAATCCCTAATTTTGCCATCTTCGCTGTGAATAATCACTTCGCACCTTTGATTAATTGCGATTTCTCTGGCAATTTCAATCGCTTCTTTTTGTGTTTTGACGTGAGCTGTGTCTCGACTGTTGCCAGTGCTCTTCACTGCCCACCCATCTTCACGTTTAACCACATGTTGCTGTCTCTTCATTGCTGCTTTTTTAAAGGATTACATTGACAATCGTATCTCAAAAATGATAACATAGCAATAGCTTACGAATATCGATTTGTTATAATTAGTATCCATGTATTGCAAGTAATAACCAGTTCTAAAATCCATTAAGATTTCATGTATAATGAACAAGAAGGAAGATAAAATAAGACAGGCTGAAAAAGATATAAAGTATGAAATTTCTGACCGAATACAGGCTGTCAGAAAAGCAAAAAATTTGCCAGCCAAGACCGTAGCCAACTACTTGGGAATAAGCCGATCCGCTCTGACTCATATTGAAACCGGAAGAAATAATGTAAGCGGAGCTATTCTATGGAAATTAGCAATCGCTCTTAATTGTAACGTCGGTGATTTTTTTCCTAACACTCCTGAAGGATTCAGTCTTACTAAATCGGACTTAGAGAAGTTAAAAGAGGAAGACAAAAGGTCAGTTGATTTTGCGAAAAGGTGCTTTAATAATAAAAACAATTTATGAGAGAAATCGTCATAGAGCAAAAGGCGATACTTTTGCTTAAAAAAATGAACATAGATAAAGTTCCTGTGCCCCTTGAGGAAGTCGCGAAAATGCTAAACATACGTATCGGGAAGGCTCCCAATTCAGAGCTAACTGGGATATTAGTAAGAAAAAAAAATTCCGGTTTGATTGGGGTGAATAGTAATGATACTTATGTGAGACAGAGATTCACAATTGCTCATGAGATTGGTCACTACTTATTGGAAAAAAAGGAGGCGCATGTCGACTATCCTTCGACAATATATTACAGAAATTATGAAGATGGATCTGCTAAAAGTGATCATGAGATAACGGCCAATAAGTTTGCAGCAGCTCTTCTAATGCCGAAAAATAAATTAAAATTAGATTTTGTTAGATTATTTGAAAGAAAAGTATTTCAAGAAAAAGATCTAGAATACTTGGCGGAAAAATACTTAGTAAGCAAAGAAGCAATGAGATATCGGCTTGTAAATTTAGGCCTGGTAACTTTCTAAAATAATTTTTATGATACAAAAATTGTCTTTTCAATTTTTGTAATTGCGGTATTTGTTGTTCGCCCTTTTCAAATGATTTATAATGTAAACAATGAAAAAAACTCAAACAGCGTTAAAAATACAGACCATCGAAAAAATAAACCTTTTCAGTCAGAAAGACAAAAGAAAAGCCGATATAATATTAGGCGATTGTCTTGATGCGCTGAAAAAAATGAAATCCAACAGCATCGATCTTATCATAACTTCGCCTCCTTACGCCGATCAGAGAAAAAACACATATGGTGGCATTCATCCGGACAAATATGTCGAATGGTTCCTGCCTATAACCAAAGAGCTGCTCCGAGTGCTGAAACCGACGGGGACATTTATACTTAACATTAAGGAAAAAGTTTCCAATGGGGAAAGACATACGTATTCGCTAGATCTGATAATCGCAATGAAAAAACAGGGGTGGCTTTGGACAGAGGAATTTATTTGGCACAAAAAAAATTGCTATCCCGGCAAGTGGCCGAATCGGTTTCGAGATGCATGGGAACGCTTACTGCAATTTAATAAGAATAAAAAATTCAACATGTATCAGGAGGCGGTGATGGTGCAAATGGGCGACTGGGCGAAAACGCGTCTCAAGAACTTGAGCGAAACCGATAAGCGCAGAGACGATTCGCGAGTTGGCAGCGGATTTGGAAAAAATATTTCAAAGTGGGTGGGCAGAGAAAAAGCATATCCCTCCAACGTCTTGGTTATGGCGACAGAGACTTCGAATAAGAAACATAGTGCAGTTTTTCCGAAAGAATTACCGAGTTGGTTTGTGAAGCTCTTTACTAAGCCGGGTGATGTGGTGCTTGATCCTTTTTTAGGCTCAGGAACGACCTCGATTGCGGCTCTCGAACTTGATCGTAATTCAATCGGCATAGAAATTAAAGAGGAATACTACAGATTGGCAATTCAAAATATTAATGAACAAATCAAAAAAACATGAAAAAACTTAACTACAAGAAATTAAACGCTTTTATCGCGTCGGATGTGATCGGGCCTTTCTACAAAATTCGGCTGGATAGATTGAAATCCGCAAGCCTGGCTATCATCACAAAAAGAAAGAATCCTTATTTGTTCAAAGCGAAGAATCTGGAAACCGCGGGTGATTTGGCAAAAAGCATTCTTGATGCTTTCCTATCGTCGCAAGAAGAAACAATATTTGGGGATTTGATGGAGAAATTAGCAGTTCATGTTTGTAATAAAGTGTTTAACGGGAAGAAAGCAGAAGAGAAAAAATATAAGAGCGTTGACCTGATATTCAGCAGGGACAACAAATTTTATATAGTCGGTATAAAATCCGGGCCAAATTGGGGAAATAGTGATCAGATAAATGTTATGCGGAGAAACTTCAAGACCGCTAGAAAAATTATCCAGACTGAATCAGGTGTGCGAAGCATTCTTGCCGTCAATGGCTGTATGTATGGACGGGAAAATAAACCGCATAAAGTGAATAAAAGGGATCCTGCACTCAGTTATCACAAAATATGCGGCCAGCCGTTTTGGGAATTAATATCGGGAGATGACCAACTTTACAAAAAAATTATTCAGCCTCTGGATAAAGAAGCGAAGAAGCGAGACGAAACGTTCAAAAAACTATACGCGCAAAAAATAAACGAAATGACAAAAGACATCGCGAATCTTTTTTATACCAAAAATAATCTTGATTGGGATAAAATAATCGAATACGTGTCGAAGAAATAATCACACATCTTGAATTAAGTGTTTCTATCCTTTGTAAAAACCGCTTTTCGGGGGTTTTTTGTTTCCCCCACCCGCCGGCGCGCCGGGGGAGGAGCAACGTGCCTCTCTACGTACCAATCTACGTTACATCAACCGCTTCTGAAGTTAAACCCCGACAAAACACCAACCCAATAAAAAAACAATCACGAAACCACGACCGTGGAATTTTGATTGATTTTGTTCCGATTGGTGGATTGGTGTCTTGTTTCTCGTGAGAATCACCGACTGCGCGGATTGGCAATAAAAAAACGCCGAGGGCGGAGTTTTGAAAAAAATTATTCGGTTTTTTCTACTAAAGGCAAAAATCTTCGGGTTGGGAAACAGCAAGCCGTACTGCCGCAGGAAAGCGGTCAAGAAATTCCGCTCCGGTTTGATTCGCCGGCTTGCGGTTCCGTATAGCTAAAATAAAAACAGCAAGAAGGATTAGCAACGTGAGCAACATCAAGATTACCCCGCCTAAAATGTTGTTGTCCGGATTATAAAACCACCCAAGAAGATACAGCAGGCTGAGAATGATAAAAAAGACAAAAACAATGACAATAATTGTTAGCATATTGTTTTTTTATCTTCTTTCAACATATCAGACCCGGTCGTTTTTTGAGGCTTGAAAAGATCTGGAGAAATCTGTTCCCCTTACACTACCAAAAATCGGGAAAAAAAGCAAAACAGCCCCCCCCTCTGGCCCGCTCTTGTTTTCCGGAAAGTTCCGAAAATCATTCGTCTTTCATTTTTTCTTTCATCATCTCCTTCATCTTCGTCATGTCCTCGTCGCTTTTCCCCTCCATCATTTCAGGATGCATTTCTTTGACGTGCATCTTCATCCTTTCCATGACTTCGTCTTCGGTGGCGCCTTTGGCGACGAAATCGTCGCTGCCGCCCATATCTTTGCATGAAAGTATTTTCATGGGTTTGAAGCTTAGTGATTATGCCATTTACTACCCCAAACCCCAAAGATATATTTCAACGCGGGAATAAAATTTACCCCAGGACGAAAAGAAGGCGCAAGAAAACCGAAAAGCGACAAAAAAACACCCCGATTTCGCATTGGGGTGTTTTTTTATTTGACTAGACTTTCTTCACTTGAGTCGCGTTCGGCCCCTTGGGGCTTTCGCCGACTTCAAACTCGACTTTGTCGCCTTCCTTGAGGTCATTGAACTCAACGCCCTGGAGTTCGCTAGCGTGGAAGAAAAGATCCTTGTCGCTGCCTTCCTGGGCAATGAATCCGAATTGGCGGTCGGTGAGTCTCTTGATTGTTCCTTGTGCCATTTTGGTTTGTGGATTATTTGAATTGTTTTTACCCCACACCAATTCTGGCTAGCGCATGCGAGACAAAGGAAATTAACAAAAATTGGTGTGGGGCGCGTGCAAAAAATGAGTTCGACTACGCTGCTATTGCTCGCTTCATAACACTCTAAATATAACATTTCCGCGATTTTTGTCAACAAATCCTTATTGCGCGTGCCAAGATTACGCTCTTGGAAGCCGGAAGCGGTTCTCTCTGTTCCGCGCGCGGATTTTGTGGAATAATAGAAATATTAAAACCCGGGAGCAAGTTTTTACTTAACTTATTCACAAAGTCAAGTCTTAGGAAAAAACAAAAATGAAAACTTTCGTTGCGCGCTTAAGCATTATTATATTTTTCCTCGTCGCTTTCCCCTGGTGCTGTTTTGCGATTGACGCCTGGCCGGGAAGCGCGGGAGCGACCATTGCCACTTTGTCTGATGCCAGCGGCGCGGTTTGGCATGAAGCAAGACAATCGCTTTTTGTCGTCCAGAACACCGGAACGCTCGACGAGCTAGATTCTGGCGGCGGACTCAAAGATTCCTGGGCAGTGGCCGGAGACCCTGAAGGAATCACTCTTGCCGAAAACGACCGCTATTTGTATATCGGCATAGAAAATCCCGACAGCATCGCGGAGTTTGATCTTCAGACGGAAGCCTTGACGGGAAAATCATGGGACCTCACCACTTGGATGACGGGGCCGCCCAACAGCGGCCTTGAGGGCCTGGCCTACCGGAACGGATATTTTTATGCTGGCCTCCAAGCGGACGGGAAAATTTATGTTTTCAATGTCAACTTGAACGTGAGCGGCGATGTCAGCCACGTCCAAACTATTACGCCAAACGCGAGCTACACTTCCGATATTTCAGGAATTGAAGTGAACTCAAACACCGGAATCACATATGTAATTTACGATACCTACGACGCGCTCCTCGAGCTCAATGCGTCAAATGAAATAGTCAATTACTATTCTCTTCCAGGCACCGCTCAAGAAGGCATTGCGCTCAAAACGAATTGCCTGTCACGCACGGCCGACGTGTATATCGCGAACGACGACACCGGGCTAGTGGTGAAGTACACGGATTATCCAATCGCCTGTCTTGACGCCGACTCGGACGGAGTCGATCACACCTCCGACTGCAACGACTACGACTCAACCATTTCGGCGAACCAAACTTATTACCGCGACATTGACAGCGACGGGCTGGGTGACGCGAATACAACAAGTGCGGTTTGCTCTCTTTCCGCGCCCGAGGGCTATGTTGCAAATTCAAGCGACCCGGCGGACATTTCCGCGAGCGGCCGCTCATTTTACGTAAACGGAAATAATTATGACTTTTTTACCGTTGATCCCACGACAGTCCAATATACCGATTTGAATTTTTACGGCGACGATTATCAGGAAATCATTGCCGCGGGACTCGTAAGCAAAAAGGCCTATATAACGCTCGCGAGAGTCCGGGGAAACGAAGTGGCGGTGACCAAAAGAGTGAAATTAAAGATAAAGAAAAAGCACACATCGGTGAGCACCACGACACAATCTTCAAAGTACAAATTTACCACTCGCTTCAGCCGCGGAAAAAAATACACCTGGAAAGTGAAAAGTTCAGGCTCCTTCAGCCGCTCGCATTAGGAATCAAAAAAACAGCCCCGACGTTACGTCGGGGCTGTTTTTGGCAGAAGAGTGTGTTGAAAAGTATTTATGGATTGACCGGGTATTTCAAATATGTTTGGATATGTTTATGATTAAGCAGGAAGGAGAAGGAGGATATCACAATCAACAAAACTCCAAAAAGTGAAAGGAGGAGGTCAGTGGCTAAAGGGCAACAGGGAAACGGTAAAGGGCAAGACAGTACGGGCATCGTGCGGAACGCATCTTTTGATGTGAAATATGAATTGCAGGGAGCTGGCAAAAAAGCGACAACACTGCAGTGCCCGGATATCATCGGCAAATTTAAAGAAGACGCGCTGAAGATTGCCAAAGGGCATGCCGAGACCGCTCTTGGCAATTTACACCCCAAGCGCAGAGTCACGCGCATTCGGATCAGTCTTTAGCTTCCCAGTTCCTTACGCAAAATTTTATCCTCCGCGAGGCCGGCTTCAAACCCCGGCCTTAAATTTTATTACGAGAAAAACCCCGAAAATTCCAGGGGCTGATTTAAACAAGATATACAGAAGCAAAAATATCTTACAGGCTCACAATGAATCGACAAATTCACTCGTGATCTCTTCAAAACCTTCGAAAATATAGTCCGCTATGGAAAAATTCTGTTCCTTCGTAAAATCGCATGGGACAACAATGCACTTTATGCCGGCACCCTTTGCCGCAAGAAGGCCGCTTTCGGAATCCTCAACAGCGATGCAGTCGGTGCTTCCCAATTCCAAGAGGCCCAGAGCCTTTTCATAAATATCTGGATGAGGTTTCACTTTTTTCACGTCGTCACCGGAAATAATCGCTTTGAATTTGTTCCCCAGGCTGAATTTGTCTATGACGAAATCTATGATGTCCCCGGCTCCCGAGGAAGTAATCGCCAAAGCGTATCTTTCACTAAAATTCTTAATCAGATCCAGAACACCTTCCCGGGGAACGGCCTTTTCGCAAAAAATTTCTTTATACAGTTTCTTTTTCGATTTGGAAACTTTCTCCTTATTCAATTCAACACCGTATTTTTTGGATACCTTCTCGAAGAGGTTTGCGTCCCCCTTCGCAACCCCGAATTCCATATAATCTTGGATTGTGATGTTCACGCCGAATTGCCTCAAAGCTTTTTGATGAGCTTCAAAGTGGAGCGGCTCGCTGTCCACGATAATGCCGTCCAAATCGAACAGTACACTTTTTATCATAGCTTTTTCATTTTACCACACAGCGGCAACCTCCGCATTTGGCAAAAAAACAACCCCGAAAAAACTCGGGGCTGTTTTTGGTGGGAGAAATATTGTTCATGAATAGAAATAGAACCCCGAAGCGGCTGCTGCGGGGTTCCGAGAACACTTGCGATCTTCGGTCGTTAGCGAATCTGACAAAAGTCATGGAGTACTTCTTTAACTGGCGCTGAGGGTCTCCGCCGCTTGGCGGATTTTCTTGTTCATAACTTCCACCATCGCGACAAAGGCATCGAGGCGAATGTGGCACAATTTTGTTCCTGGGGCGTACAGGCAGGCCTGGCCGTTTTTTCTGTTGGCCGGTGCTCCGTCCCATTCACGGAGTTGCCAATAGCCAGGCCCGTTGTAGTGGAGCGACACCTGGTAGAAAAGGTCCTCGGGAGGATTCGATCTGGATAAATGCTCATCCAGGGGTTTTACCCAGATAAAGAATCCTTCCGGAAGCTCTCCCAGCGCTTGATAGAAGGCGTCTCTGAACTTCCTGGACGCGATCTTTACCGCCAATGGCATATCGTCTGTCGGCATCGGCATTGCCACGGAACATCCCTCCGTGGTCATCCAGATTTTAAATATGCCTTTTTCTAGCAGTATTTTGTTGGTTTGTCAATAAAACCGTAATTATGAGCTCGCAACCCGAAGAGCGAAAAAATACTTATTTAAGTAAGTATTTAAATATGTAATTCCACTCCGGACAAAAACCGCTAGGGCAAAAAACAAGCCCGGAATGGCGAGATACAAAAAAACCGCCCAGCCCCGCGCGAATTGGCAGTTTGGAAAAAAATACAGGCCCGAAGCGTTGCCGCTTGGGCCTGCGAGTTTTTCTGGCTATATGCCTTCTTAGTCCGGTTTCCGGATTTCAGATTGCCGGGGGACGGCTACTCCCCATTTGCCGTAAATGACGGGGATTCCAATAAAACGGCCGAAGAGTCCCAGCAGTTGGTATACCTGGAGATAAAGAATTTTTTCACAGGTTTCTGCTTTCATCTGCAGTTCGTGGGCAGAGGCAATGTCGCCTCTGGAACGCGCCTTGGCGGCCTTGCTGGTTAGGTCGCGCTGAAGCAGATGGAGACGCTTTACATTTTCATCCTTAATTTTCCCGGCTTTCACCCAGCCGTTGCCGGGCCAATATCTTTCCAACTTCTCCGGCACCTTGCCGATCAATCTCAACATCGGCTTGAGCTGGTCAATAAAAGTTATTTCTGCCATCCGAAATCCTCCTTAGGAATAATATTGGGCAATATCTGAAAGGACATTAAAGCAGTTCCTGTATTTTGTGTCAAATAAAAGAGCATCACTAAACTCTGCGAGAATTGGCAATTTGCAGACAGAAAGTTGCTAAAAAAGAAATATTATTTATTTTCTCTTCTTAAACCAGTTAGCGAGGAAGAATCCGCCGATGAGGAAGGCCACCCCCGAAATTTGAACCGACCAGGCGAGCGCCATTCTCCAATCGCCCGCATTTTTCATGCCGAAGAAAATATAGAGGAGGCCGGCCAGGATGAAAATAATTCCTCCGACAATTTCGCGTTTCCAGGAAATCGCGAGAACCGCGATCAAAATGAAAACCGGAATGTTGTGGATGAGAAAACCTGCCAAGGTTTCCCAGAAACCGGCACCCGTGCCGAAAACATCCAAAGACATCAGCGCCAAAAAAGCGATGAAAATCATGGAAAGTATTCTCGGAGTCCAAAATACGAATTGGCTGACTTTGTTTTCCATAATTGTGCTTAGATTATATAAGTTTCCAAAAATTTTCGAATGGCGGATATGGTTTCGTTTTTGAGCTTGGGATTGCTTTCGGCGACCCATTTGGCAAAATTATAAAGTTCCTGATTGTCGACCCGAAGCCATTTTTTGTTTTTGTACAAAAAATAGAAAAGTGTCGTCATGGCGATTCTTTTGTTGCCATTTTCGAAAGGATGATTTTTTATTAGCAGATAAAATAAAATGGAAGCCTTTCCGACAAGCCCTTTGTAGAATAGCTTTCCGCCAAAAGACTGAAAGGGAATCGCCAAACAGCTTTCCAGTTTTCCCGGAAAGCGCGAACCAAAATCGGGGATGGGTTCATTCCACTTCATCGTTTCTTTTGCCAGCTTGTGGGCGACATATTCAACCTCCAAAATTGTGACTGATTTTATCTTCATTCTTTGCCCAATAACTTCAATGTTTCGCCGTATTCTCTGACGGTTTTTCTGACAGCTTCATCAATTTCATTTTTTTTCTTTTCGGTCAGAGTCCCGTCGAGAATTCCCCCGATATTTTTCCTGTCAATAAAAAAATTCCGGCCGATTTTTTTGGCTTTTATTTTACCGGATTTTATTTTTTTAAAAACGGCAATCCGGCTGATTCCTAGAAGTTTCGCCAGTTCAGCCGTGGTCAAATATTTCTTGTCCATAATGGCATTTTAATCTATGTTAACCAATAAGTCAATAGTTAACATAAATTAAGCTTTGCAAAATCCCGCCCCGGACAAAAACCGCCAAGTCGGGGGTTTACGACAACACCCACTTCAAAATTTCTATCTGTTTTTCGAGCTTTTTGGTTTTCCTTTCCCTGTCTCCTTCCAGTTCTTCGACTCCCTCGACATTTTTTTCATCCTCGGCTGATTCGATTTCTTCGCCGTAGCTTTCCTCAATCTCCGCCAGCTCTTTTTCAAGCTCTTCTATTTTTGCCTGTATCTCCTGTTCGGTTTTCATTTGTTTTCTATAAGAACTTAAGAGTAGCGGCCATCTTTTCCATAAAATCCTGGCTCGGCTGATCGGAGGACGAGCCGAACTCGAAAATATCTTGGCCGCGGGAGACAAAATATGATTTCACCTGAACTTTTTTTGTTCCGGCTTGGAAACCGGCTTCGCCCGGCATGTCCGGTGTGGTTTCATAAGTCGCGATGACGAAGTCCATGCCTGAAATTTTTGAGGGTTTTGCGCTGACGCTGCTTCCAGTTTGCGCCAGATAGTCTTTCGCGAACGCATCCAGGGATTTGTTCTGGGTGTTGGTGTGTCGGATGATACTTATCATCGAACCGCCGATCGCGTTTTTGACGCCGCCTTCCTTCAAAAACTGGACGGCCGCTTCCATAACGATCGGGCTTGATCCGGCGCCCGGGTTTTGGGGCGGCGGAGACTGGCTGGGATCGAGAACTTTGTAGTCGTCCGGATAATTAACTTGGAACTTGAATTTCTGGGAAGTGAAAAGATTCGGCAATTCACTCGGAGCAGCCTGGGTTTCCCTTGCGGATGTTTTGGAAGATTCGGTTCCGTCCTGCCCGGTGGCCGATTCCTCCGCTGGTTGCGTCTCCCGGCTTTGCTCCTGGTTCTTTTTGCCGCAGCCGGAAAGAAACGCGAGGGCCGCGACGAGAGCCGAAACGGCGATGATTTTTTTCATAATCATTTGCTTATGGATTAGGTGTCTCCATTATATCACAACACCGCGAATAATTAAGCGCGCAAGCGACCCCTCCCGAACCATGAAAAAATCATGCGCGAAGACGCATGATATTTTTTGCCGTGCGAAAAACAAACGTATCGAAATATTTTGTTCTGGAATCTAGCGGCCGGCAAGCGCGCTTATGGCCAGACCGATGAAGTACGGCCAGAGAATGATGGCCAGCACGCCCTTCCAGAAAGTGAGGTGCAAGAATCCGATCGTGAAAAGCCATCCCGCGAACCAGGAAAAGCCGCTTGCCCCGCACCAACTTTTCTTATTACTAGTCATAAATTTCGCAATGTTATAATTAGAAAAATTTTCTGAAAGTTGGTACGGGGAGATCTGTGCCCTGAAGTACAATCAAATTTGCTCATATAAATAGTTGATAACTATTTAACAATGACGACTAAAGATACATAAAAAAATTCAGTCTATTTTATTCTCACTGCGTTCTCGCGGGTGACTTCACCGACTCCGGCGATGGAAATCGTGAGAGGATAGTATCCGGTCGAACTGAAATCACTCATGCTGAACGTGCAGGTGGCCTTTTTGCCGTTTCTCGAGACTTTCACTCTCGAGGCGCTGTAGAACCCCAATTGGCAGACAGTGGAAGCGCTGGAGTTTCGCAGTCCCGTTCCTTTCACCTTCACTTTGAAAGTGCTTTTCCTTGAATTGTATTTCAGGCTCCTTTTGTTGTTCCACTTTATCCTCATGGCGTTGACGTCGCTTCCTTTTTCCACAGCCCGGAACGAGCTGAAATGGCTGGCGTTGAAGGTGAGTGTTCCGGTAGCGGCGTCATAGACGGCTCCCAACGCGGAAGAATCAACCAGCGCCCCGTCAACATATATGTCCGGCGTCTCGGAAAAATCCAAGCCGTACATCGTCAGCACTGCTCCGTAATTGGCAAGTTCCGGCACCATTTCCGCGTTCAGACTAATGTATCCGTTTTGGAAAGTGAGGAGGTTCGGCAGATTCTGCATGAATATCTGGAAACGATACGACATGAAATCAAGCGTCCGGTCGAAATCAATTCTTCCCTCGCCTTCGCTCTGGAAATACAACCCGCTCACGTTGTGCCAGTCGGCCATATCCCAGATGTTCGAAGTTTTGCCGTACTGCTCCATGCTGGAACGCATTATTTCAAATCCTTCGTCGAAATTTTCGCAGGTGTTGTAGTATCCCGAAGTCATAGATACCCGATGTTTCTCGCTCATATCATAGAGTTCAGAATCGGGGACATCTTGTCCTTCAGCCCTTCTTCTTTCCACGTCATACCTGTTCAGCTCGCCCGTCGACCAAAGTTCGTCAATTTTGGCCTTGCAGCCGTCAACATCGTTTGGATTGTCCATCGCGGCGAGCGTGTCCCAGAAAATGTCGCTCTCGACCGGGTTGTCGAAGGCGGAGGCATTCGGCGCCCACGCAAGCGCCAAAAAAAGAACTAGCGTACCCAGCAGGACTGTTTTTGTTTTTGTCATTTTTTTGCTTTTAGCGAATTATATTAGTATTATAAAACAGAAGCGTTTGAGTGTAAATACCTAGGAGTATCAAAAAAATAATCTCTGTTCAAGCGGTTATTTTTGCAAGCTCCAGGGAGCGGGATTTTCACCCCGCACCAAAATAACTTGAAAGTAAACTTCCTTGTTCGCTTGGCGGGACCAGCTTTCGCCTGCCCGCCTCTGGAGGGAACCTTTGAACGGGAGAAAGCCTTCCCCGATCCAGCGATGGTTGTCAACCAGACTAAACAACTTTTATCCCTTGCCTTGATATTTTTAGCAAGGTCAGATCAAAAAATAATTTTTCACGGCAAATCTAAATTGTTCGACGAACAATTCCTTGAAATATCTGGCGCTGTTTTGCTCGTAGAAAAGAAGAATGGCTTTTTTATATTCTGCCTCGTCAACGCTTCGATAAGACAACGGGCAAAATCCATGCGCGAAAAGCACCGCGTTCCCGACAAGACGCGCTGTTCTTTTGTTTCCGTCTTCGAACGGCTGAATATATGAGATAAGCAGGATTGCGGCCAATGCCTTGACAAGAGGATGGTTTTTGGAGGCATTCGCGACACCGCACAATTTCTCCATCGCTTCCCGAATTTGATGCTGGTTGTCAAGCGGCCTGTATTTTGTCCCTGTTATGCCAATCAATCTTTTTCTTATTCCTTTTTCTGTCGAAAGATTCTTGATCAAAAGGGAATGAACGTTTTCAATCTTTCGAAGATTGAGGGATTTAAATTCATTCTTCCGGCTGAAGATATAATCAATAGCTTTCTTGTGATTCAAAATCATCATTGTTTCATCCTTTGAATGTCCTTTAGCTGCTTTTCCCTCCTTGATCAATATCTCCGTATCAATAAGAGAATAGGTGTTTCCCTCAATTTGGGAAGATTTCCAACTCAACTCGATCGTCAGTCTTTCAAACTCTTTTTTGAGGGAGCTTGGAGACATTTTTTTTATTCTTTCCTGATATTCCTGGTTGAGCATTTCCAATTTGCTGGTTTCATTTTCTGAAAAAAAATTTTTATCAAAATAGCCGAAGGCATCGAAATTGAATTTATTGAAACTGACATCTCTTTCATCGGGCGGCAATTTGAAATATTTTTCTACGTCGAAATATGACAGAGCGGAACTCCTAATTCTCTCTTTATAGGAGACATTCCTTCCACCTCCCATTTTTGAAATCAGCTTGAATTTCAGGAGCTTGTCTAAGTCCCGAACAATAGTCAGTCTCGTCACCTCCTCGCCCGGCTTGGAAATATGTTCGAGAAGTTCCTTGTTGGTCGCGGATTTGCGCTTCCTAATGTAGCTTAGAATTTTATCCTGCCGTTCATTGAGCTTTATCATCGACATAAAATTAATTGTATCATTTTATACCACTAATTGTATCATAAATGATACAAAAAGGAAAGAGCGTGTATAAGTCCACCCTCGATTGCACTCCTGAGGCAAATTAAAGTTTACGGATTGC
>JASEHL010000011.1 GCA_030018805.1 Patescibacteria group bacterium
TAAAGTCTTCGCCTAAAGGCGAGGGAATTTCTCCCATTCCCCGAGGGGGACATTAAAATAAGCTTTGAAAAAATATGCTAAACCACAAGGAAAAAATAAAATCGCTTGATGAAATTCTCAAAATCGTTGAAAAGGCGAAAAAAGAAGGCGAAAAAATCGTCACCACGAACGGGTCTTTTGATCTTTTCCACGCCGGCCATGTCGCGCTCCTCCAGAGAACCAAAGCAAAAGGAGATATTTTAATTGTGGGCGTGAACAGCGACAAATCAGTGAAGGAATACAAAAAAAAGTCGGGCCGTCCGATTATTCCCGAAAAATATCGGGCGGAAGTTGTCGCCGCTATTGAATACGTCGACTACGTTTTTCTCTTTGACGACCTTATTCCCAATCCCTGGCTCGACCAAATTCGTCCCGACGTCCATGCCAACAGCGCCGAATACGGCGCCAAATGCGTCGAAACAGAGGTGCTCGCGAAATACGGCGGAGAATTATATCTTATTCCAAAAGAAGATATTCCCCTCTCCACAAGCGATATTGAAGCAAAAATAAAAGCGTCTTAACATTCAATGTTAGGGCTTCTCTAACATTGAATGTTTATCTTGGATATTTTTTGACCAGCTTCTCAAACTTCTCAATCGCCTCTTCAGGCTTGATCAGAAGCCGACAGGGGTCTTTTTTCCACCTGACGGACAAATCTTTGCAGCCTTCGTCCCAACAAGGATAACATTTCAGGCTAGAAGGCGGAGCAAGCGCTTCGTATTTTTCGTATAAATTTAATCTTGATTCCGGTGTCATCCCGCCGGTGAAAATTGCGAGAAACGGAATCCCGGAAAGCGCCGCGATGTGATAGGCGCTCGTGTCAGTTGAAATGACGTATTTTCCGAGTTTCATCGCCTCTATGTATTCGGAGACTGTTTTCGTCTTACCGACCAGATTCACGACTTTTTCTCCGGTATAATATTTGCTGTTCTTGGTTCCCAAAATGAGCGGCGTGAATCCCATATCCTCGACCGCTTTGATAAGCTCCGGGTAATACGGCTCCCACCAGCTCCGGGCGGGATTGGCGGAAATAAGATTAAGGACGACAAACTCTTGTCCGCCTCCGACGGATTGGCCCATGTCAATTCCTATATCGCTTAACATTTTCTTCACTCTCTTTTTCGCTTCCGGGAAATCCGGCATCAAAACAAACTCGAATTCGGGATCGAGTCCGAGCTCTCTTGAAAAAGAAACGTGCCGGTTTTCTTTGTTGTGCTCCTTGGGAACACCGAGAATTGGACTGAAATCCATTTCAAGGTCAATCAGATTGAAAATTTTCGCATCGCCCGGAATTGGCAAAGGCGCGTATTTTTGCCTGTCCGGAATAGAAATCAGCTCGTCGAATATCCCGAAGCCGTCCATCATCTCGACATTCCGTTTATATGTCGTGAGAATCAATTTTTTATCGGGGTATTTTTTGCGAAGATTTTTAAACGCGCTCACGCCCATCAGCAAGTCCCCGATCCCGTCGTCTCGCAAGACAATGATTGAGTTTTTGTATTCATCCGGGTCGAACTTCGTTCTCTGCCTGTCCTCCTCGATTATTTCCCGGATGGCCTTTCCCCATTGTTTTTTGAGGAGAATCCTGTCGCGCTCGCCTTTGCGCCAATCGCGTGTCGAACATTCCAAGTGATAAATTTCGACATCCGGGTTATACAAAATTTTGAACCCGGCTTCCCGCAACCGCAAACAAAAATCAGAGTCCTGCGCTTCCTCGCGGTAATTCTCATTCATTCTGAAGCGATTATACACATCGTGGCGCACCGCCGCGCAGGCAAAAGTCACAACCGGGACATATGCTTTGAAATTTGCTTCCGGAAGGTCTTTTTTTTCTTTGGCATAAACCGCGAGAGCGTTTTCTCCCCGAAATTCCATTCCCGCGTGCTGGATTGTTTCATTTTTGTACAGCAATTTTCCGCCCACCACGCCGATCCGCTTGTCACGGAGAGGATCAACCAGATCGTTAATCCAACTCCCTCTGACTATCGTGTCGTTATTAAGAAGAATAAGGTACTGGCCTTTGGTATATTTTGAGAATAAATTATTGTAATTGCGGCAAAAGTGATATTTCCCAATTTTGACCACTCTTATGTTTTTCCATTTTTTTCTGGCTTCCTTGTAAAAATCCCGGACTTTTTTTTCTTTTGTTCCCGTGTCCCCGACCAGAATTTCCACTTTATATTTTTCGCTCAAATTGTCCTCGATGGATTCAAGGCACGGCTTGATGAGATCCAAGCGGCTTACCGTGAGAATCGCTATCGTAACCAGCCCTTTTTCATAATCATTAACTGTCGGATAAATTACCGGAAGAACGCCTTTTCTTTTTTTGAAATGCCGCCGCACGGCGAAAACCGCGCCGGAAAAACCGCCGATTTTCAGTTCGTCCCAGGCCAGACGCGAAAGCCCCCAATATTTTCTGGCGAATCTTTTGAGACGAGCTTCGATGAATTGAATATCCATACATCACTAATGGTAAATTAGACGGTGATTTTGAGCAAGGCAATAAATTGACAATTTATTTGCCATACTATATTATGCCCTGAAGCAAAGTTCCTTAATTTAGCAAGAAGGGAGAACGCCGTGGCCATAAAGCCTTGGAGAAAACTGGGAAGTCGCGTAATTTTTAGCGACAATTTTGGAAAAAAATGGCTTCAAGTGGAATTTATGGATCCGAGAGGGAAAAAGCATGTTTTTAACATGTTCGATAAGCCTCTCTTTGTCGTTATTTTGCCTCTTACGGCCACCGGTGAAGTCGTCACTATCGTTCAGTATTACCAAGGGAGTAATAAAGTTTTGAGGACTTTGCCGGGCGGAAATATCGATCCTTTAGAATCCTCGCTGGAAACAGTTCGGCGGGAGCTTTTAGAGGAAACGGGATACGTTTGCCCCGAAATTATTCAACTCGGATTAAACTCTTGGCCTGATCCCAGAAACATTCCATCATTCTATCATTGTTTCCTGGGAATAGGAGCCCAAAAAAATCAGGCGCAAAAACTCGACGAAAGGGAGGATATCGAGGTGGAGCTCATTCCGCTACCCGAGTGGCTAAGGCTCTCGGAAACGGAGACTGAAGATTCCGGCGCCGCGGTAACAACTCACCGGGCGCTCCCCCATCTGCGGGAAAGGGGTTTTCTGTGATTCATCTTGACCATACCCGGGCCGGACGCCTACACTTGCGTCCCGCCCGGCTTTTTTATTTGCAAAAAATCGATAATGAAATATAATTTGTTTACAGATAGACAAACAACCCAATTAGGCCGAGAAAATTTGCATTTTGGTATGACAATTAAGAAAAATAGTATAAAACAAATAGTAATTCTGGCCGGCGGGCTGGCAACACGGCTTTATCCAGTTACTAAAACGATTCCTAAATCAATGGTTGAAATAAACGGCCGGCCTTTTTTCGAATACCAAATCGACCTTTGCAAAAAAAATGGAGTTTCGGAAATCGTCCTCTGCGTCGGCCATCTTTGGGAGCAAATCAGAGATTATTTCGGTGACGGAAAAAGATTTGGAGTAAAGATAATATATTCGGTGGAAAACGAGCGTCTTGATACCGGTGGTGCGCTAAAAAACGCTTTTCCGTATTTGGATAATGAGTTCTTTGTCACCTATGGAGATTCTTATCTTGACATTGACTGGCAAGCACTTTCTCATTTCTATAAAAAATCTCGAGCCGAAGGCCTGATGAGTGTACTTCAATACGATTGGAAACTCTGTCATAGTCAAGTTTTGATCGAGAATGGATACATAAAAGAGTTTTCCAAGGGAAATCCCCGCCCGGAAGCGAAATTCATGGAATATGGCGTAAATATTTTGAAGAAAAATATTATAAATAAAATTCCCGAAAAGAAATTTCCTCTTGGCCATTATTTCAATTTATTAGTCAAAAAAGGAGGTCTTATTGCTTATGAAACCACTTATAGATTTTATGAAATCGGCTGCCATGAAGGAAAAGAAACATTTGAGAAATATATTTCAATAATAACCAAAAATTTCTAATCCGCGAAAAAATCGCGGTTTTTTGACAAAATCACCGCATACCGGCTATATTAACAGTACAGGAGGGACCCTAGGGTTCCTTTAAAATATATAATGGAATCAAATCTCTGTTCGGGAGGGCCCTATCATGTCGCAATTTCTTGTTGGCAAAGTTCCTCTCCGGCTCTCTATGGGCGGAGGCGGAACTGACATCGAGCGTGTTTATCGAGAGCTTGGCGGTTCTTGGACTTCGGCGACCATTTCGCTGTTTGTCAGATTAATCGTCAGCAAACGCTTGGACAACCTATGGGTAGTAAAATACTCTGACAAGAAGGATCGGGTGACAAACGTGTCCGAAATTGGACACCCCATTTTCCGGGAATCACTTCGCCTGCTCAAAGCTGAAGAATGGCTGAAGGGAGAAAATGGAAAGCCGGTGGGACTCGAGATCGATATTATCTCGGACGTTCCCACGAAATCCGGCCTCGGTGTCTCCGGAGCCGTAGCTGTAAATTTTCTCCATATTCTTCACGCTATGAAAGGTGATAGCATTTCCCTAAAACAACTAGCCGAAGAAGCCTATCACGTAGAACATGACTTGTGCGGCTCCACGGCAACGGGCAAGCAGGATCAGTACATAGCCGCGTTTGGCGGAATAAAATCTTTCACGATTACTCGGAAAGGCCACGTCAAAATTCACCCGCTTAAGATCGATCTTCGGACACGTCTCGAGCTGGAAGAAAATCTGGTTCTCTTCGGAACGGGAACCGTGAGGCCGAAGTCAGCCGACGAAACCCTAAAAGAACAAGGCTTGGATGCCGATGGGGAACAACCGCTGTCGGAAGAGAAAGCTGGTTATTTCCGAGACATCAAGAAGATCGGCCGTAAACAAAGAAAAGCAATTCTCACCGGAGAAACTCTCCGCTTTGGTCAACTCTTCCACGAGCACTGGAAAGTCAAAAAAAAGTACTCCGGCGATAAACCTGACCCAGCTATTGATAAGGTATACGACGAGGCCATGGCCGCTGGAGCCATCGGCGGAAAAGTTCCAGGAGCAGGAACCGTAGGAGCTTTCTGGCTCTTCTATGTGGAACCTGGCAAAAAATCGGCCCTGCGGGATGCCATGGCAGCCAATAGTCTCCAGGAATTTCCCTGGAGATTTGTGAATCATGGATCAATCATTACGCACCATGAATCTGAATAATCCTCTCATTGATACGGGAACCAAGGAGATTAAAATGAAAGAAAAATCGATAACGGAATTTTTCAAAAACCGTCTTGGGGAAGCCCGCAGAATCTTCGAGGAGCTGGAGAAAAACCAGATCCCGATTATGGAAAAAATGGTGGAAATTCTTAAAAAAGTTCGCCGCCGCCGCGGCCGCGTATTCTTCTGCGGAGTCGGTGGCGGCGCCGGAAACGGAACACATGCGACTGGGGACTTCTTTAAAAGCTGTCGGATCAGAACGATTTGCTTGACTGACAATATCCCTCTTCTCACGGCCACTACCAATGACGAGGGCTGGCACAAAATATTTGTCGAGCCCCTGGAGACCTGGGGATTCGGCTCAAACGATGTTCTCTTTGTCCTGTCGGTTGGCGGAGGTGATGCCGAACGCGACATCTCTAGGAACATCGTTGAAGCGGTGAGTTTCGCCAAAGGAAGAGGAGGCCGCGTGCTGGGTATCGTTGGCAAAGCGGACGGTTATACTGCCCGAAACGGCGATGCTGTTATCGTCGTTTCCGCCGTTAATCCGGATTATCGGACAGCCCACACAGAATCGATTCAGGCCTACATCACTCACCTTCTAACTGAAGCCTTGCGCCAAAGGAGCGCCAAATGGGAATCCGTCACAATTTCCCCACCGGCTTAAACCGCGCGGTTTTCTTGGACCGGGACGGGGTGATCAATCCGACCGTCGGATTCGACGAATTCGGCCGAACGGAAAGCCCGCTCCGTCTCGAGGACTATCAAATCTTTCCCTGGACAGCCGAGGCCGTGAAAATTCTCAACGACCTCGGCTTCCACGTCTTTGTGGTCACCAACCAGCCGGCGGTCGCCAAAGGAAAACTCGACCTGTTTGATCTCGACGGGATGCACGCATTTCTCATCCGCCAAGTGAGACAAAAAGACGGTGTAATTGACAAAGTTTATGTATGTCTTCATCATCCCGATCCAAATCAGGTGCGGGACAAAACGCTCCTCGCTGACTGCGACTGCCGCAAGCCCAAGCACGGCATGCTTCTCCAAGCCACGCGGGAATTCAACATCGACCTCACGCGATCCTGGATGATCGGAGACACCTGGAAAGATATCCAAGCCGGCCAGGCTGTCGGTTGTCGGACTATTCTCGTCCGCAACGAGATCGATAACCGCGGAAAAACTATCAACCCCGACTTCAGCGCAGAAAACCTGCTTGAAGCGACACATATCATCGAACGGGAGGAAACTTCAAAATGACGAAACTCTCAAACCTAAAGGTGAAGATCTTCGCGGATGGCGCGGATAAGGCCGGTATGCTGGAAATGTATGCCAATCCTCTCATTAAAGGTTTCACCACCAATCCGACTTTGATGCGCAAGGCCGGCATCTGCGATTACAAAGCGTTTGCCCAGGAGATCGTGGAGGCGATCCCCGACCGTCCCATCTCTTTTGAGGTCTTTGCTGACAATTTTCAGGAAATGGAGCGCCAGGCCCTGGAGATCTCTACCTGGGGAGATAACATCAACATTAAAATTCCGGTTACCAACACCAAGAAGGAACCCTCCCACGACCTGATTCGCAGATTGGTCCGGGCCGGGGTGAAACTGAACGTAACCGCGCTGATGACCCTGGATCAGGTGCGTGATGTCAGCACTGCCATCGCAGATGGCCCTCCAGCCATTATCTCGGTTTTTGCCGGACGGGTTGCTGATACCGGCCACGATCCGATGCCGCTAATGGCCGCGGCGGTGGAACTTCTCCGTCTCTATCCCAACCAGGAGCTCATCTGGGCCAGTCCCCGGGAACTGCTGAATATCTTCCAGGCCGACGCCGTGGGTTGTCACATCATCACCGTTACCAACGATGTGCTGAAGAAGCTGTCTCTAGTGGGTAAAGACCTGCACGATTACTCCCTGGATACGGTGAAGATGTTCCATGACGATGCCCAGAGGGCCGGGTTTCAGCTTTAACTCCGGTAACCGCCGGACCAATCAAAGGATTAAGCGAAACTTGTAAAATTTTCCCCAAACGGGTAAAATAAACACAAGGAACGCTTAATCCTTTTTTCTTTTTGTGGAAGAAAAAAAATATACTAAACAAGGGAATCAAAATCTAGCCAATACAGACAAGGCCAATCAATTTACGGATTGGATGTACAGTGAAATTAAGCCTTATATAAAGGGGGGTATTTTAGAAGTTGGCAGTGGAATAGGAACTTTTTCCAGAAAAATAATCAATGATTTTCAAGATCACAAGGTTTTTCTAAGTGATATAGACCCTGAATATATAAAAAACCTTGAAAATACCTATTCGCCGAACGAAAATATTCAAGCTATAAAACTTGATCTTGGGAAAAGTTCCGATTTCGAAAATATAAATGACAAAATAAGCACTGTGATCGCCTTGAACGTCTTGGAGCATGTCAAAAATGATATTGACGCTCTAAATAACATCTATAATTTGCTGGCGCCCGGCGGCAAGCTAATACTTCTTGTTCCAGCTCACAAGTTTTTGTTCAATTGCATAGACGCCTCTCTCGATCATTTCCGACGTTACGCTAAAAAGGAACTTTTGTATAAAATATCCCACACCGAATTCAGGATAAAAAAGATTTTTTATTTTAATCTCCCGGCTATTTTTGGTTGGTACATCAATGGAAACATAATGAAAAAAAATATCAGCGAAGGATCTGTCAGTCTTTTTGACAAGCTTGTTCCCTTTTTCAAGTTTTTCGAAAGATATATTCTCCGAAAGAAAATGGGCATCTCCCTAATCGCCATTCTGGAAAAATAAAATGGAAAAAATCTCCATTATTATCCCAATATACAACGAAAAGAACACGGTCGAAGAATTATTAACAAAAATTTACAACCTTCGAATCGAAGGTTTTGAAAAGGAGCTTGTGCTTGTTGAAGACAATAGCAAAGACGGAACGCGCGAAATCGTGAAAAAATTCTGCCAAAACCACTCTGATTGCAAACTCATCCTCAATGATACTCCAAAGGGCAAGGGGCACGCAGTCCGAATGGGATTTAAAAACGCAACCGGTGATATCTTCGCCATTCAAGACGCCGACCTTGAATACGATGTAAATGATTATCATAAACTACTAAAGCCCTTCCGCGATAACAATGTTAAATTCGTTCTCGGCTCCCGGCATCTGGACGAAAGCGGAAATAAGGTAAGAATGATCAGAAAATTCCATGGAATTGATAGGGTTTACGCTTATTTTATGAATTTCGGTGGCCTGTTCCTGCACAAGTTTTTCAATATTCTGTACGGAACGAACATATCCGACCCGACCACTATGTACAAAATTTTTACCCGTGATCTATATGAAAAAGTGGATTTAGCGGGAAATTATTTTGAGCTGGACTGGGAAATTGTTTCCAAATTTGTCCGGCTGGGATATATTCCGTTGGAGATCCCAATAAAATACGAATCCCGAAGCCTCAAAGAAGGGAAAAAGGTGAAACTTAGCCGCGATGCTATAAAATGGCTTTCTATGATAATAAAATGCCGTTTTATGCCAATATCTAAACTATAAAATCATCAGGGATATGGGTGTCAAAAAAAATATAATAATTACCGGAGGAACGGGAGGAATTGGATCGAATATATCCAAAGCTTTGGTAGAAGATGGGCATCGAGTGATTATCTGGGATATCAATCCGGATAATTTTGAAAAGCTGAAGAATACTATCAATCAGAATATAGACAATATTTCTTTTAAAAAAGTCGACATTGGGAGCAGAAAAGAAGTCGAGGCCGTCGCAAAAAAGATAGACTATCTGGATATACTTATTAATGCCGCCGCCGTCCTGTGGCCGGTAAAGCCGTTTTTGGAATCCAACTTGGATGAAATGAAAAAATCGCTCGACATCTCCATGTGGGGAACGATTTATACTTGTTATTTTCTTATGTCTGTTCTCAAAAAATCAAACCAGGGAAAGATAATCAATTTCGGCGGCGGAGGCGCGGCTGGTCCAAGAGAAAATCATTTAGCTTATAGTCTTGCAAAAACAGCCCTGGTGAGATTTACGGAAAATATTTCTATTGAATATCCCGAGATAAATATAAACATCATCGCTCCCGGCGCCCACAAGACCAATATCTGGAAAGATGAAAAACATGATAAAGAACCGGAAAAATGGGGAGACATGGAGCAATTGGTGGATTTTTTCAGATTCCTTGTCGGCAATGAGTCAGATGGTATTAGCGGCCGGTTCATAAATTATCGGGACGACTGGAATAAAAAAGATTTTCTCGAAAAAATAAAGAGCGACCCCGAATTTTTGACCCTGCGACGAATTGATGATTTCCAATTTACTAGAATAAAGAAATGATTATGAAGATAGCTATAATTGGAGCAGGCCTGATTGGTAAAAAAAGAGTTGCAGCCCTGCCGAAAAACATCCACCTGAAAACAATTTGCGACATAAATAAACAAATCGGAGAATTGTTTGCCACCGAATATAATTGCAATTTTGAAAAAGATTGGAGAAAAGTCATTGACAACAAAGACATTGACGCGGTTATCATCGCCACTACGAACAATTTCCTCGTTCCGATCGCCCTTGAGGCAATAAAGAATAAAAAGCATGTTCTTTTGGAAAAACCCGGCGCCCGCAACCCAAAAGAGTTTGAAAAAATATTAGCCGCGCAGAAAAAAAATAAAGTTGTCGTGAGAATTGGATATAATCATCGCTATCATCCGGCCATAATGAAAGCCAAAGAAATTATTGATAGTAAAAAATACGGCGAAATTATGTTTATTCGTGCCCGCTATGGACACGGCGCCCGGCTGGGATACGGAAAAGAGTGGCGATTCGACCCGAAGATTGCCGGCGGAGGAGAACTCCTTGATCAAGGTTGCCACTTGATTGATCTTGCGAATTATTACATGGGAGAAATGAAAACCGCGATTGGATTTACGGAAAAAATGTTCTGGTCGAAAAAACTGGAGGATAATTCTTTCTTTATTTTGCACAATAGAAAGGGACAGATTGCCCACCTTTCGGCATCGTGCACGGAATGGAAAAATATTTTCGTTTTTGAAATTATGCTCGAGAAAGCCAAGATCCAGATTAACGGCATCGGCCGAAGCTACGGCAATGAAACTATAACTCTTTATAAAATGAAACCGGAAATGGGACCGCCGGACGTAGAAGAAATTGATTTTCCCAAAGAGGACATTTCATGGAAATTGGAAAATGAAGAATTTTTTTCGGCGATTCGCAAAAAAGATTATTCCGACAAAAAATTAAAAGAAGGATATTATGCCATCAAAACCGTTTTTGACATTTATAAATTCAGCTCTAAATATTCCAAAAAATAATTATGAAAGCATTAGTCACGGGAGGCGCCGGATTTATCGGCAGTCACATCGTTGACAGACTGATCGAGCAAGGAGACGAAGTGATCGTTTATGACAATATGTCCTCCGGTATCGAGGATTTTATCAAGCCTCACTTCGAAAATCCGAAATTCAAGTTTGTCCAAGCTGATATATTGGATGTCGGAAAATTAAAAACCGAAATGAAAGGGGTTGATTTTGTTTTCCATCTAGCGGCTCACGCGGACGTACGAAGCGGCTTTGATGATCATAAAATTGATCTTGAGCAAAACCTGATTGGCACAATCAATGTTCTTGAGGCCATGCGGGAAAATAATGTCAAAAAAATTGCTTTTGCTTCAACCTCTTCCGTTTATGGAGACGCTACCATCATTCCCACTCCTGAAGACTATCCTTTCTTCCCTACTTCTTTATACGGCGCTGCCAAAGCCTCCGCCGAAACTTATATTTCCGTTTTTTGCGAATACTACGATATGACCGCCTACATTTTCCGTTTCGTTTCCTGGGTTGGCGAAAGATACACCCACGGCTTGGTTTTTGATTTTCTCAACAAACTCAAAAAGGATCCGACAACCCTTCATATTCTCGGCGACGGAACACAAAAAAAATCATATCTTTACGTCAAAGACGGCGTTGATGCCATTTTCACCGTCATTGAAAAAGCAAAAGAAAAAATAAATGTTTACAATCTTGGCAATGACGAAATTATAAACGTCACCGAATCGGCGAAAGTTATCGTCGACGAAGCCGGATATAAAGACGTGAAATTCACCTATGCGGGTGGAGACAAAGGCTGGATCGGTGATAATAAATATGTTCTTTTAGACACGAAAAAATTGCAATCACTCGGCTGGAAAGCGAGCAAAACCACCCGTGAGGGATTGCACGTCACTACTCGCTATCTCCTAGATCATCCGGAGGTCATCGAAAAAAGAAACAAAAAATAATGCCAATCAAAACCGCTAAAAAATTTATTTCATTTTTTTTTGAGCACGAAAAGATCGGCGAACCGATGCGATATCTTCTCATCGGCGGAACCTGCGCTGTTTTAGATTTATTGTTTCTGTACTTAATGGTAAATTTTCTGAATGTTTGGTACTTAATCGCAACGACAATATCATTTTTAGTAGTCAGCCTTTTTGGCTATTTCGGTCAGAAACACTTTACTTTCAGAAACACCGAACGGAATCACAAAAAACAACTGACTCTTTTTTTCATGGTTACCGGAACAGGTCTGCTAATCAACGCCGGTTTTATGTTTGCGTTTGTCAGTCTTTTGGGCATTTGGTACATAATCGCCAATATAATCACCAAATTTATAGTTCTTGTCTGGAATTTTTTAGCAAATAAGCATATTACATTCAGATTGCACTAAAATATTATGATAATTTTCAGAAAAATTTACGGAAGAATTGTCAACTTTTCCGAAAAGAGAGAATTTTTAGCAGCTTCGCTTTTTTTCTTTTTACTTGTTATTGTTTTCTTCTTTCCTGTTATTTTCGGCGGAAAAACTCTTACCACCTCTATTTTCGGCGGCGGAGTTATGCCGGAAGGACCATATAAGTATGATGGAACTCATCCGGTCATGTTTCCTGTTCGCGATCCTGGCGCTTTCAACTGGCAAGATGAGCCTTTGAGTGAATACGTCGGAAATATAATAAAAAACGAGCATCATTTGCCTCTTTGGAATCCAAATATGGGGATTGGCTATCCGATACTCGCCGGATTTCATCTCGGCGTTATTTTCCCCCTAAACTGGGTCCCTTTTATTTTTTCATCCGAGTTAGCCTGGGATATCGCATTTTTGATCAAATTCTTTTTGGCCGGTTTTCTGACCTATCTTTTCGCAAGAAAAATCCACCTCGAAAAAAAACCGTCTTTACTGGCTGGCGTTGTTTTTATGTTCAGCGGATACGCAATGACTTTCTTTAACATGCCTCATTTCAATATTGAAGTGCTAATTCCTTTATTGCTTCTTGCGTATGAACTGCTGCTTGAAAAACAGACTGCCTTAAGGTTACTTTTCTGTGTTTTGGCGACAGCCCTGATAATCCTTCCCGGCATGCCGGAAGCAACCGCCTTTGCTTTGATGTTCGGAGGATTGTGGTTTATTTTTTCTTTGTTTTTTATTCATGGAAAGGAAATTTTTCGCAAAGGACGAGTTCTTCTTTTGTTTTTTGCAATAAATGTTCTCGCATTCACTCTCACGGCTATTCAAATTCTCCCCTTTTTGGAATTGTTGAAAAATTCCCTAAACAGTCATTCTGATCAACTAATTGGCTCAAGCTCCATTCCTTTCGGCACAATTGCCTCCGTATTTTATCCCTACTTGTTCAATCCGCTTTACGGATGGGTCGCCTGCTTTTACTATCTTGGGATAGCAACCGTTATTTTGTTTTTTCTGGCGCTATTCAGTATCAGAGGTTATGAAAAAAAAGAGAAAAAGATCATTGTTTTTTTCAGCCTCTTCGCTTTTTTGATGCTGGCTAAAGTCTTTGGTTTTACCTTTATAAACTGGATCGGATCACTTCCCGTCCTTAATTCTCTGATTTTTCCAAAATACGCCGCTCCGGCAATAATTTTTTCCATTGCGATGGTTTCCGCTTTTGGATATTCCCTTTTGATCCAAAAAAGGATCTCATTTTTCAACACAAAAATGCTGCTAATTTTTACCTCTACGGCTTTACTGACTCTTTTTTCCTCACACAGGTATATGTCAACTATTATTACCAGAATATCTGAATCAGACCCTTTCGCTAAAAGTTTATTTAAACATTTTATTGGTTTATTTAATTTTGATTTGCCAGTCAAGTTCATTGAAACTGTTTCTTCCTCACTTACTCTACCCTATTTGGCATTTGTGATTTTCTCTGGAATTTTTATTTTTTTAGCTTTCTGGATAACTGCCCTCAATACAAACCGAAAGACTTTTCCCGTCATAGCAATTCTACTTTTCGTTATAGCTGAATTTTACGTTTATATTCTCCCCCTGGAAAGAGCCGACCGCTACGATACATTTAAAAAACCGCCTTACATCGGCTATCTGCAACGAGACAATACTTTATTCAGAATTTACGGCCAAATGCCGAGCGAGCAAAACGCCATGCTTTTCCCGAATACGAGCAGTGTTTTTGGTATTCAGGACATTCGTATTCTAATGGCACTGGTTGACAGAAGGTATTTCATGTTTCTCAAAAATGTTTTGGGGGTAAAAGATGCAGAAATCAGCACTATCCGCTTCACGGGCAATTCCCAGATTCCATTCGATAACAAATTTTTCGATCTTCTTAATGTCAAATATTTCCTTTCTCCGCCGGGGACAAGTGATTATACTATCGTCAATCAAATTGCAAACGAAGGAAAACTCGTTTTCGGCAATGCGGAATTTTTCAAACCCGGCTCTGCCGAACTGAACAAAAAACAACTGCAGGGTTTCATACTCCACGCTCCTTCAAAAATTGAATTCCCATTAAAAATTGACAGAAACAATTTGTCCTTCAAATACGGAATTGCCGACACCGGCATCAAGAACTCTGACGGTGTGCAATTCTCGGTAAATATTATCAGCGGTGACGCCACAAAACAACTTTTAAGCGACTTCATAAACCCCCAGGATAAAAAATATCACAAATGGCAAAAAGCCGATCTTGATCTTACGCCCTACGCCGGAAAAGACATAATTATATCCCTGCAGGCCAATCCAGGCATAAATAACGCCTTTGACCAGTTCTTCTTTGGGAATTTCCAGGCCTCAAAAGAAAACGTTGTTTATGACAAGGAAATGACAATCATCGAAAACAAAGACGTGCTTCCGCGAGCTTTCGTTGTTCGCCGGGCGGAAAAACTATTTAATCCGGACGAAATATTTTCCCGGTTAAAGTCGCCTGCTTTTGATATTCGGAATCAAATAATCATCGAAAAGGACTTGCCGGAAAATCAGTTGACAGGCAACAATGCGCCGGAAACCGACAACTCCACCGCAATAATAACAAGCTATAAGGATCAGGAAATAATTATCGAAACAAAAATGGAAAATGACGGATTTCTTGTACTGACCGATCAATATTATCCCGGATGGGAGGCTTCTATTGACGGGAAAGAAGTGGAAATTTATCCGACGGATTATACTTTCCGTTCCGTCTATCTCAAAAAAGGATCGCATTCGGTGAGATTTGTGTACGACCCAGCAAGTTATAAAATAGGAAAAATAATTTCTATTTTAACTTTACTGGTCCTGTTTGGAATACTTTGGTTCGAAAAAAGAATCAATATTGCCCTTAAATAATCTGACCTCTGTCGCACTTTAATTTTTTCCTGTTCCTTTCAAAAAGTTTTTTTTAAGAATCATAAAAACGAAATCACTTTGAATAACTCTTTCTCGTATCAAGATATCTTCTAGATATATTATCAAATTAAGCACTATCGCGTCTTTAGGATTATTTGTATCAAAATTTCCTACAATATCCTGTAACAACATGTGAAGAAGCGTACCGCCAAAAAACTTCTTCTCGACGACGTCGAAATTACTTTCCAACAGTTCAATAATATCTGCGGAACGAACTGCCTCGGAAGGATCCGTCTCATTCATAAATTTTACAGTCGGTGGAATAAATTTGGGCTTTAAATTTCCATCTGTCACGCTTTTTCTATATACTGGCGTTAAAATATCAAGAATTTCGTTTAGTATTGCTACTTGCTTTTCGGTATATTGGAACTGCGACGGACCCACATACTCATTGACAAAAAGCAATCCTCCGTCTTTCAATGAATTATTAATTTCACTAAAAATATACTCTAGATTTTCAATATGATGCAAACTTGAATTTGCGATTATTACATCGTACTTATTCTTTTCGAGCTTAATATTATTAATATCATCAACCCGATACTGGATATTGAGTTTTTCTTTTTTCGCTGACTCTCGAGCTTGGGAAATAGCCTCTTCTGAGATATCGACTGCCTCTAAATCATTGAATACTTTTTCGGCTTGAAGCCTCCTTTCACCGGCTCCAGTTCCGCACCCCAAGGAAAGCCCGGTGTATTGTCCCCTTTTTTCACTTAGATAATTATTAATGAAATATCCGAACATGTCGATTTTTTTATCGCCGGAAGTATTTTTGTTGATCATCTCAATCACCAAATTCGATTCTACCCAGTGAAAGCCCCTGCCGTACCGTTCGCTGGTGTTTTCTTTTGATCCCCAAAATTCCGAAATTTTTTTGTGATCAAATTCATTCAAACACCATTATAGGTTAGCTCTATATATTTTCTTTTGGTTTGTTTCTATTCACCCACTTCCAAGTTTTTCTTATCCCTTCTTCTAAATTAATAACCGGGGAATAATCTATTTCGTTTTTTAATCTTCTCGCATCTAGCACAACTCTTCTAACATCGATGCTTCTTGCAGGCATTTTCTTGATTTTCACCTTTTTGCCTGTCACCTTGCGCATAGTATCAATAACTTCATTAATTGTCGTCCCTTCCCCTTTTCCAGAATTATAAAGGCGATGTTTTATCTTCTTCTTGAAAGCCAGTTTTTTCGTGTTTTTAATTGCGTCATTGATAAAGATGTAATCCCTCACATTTTGTCCGTCTCCGAAAACCGTAATCGGTTTATTTTGTTTTATGAGATTCAAGAATATGGGAATAATCCCTTGGCTTCCAACCACATTTTGCCCCGGTCCGTAGGGATTGGAATAGCGGATTATTAGATAACCAAAGCCGTGATTTATTCGATAGTATTCCAAATATTTTTCAATGGTAAGTTTTGAAATTGCGTAAGGAGAAATCGGAGCAGGAATATCCTCTTCACTCAAAGATTTTTTGTTTTGGTTGCCGTAAATTGCCCCTCCAGAAGAAGAAAAAATGAATTTTTTTATTTTCGCTTTCACACATTCTTCAAGCAAGACAACGGTGCCTCGGATATTGGTATCCACATCGATAAGCGGATCTTTCATCGAAGATCCGGGCGTAGTCAGAGAAATGTAATGAAAAACATAATCAATCCCCTTGAGAGCTTTTTTGAGATCGGCGCGGTTCAAAAAATTTCCGGAGAAAACTTCTATTTTATTTTCGTATCCCCTTAAATTGTGCAAAACTCCGCCTTCGAATAAATCAAAGGCTCTGATTTTGTATTTTCCGTCTTGCACTAGCGACTTCGCAAGATTGCTTCCCAAAAATCCATCGGCGCCGAGAATGAGTATTTTGATCTTCTTTTTCATAAAATTATCAATTTTCTTTTGTTCCTTTATATTGCCCCATCTGTTCTGCAAAATGAATGAAGGGGCTGTATATAATGGTTGCCAATTTTTCAAAAAAATTAGTTTTGTATTTTTGCATTTCGCGCCAATCCCTTCTTACTAGCATTGCCACATTTTGAAAAACATTTTTCATCGCCGGAACATTTTTGATCCCGAGATGCTCTCTATGGTACATCGAATCAATTAAATTTCTTTTATAGGTTCTCATAATTTCGTATTTATGAGAATGAAAAACGATTGAATCCGGTTCAAATACGATTTTTTTTCCGTCGGCGAGAGCTTTTTTCGCAAATTCGATGTCTTCGGCAAAATTTATCGGCGGGAGCGGATTTTGCAGAATATAATCTCTTCGCACGGCCGAAGAAACGTCGTTGAAAAAATAATAATCGCGCCTTTTTTCCGAAAAACTCAGTTTTTCAAAATCGTCTCTGTTTTCGATTTTAGCCTCAATCCGTTCGGTTCTTCCGGACAAATCATTGTTCACTTCTATTTTTTTGAGAATATACGCGTCCTCGCGCGGGATTACCCGGCTGCAAACGCCGACCACTTCCGGATCTTCAAAATTCCTTATCATATTGCCAAACCAATTTTCGTTTTTCGGAGTCGCATCCTGCGTTAGAAAAACCACAAATTCACCTTTTGCCATTTCGGCCCCTTTCTGCCTCGTTCCTCCATGGCTGAATTTGGAACTCGGTATCTCGTTGAATCTGATATCGGGCTGTTTTTTTAAAAATTCCACTGTCCCGTCGGTTGATCCGGAGTCAATAGCGATTATTTCAAATGGAAAATCAACTTTTTGCTTCCTCACCGCCTCCAGAGTCTCTTCAAAATGGTCGCTAATGCCATTCAGGACGGGAAAAAATATTGAAACATGAATTTTATCCATTCGCAGTTTCCGATATCAATTTATCATATCTTTTTATCATTTCGTCAAACTGGAATTCATTCTCAATTTTATTTCTGGCATTCATTCCGAGTTTCTTTGCCTCATTTTTGTTTTTCAATAAATACATAATTTTATTCTCGAGTCCCTTTACGTCTCCCGCCATAATCAAAAGACCCTCTTTCCCATCCTCGATTTGTTCAGGAATGCCGTAAACGTCGGTCGCGATTATTGGTAGCCCGAAAGCCATAGCTTCAAGAATACTCAATGGAAAGGCCTCGATATATGAATTCAAGACGAATATGTCGCTGATAAAATAATAATCAAATATATCTTTTGTTTCATCAATGATTATAATCTGATCGCCAAATCCGCTTTGCATGATAGTTTTCCGGATTGTCTTTTCTATTTCGTATCCCCGCCCACCGCCGACCATAACAAATTTCAAATTGGAATTTTTTACCTTTTTCAATATTTCAATCGCGGCTTGCGTAAACTCCATCTGTCCTTTGCGCAGACAAATTGTTCCTATAGTCATAACCAGGAAATCCTCGTCCGCGAATCCACGCTTTTTCTTGACTATTCTTTTTTCATTTTTCTCAACAAATTCGTCAATCACTTTCCGATCTCCGACCGTGTTGATTATCTCAAAATTGCCGGAAGTATTCAGATCTTCATAAACGTCTCTCGTTGCTTGTGAAGAAAAAACGACCTTATCAACTTTTCCGAATAATTCAGGATTGAGATCGGAAAACAAATTAAAATAGACGTCCCTTTCACTTTCATGCAGCACCCAGGCAATCTTTTTTTTCGCGGAATCACCCGTCTTCTGAATAAATTTATATCCAGAAATCGTATTTACGATTATTGCGTCATAATCCTTTTCTTTTCCCTCTAAATTGGCCTTTTCGGATTTGAAATAGAAAATAAAAGGTTTCAGGCTTTCTTTTGAAAATGCTCTTTTCAATGGCCCGCTGGAAGGAGACAAGACTTCCACTTCATATCCAATTTTCTTCAGCCCTTTTCCCAAATTAAAAAGGAATAGGGGCGCTCCTTCGAGATTCAAGTTGTGGGTGACTAATAATATTTTCGCCATATCAATTCTTTTTTAGCTCAAATCGAACATTTTCCAGTGACAGATTAACGTTATAATACGGATCCTTTTCAATTATTTTTTTCCATTTATTGGTGAAATATCGGGGTTCTTCCAAGTTATGGTCGTCGCCTCGGCTTTTGCTTTCGTAATGATACAACAAGGCGTCTGGATTATAAACAATTCTGTAGCCATTTTGAAGAAGATTGAGGCAATAATCAATATCATTGAAAGCAACCGACAGGTTTTTTTCATCAAAGCCTCCCATTTTTTCGAATAAACTTTTCCTCGTAAGCATACAGGCAGCCGTAACAGCGGAATAATTTCGCATAACGAGATTATAATTCTGGTAACCACTTTCTTCGAAATACATATTTTTATTGGCGTGATCCGCAGTTGAATGCGGCCCTAAAACAACCCCGCCGTGTTGGATTTTTTTGTCACTGTATATCAGTCTAGCTCCAACCGCACCGATTTTTTTATCCAAAAGCATCGTTCCAACCATTGCCGTCAGCCAGTCGAGTGAAATCACTTCTGTGTCGTTGTTGAGAAGCAAAATCAACTCTGTTTCGATCTTCTCGATAGCCAAATTGTGAATCCTTGAATAATCAAACTCTTTCGTAGGTATGTCGAAATATTTGATTTTTTTATTTTTTAGAAAATCCAATGTTTTTTTTTCTTCGCTATTGTTGTTGACAACCAAAATTTCATAGTTTGGATAATTTGTCTTCTTCTTGATGCTTTCAACACAATTTTCGAGCAAATCCACCTTGTCTTTTGTGGGAATAATTATTGTTACTTTTTCGTTGAAATCTTCGGGGCTGAATTCAATTTTATAGTTCAGTATATTTTTTTCTTCGGCAAAATCAGGAATATCCGCTCTTCCCTTGACCATTCTCCTTCTCAAAGCGCTCTCAAGCGACAGTCTTCCATTTTCGGCGGAAACCGGTTTCTTTTTTTCATCTGAGAAAACTCTATTGTGATATAAAACTTTTGGGATATGGATTCCTCCGTCTACATTTTCTGATAACTTTAAGAGAAAGTTGTATTTTTCAGCTCCTGAATAATCATCCCTAAAACCGCCGATTCTCACGAAGATTTCCTTTCTCACAAGCAGAAGATTGCCGACATATCCCTGGGAAACAATCAGTTCCGGGCTCCAGTCGGGTTTGAAATTATAGTCGAACCTAATTTCGTTTTCATTTATATTATCCTCATCGCTATAAAAAACATCTGCGTTTCTTTTTTCGTTTATTGCTCTAACAGACTCAAGGAGAGCATCCGGCGCCAATGCGTCGTTCTGCCCGAGGAAGGCAACAAATTCCCCCGTTGCTGTTTCAGCCGCCCTGTTGGATGCTGTTGAAAAATCCTCTTTGTTTTTGAAAAATTCGATCTTTATTCGGGAGTCTCTTTCCGCGAATTGTGACAGTATTTTTTTTATGATAATTCTATTCGAAGCGTTATCAACGATGCGAAGTTCCCAATTTTGGTAATATTGATTTATGACCGAAAAAATTGCTTTTCTCAAAAAAATCTCATCCGCGTTGAAAACGGGTAAAATTATGCTTATCTTCGGGCTGGTTGAAAAACCGCCAATTATTTTTCGTGCTTCATCTTCGTCTTTTTTCTCGTATTTTTGAATCCAAGTTTCATATGCGCTGAAATCAGGTGTTTCTTCCGGTTTTCCTTTCCCGTATCGCACATAGTTCAAGGAACACTTGGCTGTGCTTGCAAAACCTTCTTTTCTATAATGCGCGAAAGCGGCCCCGAACAAATACTTTGTCTTTCTTGAAAGTTTTTGAAAAAAACCCTTTGTTTTTCCCTTGCAATAAGTGAACTTCTTTCTATATGGATACTTTTTCAAAATAATTGCCAATTTTCGAAAAAAAACCGCCCAGCCGTATTTCTTGATAACTAAATACACTGAGCGCGGGATATCAGAAAAACGAATATCCACCGTCTTGATAACGCAGGCATCTTTATTGACACTAGCTTTTTTTTTGAAAAAATTTTTTATTACCCGCAAAATGTCGCTGAATTTCATTTTATTCCCAGTTTATTTTTCAGGTTGATATATTTTTCCCGCGCTTTCCAGAATTTCGATGATTTCATTAATTTTATTTCCTGAGCAAGATCATCCATCTTGCGCTTTTTTCTCGCAAGGATCTTTTCTTTTTGCTGAATTATCTCCTCTTTTTCCTCAATCTTTTTTCGTAAGTTTATTGTCGCTTCTTTAATTTCTATTTTGCAGCTATCAGCTTTTTTCTTTAGCTCCTCTTCCTTTTGTTGAACCGTATTTTTAATCTTTGCAATCTCGATATCTTTTCTTTTGATTCTTTCTTCCCAGACATTTTCCATTCTTTTTACTTCATCTTTCGATTTCAAGTTGAACATCGTCACATACTCATCAATCCTTTGATCAATTTTTGAATTTGAACAAACCGCAATCAAAAAACTGCTGTCAAGTGGCTTCAGTTTGTTTATTTTTCTTATTTTCGGTTCATTCTCGGCTCTGACGAGTATTTCTTTTTTTATATTGCCTTCTGACAGAATGTAGCTGCTGTTGACATCATCCTGAAAGAAAAATTCTGCTGCGGAAAAATAATCAGCAAGAACATCCTTAAATTCATCCAAAGAAAGTTCTTTCAAGTGGAAAGGATTTTCTTTGGGATAGACCAATGGATTCGGAGTAGAGACTAAAAATAATCCCTTGGGCTTCAAAACTCTTCTTGTTTCTTTCAAAAATTTCAACTGATCTTCCTCGTTGACATGTTCAATTGTTTCAAAAGATACAACCGTATCAACGCTTTTGTCCTTCAACGGAATATTCGCCACGCTGCCGACTACGAATTCAAGATTCTTATTTTTATAATTTTCCCTGCAATAATAGATAGACTCTTCGGAAATATCGACTCCAATAACTTTTTTTGCTCCTGCCTGCAAAAGCAAATCGGTTCCATATCCTGAACCGCAGGCAATATCCAAAACTACTTTGTCCTTGACGAATTGCGAAGCGAACAAATACCTGCTCATGTGCTCCAGATACATTTCCTCCTCTTTATTAGCTTCCGGTATCATTCTCTCTCCTGTATATTTCATTTATTTTCTTCTAATATTTATGGAATGCTTGAAATCAACTAGCCCGCCGGATATATACTCGCCATTAACGATCTTCAATGATTTCATATTATCTTTCCAGTCATAAAACACTTTTGCTCCTTCACTTGCTATCGCGGGTGAAACATAAAAAACACCTTCGGCAAAATGATTCTCTATGGCAAATTCAACTTCTGCACTACCCACTTCCATAATCTTTGTCCTTATACCTTTGAAATCCGTATTTGTTATAAAGACGAGGTTATCTTTGATATCCCTTATAGTGATTCCCATGATAGGATTTGCAACTTTTTTGTGAATGAGGTATTTGACCAGTATGTTGATTTTTTCTCCAGTTTTGAAAATATTTCGCGAATTTCCCGACTCATCCAGAAACTTAATTCCTGAAACTTCCGCCACTTTTTTTTGGACGGGAATACCGTGAATTGTATTTTGTTTTCGCTCCTTTTCTTTTTTTTCTTCCTCCTCTTTCTTTTTTCGCATCAGCTCCTCTTCAGCCAGCACTCTCTTTTCTTCATCGGACATATTTTGAAAAATATATTTCCCGCATACCTCCTTAGGTCTCCCTATTATCTCTATTTTACCATTTCGGAGAAGCATTGCTCGGTCGCAGTACCGCTCAACAATATTGATATCATGAGTTACTAAAATAACAGTCCTGCCGATTTGATGATATCGATTAAACTCATCCATGCATTTTTTTTGGAAATTCACGTCTCCAACTGCTAGCACCTCATCCATGAGTAGGATATCGCGGTTCGCGTGAATGGCGACGGAAAAAGCGAGGCGAACTTGCATTCCGGAAGAATAGTTTTTCACTTTCTGGTCGATGAATCTCCGCAGTTCCGAAAAGCGAACAATATCATCAAATTTTTCGTCGATCTGCTTGTGGGTGAGCCCCAGCACGGCGGCGTTGAGATAGATGTTGTCCCGCCCCGAAAGTTCCGGATTGAAACCGATTCCAAGTTCAAGAAAGGGAGATATGCGGCCGTTGATCTTTACGCTGCCGCCATCGGATTGATAAATCCCAGCCAGAATCTTGAGAAGCGTTGATTTCCCGCTGCCATTTCGTCCGATGATGCCGAAAAATTCCCCTTTTTTCACCTCAAAACTGACACCGTCAAGCGCCTTGAATTCTTCGTATCCGTTTGACCGGAACATGCTCACAAAAGCCCCCCGCAAACTTGATATTTTCTCATGCGGAATGCGGAAAGTCTTGGAAACGTTTTTCACGCTGATGGCAATATTTTCGCTCATAATCTGTTTTTTATCCTAGCAAGAAATTTTCAATATGTCTATTTTGCTTTATACAAAGCAAAAAATTCACTATTGACAGATTTTTTCGGATTTGGTAGTATAATGTTAATAGAAATCCCGGCCAGGAGTTTATACACTCCACATCGTGGCGGGGGTTTTTATTTTATTCAGGAGGAAAACAAGACATGAAATATTTTCGTTTTCTCTTTTTGTCCTCTTTTATTTGGACGTAGAATAATTCTTTCTCTTTGGTTAAGCCAGCAAAGCGATGCACGGTCTCGTTCGTCCTGTTGGGATTTGTTTTGCTGACCGGATCAATTTTGGAGCATTTTACAAGTTCAACCGCCGCTCCGAAAAATCTCAGTCTCTTCATCCTTTCTTTGGCAGATTTTTGGAATAAATGCTCTCTGAAATAATCGAAGAATATTTTTTCTTTTTTGAAATAGGCGCTGCGCATGTAAGGTCTTCTTTTAGTTTTCTTTTTTATTTCGTCATAAATAGAGAATGCGCCGTGAAAAACTTCTCCGTAACTTGTCCCTGAAATCTTTTTTGATTTTGCCTGATAGGCTTGCATTATTTGTTTTTACAAACAAAACCCGCCCTTATCCGAAGATAGGAGCGGGGCTTTTAGCTAGGTTGATATTAACAGATGCGCAAAATTTGTCAAGTACTTTTATTTTTTTCATAATACCGCGAAAAAGGCTATTTTCTTTCATTTTTAGGACGCTCACAAAAGCCCCCCGCAAACTTGATATTTTCTCATGCGGGATGCGGAAGGTTTTGGAAACGTTTGAAACTTGGATCGCGACATTGTCGCGGTTCATAAAGTTTGAAGGTTGATAAGGTTATAAAGCTTTATATACTTTCTCGCTTTAAAAACCTTACAAACCCTAATTTAGCCTTTTTATAAAATTCGACAACATTCTTGAAATCTTCAGTGTTTTTTCGAAATGCTGACTGAAATCTTCCTTTGAAATATACTTAAGGTCATGAGCCACATAAAGCATTGAGCGAACTTCCGCGCATGAGCCTTTGGCGATGTAGAGAAATTTTGAAAATTCTTTGTTGCCTTTCCGCTCATATCCCTCCGCGATGTTGTTCATGACTGACACCGCAGCCCTTTGTATTTGATCTCGAAATGCATAATCTCTGCAATTTCTGAAAAATTTATAGATTCCAAGCACCAACTCTCTTGATTCCTGCCAAGCCAAAATATCCTCGAAACTTTCGATTTTGTTGGACATTTTTTATAAATATTACAAACCTTAAGAACTTTCTCCTTAAAAACCTTATAAACTTTTCTTCTTTATAACCCCATCCATCATACCAAAAAATTCCCCGTCTGTCGAGAACTTCCGCGGGCCTTTTTCAGCCTATTTTTTGGGCTTTGTCCGGATGTAGTAGATTATAAGAAAGATGTTGAGGATGGGCCAGATAATGTAATTAATTAAGAATACAGGCAAATTTCTTACACCCAGAAAATACAAAAATGAAAGTAAGTTAATAAAAACGGAAAACCATACTACTGACAGAAACTTCTTTTTGGCCATCAAAAATATAATTGCGCCGACTAGAGCAATAATTAACACTGACCAATAAATTAAGTTGGCAATTGCCTCTCCTAGACCAATAGAATCGATCATTGTTTTTTAATTAGCTAATTATTTTTTCAATAATATTGATTATGTCACGATTAATCTCTTAAATGGAACAGCTCTTGATCAAATTTTAAAATTATTGAGATCTTCAATCAGAAATTCCGCCGCTTTTGGATCTATCCATCGGGGAGACTTTCGATTGATTTGACGGATGAGTCGATCAATATTTGCGTTGATTATTTTTTCGAGTGCCTCGACAGCCGCTTGCTTTGGCTTGGGTTTCAGTCTAGAGTTTTTAGTTTTTTCCAGGAAATTAAAAAGTTTCTCCAGATTTTCAAACTTCCTGCTGAAATATCTATAGGCAATTTTTTTCTTAACGAGCCCAAGGTCGAAATAATGAGTTAGGTTATTCCGAATCGCGTTAATATCGGTTGTGATTCGAAATTCCGCTTTCTTATCGACTGAATTACCTGCCTCGTCCGTTGCAGAGACTTTGAAAATATAATCTCCCAGATGTTCGAGTGAAAGATCAACATTTTCTTTCGGCCAGTCGAATTTTTGACCGTCTTTTTCTACGCGCCATTCATCACTTGCAACTCCGGATTCAGCATCTTCAACGGAATAATCAATATTCAGAATTCCATCATTAGTATAATCCTTTTCTTCTGGTGACGTGATGGTGATGATGGGAGGAGTGGTATCAAAAGGAACTATGCCGCCGATCGGATCTTCTGTATTTTCCGGATTGTATTCTATTTTATATTTCTCAACTTCATCTGTTCCAATAGTCCCCTCAATCGCGCTTTCCTGATCCGGAATGTCATTCTCATAATGGACATAAATCGATCCGGCACGAAAATCGCCGTCTCCATTTCCGGTTAATTTTATTTTGTAATCTCCTTCGACTGGGTTAGGGACTGAAATAAATTTGAACCCGTCTGGTTTTGATTCTCCGGAATACTGCGCGAGATTGTTGGAAATACTGTTCGCATCCTTTGAGATCGCTTTTCCATCCGGATCCTCTATCTCCACATCGACCGGAGAGGCGAACCAGAAGGCCAGTTCATCCCTGATTTCGGGAGAAGGATAAATTTCACTAAGATTTTCTCCTAGAAGATCGGCTATTAATGTTTCTGATTGGTCAACGATGTCGCCATGGTCAAAGTCCAATGCTTTGCTAAAATAGCTTTGAATTTGGGATGAAGATAATAGTACTCTTTTATCGCCGGCCGTATCGTCCCGTACCGGGTCGATCGGCTCGGGCTTGCCGTCAATCCATAAAGGTGATTCATCCGCGCCAATTATGGGAATTTTGTTGACCGTCGCCTGTCCATTGCCGGAAACTGAAATGACCTTTGTTCTCGCATTTAACCTGTAAATGCCACTGTTAAGACCAATTAGCCAGCTGTTTTTCTCCTGCATGTCAGTATTATAATTTTTCAGAAAATCAGGGTTATCTTTGGGATGGATATAATTGTAAACCGGCATCAATTCTTTGACGGATGGGATAAGATCGTGGACAATCTGATACGGACTATATGTAAAATTTTTAGCCCTTAAATAATTTATATAAGCACTGAATACTAACCGGGTTTCCCAATTTTTTGGAATTCTTCCTCCTTCCCAAACCGGATAGACATCCGAGGATCCTTTGTTCGGCGTACCAATCATGACCAAATTTTCAATATCGTTTCTTGTCTTGTAGCCGTCGCTTTGAATATAACCGCGTGCCACCAAACCGCCCATTGAGTGGGCTACGATATTTGCACTGAACGCTCCGCTTTCGGAAAGCGCTTTGTCAATGACCGGTTTCAGATAATTCTCCGCGGAAATAGCGTTATTGTTGCGCCAGTCGTAGTAGCAAACAAAAAGGTTTTTGCCTTCTTCATATCCCATTTCTTTGAGAGCCTGAATTATTCCGTCATAAGTGTGACTCATCAACGTCCAATTTTCAGGAAAAACTCCTCCCAGCATCAAATCCCAGTTCACGGAAGCTCCGATTCCTGGAACAAGAATGACCGGCTTTCTGGGCATCGCTTGAGGAGATTCGTCAAGCCAAGGATTAAACACGATGCCATCTCCCATCACTTGATTTCCACCGCCCGTTGGCTTGGGACCGCTCGCGTCTCCCCACCAATTGTGCCTGGCATCTATGTTTATGGATTTAGAACCATATACATCCCGACCGTCAAGACCCGTCATCGTATTTTGTGCAATCGAATTGTTGCGAAAGGTAGGAATGCGACCTTTGGCGGGATCGGAGTATGCAACGATTCCCGTTTTATTTTCTTCTATCACATTGTTTTCAACTATCGGAACCGTACTAAAAACCTTGAGACCTTCATTACAGAATCTGATTTCAGAGTTTCGAAGCACTAATCCTCTGAAATTGCTGCCGGAATAGTTCGTGTAAGCGATTCCTTTTTCCGCATAGAGGATTTTTGCATGCTCAATTCTGGAATTATAACTATTGTCCGATATGGCTAATCCATACCAGTCACCCCGTGCCGGTCTTGTCGCAGTACCATCACCGTTGGTATCTCCACCTATCTCATCATCGCGCATTGAAGTGAAAATTATTTTTTTCTCCGACGTTCCTACCGCGTTCAATTCGTTTTTAATCACAAGCTGGCCGGCAGATCCTGTTCCGTAATATTGAAATTTCACAATTACGCCTGGCTTGATCATCAACGGAGCATTAATATATATTTTCTTATAAACAAGATATGGACTTCCTGTTTCATCCCAAGTTGTTTCAGAAATGATATCGCTTGTTATTTCAGTGGCCGCAAGAGAGTTATTTCTGGAAAGAACGAATACAGAAAAACATATGACCAAGA
>JASEHL010000012.1 GCA_030018805.1 Patescibacteria group bacterium
AAAGTCTTCGCCTAAAGGCGAGGGAATTTCTCCCATTCCCCGAGGGGGACATTAAGAATCCCATACAAAACCGGCGCGGCCAGATGATATCCGGAACGGTAGACTGAAAAATTGTTCACCCACAGATCTTTTTTCATGCCTTCCGCTTATTAATAATCTTTACGAGGCCCTTTTCGGCGTTAACCTCGGCCAAATCCCCGTCTTTCAAAACCTTTGTCGCTATTTTAGTGCCGATAACACACGGAATTTCGAACTCTCGGCTCACAATTGCCGCGTGGCAGGTGAGGCCGCCCTCGTCGGTGATGATAGCTGAAGCTTTTCTGATGGCCGGTACAATGCTCGGCGTTGTCGCTGTTGAAACCAAAATATCCCCTTCGTTCATTTTAGCCATATCATCAGGCATATCAACTCTTCTGACTATTCCCCTCACTTTCCCCGGAAAAGCCGACTGGCCCTCGATTTCATCAAGTTTTTTTACGCTTATTTTTTCTTCTTTTATCTTTTTTTCACACCTTTTCGCGTCTTATCCTGTATAGATTCTAATTTTTTTTCCATCCGGGACGATTATGTGAAATTTCATTCTTTCGTTTATGGCATGAACATCTATTTTCTTTCCCCGAAGCGCCTTTTTTATTTCTTCAAGAGTACACGATCTCACCTGGTTTAGAGATAAATGAGTCCGCCGGCCGATTTCCTTCTGCAAAAACTCAAGATGCCAATATGATTTTGACTGATAATCCTTCCGGCGGGGCTTGAGATATATAACCTCGGCCACCAATTCAACGTATCTTTTTTCCTTTCCGTTCAAGTTCATTCTTTTGAAATACTTTTTTCTTTCAGACAATATTTTCTTCCTTTCATCGGCTAGGTGCTTCAGTTTTTTCTTCGGATTGATATTTTTCTTGGCGTAAAATTTTAGCGTTTCGATGAAATCCTTTTCGGTCGCCGCCGGACCGGAATAGACATAAAAAACCCAAGCGTATTTTTTTGTATGCGCTTTCAACTGCCTGAATATATCCGGATAGTCTTTTTTCAGTTTTTGTAAAATAATCTCCGGCTTTTCTTTGAGAAGTTTGCGGGAAAAAATTTGGAAAATTTTCAAAATGGATTTTTCTTGTTCCGCGATGAACGAGTCTTCGAGAGGTTGAGTGAAAATTGCAAAAGCCCGATCAACCTCTAGTTTCGCTAGATTTTTTCCAAGAATAGTTTTGAGTTTGTCCTCGAAATAATGGGCATTGTGAAAATCAAGATTGGGAATCATCACGCCCCAGGCATATTCCAGGCAATTGAGATCGGCATGTTTTTTGTAGGCTGCAATGATCTGTTTGTTTGAATATTTTGCCAGGTCTTCGCGGACAAACTTTCCCGTAAACTCATTCATTTTCTTGCCATTCTCTTCGGCTTTTTTCAGAATATTTTCAATGAAAGCAATGCTCCGGTCAGCCAGTTGCGCGAGTTTTTTGTGTCCCGCTCTCCAGGTTTCAGGAAGATACAAATAATCTATAGTTTTCGGATATCCGCGAACCGCGAGATAAACCTGCGGCATATCAACAAGGTTCGGCTGAACGGTGGCCGCTTTCACAAAAAGATAATTTTTCCAAAAATTGGAATGGTAGTCACTCGCAATTTTTTCCCACTTTGCCATAGATAATTTTCATGTATTTGTCATGATAAGCGCCGCTTCGGCCGCTTCGCGGCCTTTGTTGTGGCGACCGCGTGAGCGAGCTTTCGCTTGCTTGAGGTTGTTGACGGTAATAACCCCGAATCCGATTGGGAGATTATAATCCAGAACCACTTCCATAATCCCATCTGAAGCAGTGTTCGCAATGTAATAATAGTGGTCAGTTTCACCCTTTATTACGCATCCGATCGCGACCAGCGCGTCAAATTTTTTCGTTTCGGCGAGCCGCTGGCAGGCGAGCGGAATTTCAAACGAACCCGGCACCCAGACTATTTTGATATTTTCTTTTTTGACTTTGTTTTCTTTGAGTGTTTCCAGCGCGCCTTCGAGCATCGACTTGGTGATATTGTCATTAAATTGAGAAACAACGATGCCGATTTTCAATTTCGACCCATCGATTTTTTTCACTTCTCCCTTTTTAGCATTTTTCATATTGCTCTGTTAAGAAATAAAGTATCTATATATTTTCGGTATACGAATGTCAGCGATCGAATATTTTCGTATACGCTTGCCTGTTACTTGGCTTATTTTCTCGATCCGAATTTCAGCTTCCTTTCGTCGTAAATTTTGTCCACCAGCAAATAGTTAACGTGTTCGTGAATACGATGCTTCCGAATGTCAGAGACTGTATCAGGCGTGAGCGGATATTTTCCGATGAAAACGCTTTTTTGCAGCTGAATATAGTTGAGGAGGTATAATTCCCCTCGAAGCCAGTTGCGGATTTTTTTCTTGTTTTCGGGAATATCAAAAATAACCAGCCTGTATTTCCCGTCCCATTTTTTTTCAAGTATTTTTTTCTTCCCCAGAATACGCTCGATGACTTTTTTTCCTGTTTTTGTAAGCCCTGTGGCATTTCCTTTTTTTTCAACCATGCCTTGGTCAATCAATCTTCTTATCCCGCTGTTTATATTATTCTTAGTCAGAAAATCCGGAATGTTATACGATTTTTTCCGGGAATAACCGAGGCATTCATAGGGATTCAGAAACGATTTTGCCATTATCTCTCCAAGTTCAAAAAGCGACAGGCAAATATAGCCTGTCACATTCAGTGAATTCTTCAAAACGCGCTTCGTCATCTGGCTCAAAAACGCTTGGCTTGGCATAATAAAATTATATCACATAAAATTATGTATACACAAGTATGCGATCGCAAACTTACGTATACAATCCTCGTTCAGTCGCGGCTTATTAATTTGTCTAGATATTTCGCGATGGCGTCGGTTTCGATATTTACCTTTTCTCCGATTCTAATCTTTCCAAGATTCGTATTTTCAAGCGTATAGCTCACAAGAGAAACTGTGAACAAATATTTTTTGGATTCAACTATCGTGAGGCTGATTCCATCAACGGAAACCGATCCTTTCGGCGCCACGAACTTCATGAATTCGCGCGGCATTTGAATTTTCATGACGACCGACTGCTTAACTTTCTGGATTTCAATAATTTTACCGACGCAATCCACATGCCCCTGCACAATGTGCCCGTTCATAAGATCGCCAACTCGCAGACTTCGCTCGAGATTCGCTTCCGTTCCTTTTTGAAAATCACTAACAGTTGTTTTTTCGACTGTCTCGGGCATATATTCAACTGCGAATGTTTTTTTGCTAACTTTTTTTACTGTCGAACAAACGCCATTCACCGCAATACTTTCGCCAGGTTTTATTTTCCAACCCCTCGGAATTTTTACCTCGACAAAAAGACTGCCCTTTCGCCATTTTATATTTTTAACAGTTGAAGTTTTCTTTATTATTCCCGTAAACATTATCCAAATTACCAATTACAAATTACTAACTACTCGCAAATCGTCAGCGATTTGCTTTTTCAACTCATCCTCATTTTCAAATTTCATCACTTCCCTAATTTTATCCCCAATCTCTACCATAATCTCTTTCCCGTATAAATCTCCTTCGAAATCAATAACGTATGCCTCCAAAATCTTCCTTCCTTCACCAACAAATATCCCCGCTTTATAATTTCTGCCTCCAGCCCCCACATTTCCCGCATAAATCCCACTTTCAATTTTCTCCTTTAGCCCAATATTAACCGTCGGAAAACCAAGTTTTCCTCCTTTGCCTTTCCCTCGGACAACTTTTCCCGAGATATTGGTTTTCATATTTCCTTGAAATAAGCCCCGATAGAAGCTAGTATAACACTAAGCCAAAAACAATAATAATTGCAATTTATGAAAATTCTGGGAATCGACCCGGGGACAGCCACAACCGGCTGGGCGGTTGTCGAGGAAGTGAAAAAGAATCCGCGGCTCGTGGCTTGCGGATGCGTGAACACGAGCAAATTGAATTCCGACGCGGAGCGCTTGGTTGAGATTGGGCGTGACATCGGCTCACTCATCAAAAAATACAAGCCTCGAGAAGCAGCCGTCGAAGACCTTTTCTTTTTCAAAAATTTGAAAACCGCTATTACCGTCGCCCAAGCCCGGGGTGTGATTTTGTACGAAATCAAAAAAAACAAGCTCCCTCTTTTCGCGTATACCCCTCTTCAAGTGAAACAAGCGCTCACCGGATACGGGCGGGCGGAAAAAAAGCAAATTCAGATCATGGTGAAAAATATTTTGAAATTGAAATCTGTCCCGAAACCGGACGACGCCGCCGACGCGGTGGCGATTGCGATATGCCATCTAAATTCACGTCGCATGGAGCATGGAGCATGGAGCAAGTAAGTTTTACGTATTTTTGTTCCATGTTCCATGTTATGTGTTCCATGGAAATGGTTGACAACTCCGCCGAAAAGCGGTATTTTTTAATCAGTATTTGGCCTAAATTTAAGCAAAAACATTATGGGAAACGTAAACTCGTCCGTGACGCTTGCTCTCGCCAACGGCGTCCCTCTCGACACACTGGTTTTGATGCTGATTCTTCCCATCATCGTCACGATGATCGCTTTTTTCCGCCAAGTCGTCGGAATCAAAGCTTTTGGCATCTATACACCGGCTATTATAACTTTCGCGCTGCTGGCCACCAACCAAATCAAATACGGAATCACGATTTTTGTGACAGTTATTATCGTGGGAACAATCACCCGCTACCTTCTCAAAAAAGCGAGGCTTCTTTATCTTCCCCGCGTGGCCATAATGATCACCGTCGTCGGCTTTTCAATTTTGCTTCTTCTTTTCGTCGGAGGAACATGGAACCGGACGGGCCTAGCGAGCGTTTCCATTTTTCCAATTCTCATTATGATAACACTGGTTGAAAAATTCATCGCCGTCCAGATCGAAAAGGGAAACCGCGCCGCTGTCATCCTTTCTTTTGAAACGCTTTTCATTTCGGTCATCGGATACTACATTGCCAGCTGGCCGCAACTTATAAAAATAATTTTGCATTATCCCTGGATCAGTCTTCTCACTATTCCCATAAACATTTTTCTTGGCAAATGGACTGGCCTTCGCCTTTCCGAATATTTCAGATTTCGCCAAATTATAAAACCAAGATGACTTCTTTTTTTAAGGCAAGACGGAATATTTTGGGAATGAACGCCCGCAATCTTCGGTTTATTCGCCCGAATAATCTTCGCCGCGCGAGACTTCTGGCCGATGACAAACTTTTGAGCAAGAAGTTTCTTGAAAAAGCCGAGCTTCCCGTTCCGAATCTTCTTGCGAAAATAAGTGATTTTGAAGAGCTTGAGAATTTCAACTGGGATTCTCTTCCGGAAAGCTGGGTTCTGAAGCCCAATCGCGGATTTGGAGGAGAAGGCATTTTGATTGTTTATGGCAAGAAAAAGAATGTGGGAAACACCTGGATCAAGGCTGATGGATCGCTCGTCACCGCGGAGGATCTCAAAACGCATATCCGAAATATCATCGACGGGAGTTTTTCTTTGGCCGGCGTTCCCGATGTCGCTTTTTTCGAAGAGCGACTGAAGATCCTCAAGCTTTTCAAGCCCTACGCGTATAAAGGCGTGCCAGACATCAGGATAATCGTATACAACAAGGTGCCCGTGATAGCGATGCTCCGCCTCCCGACACGCGAATCGGACGGAAAAGCCAACCTTCAGCAGGGCGCCATTGGCGTGGGAATAGACATGGCAACGGGCGTTACCACAACCGCCGTCTTCGGAAAAGGAAAGATGATTGAATATATCCCCGGAACGCGCCTTCTCCTTTCCGGCATCAAAATTCCCCACTGGAAAGATATTCTTTTGATGGCCGTTCGGGCTCAAGAAGTTTCGCGCTTGGGATTCTTGGGCGCCGATATCGCCATCGACCGCGATAAAGGGACCGTTTTCTTGGAGCTTAACGCCCGACCGGGTCTTTCTATTCAAATCGCGAATATGGACGGCCTTCTGGGCCGCTTGCGCCGGGTCGAAGATCTCAAAATAAAAACGGCTGAAAAAGGCGTCTCGGTCGGGATGAACCTCTTCGGCGGGGAAATTGAAGAGGAAATCGAAGATATTTCGGGAAAGAAAATTATCGGAACAGTCGAAAAGGTGAAACTTATCGGAAAAGATGGAAAAGAAATCGAGGTGGAGGCAAAAATTGACACGGGGGCTTATTCGACATCAATTGACGCAAACCTTGCCGCGAGTCTCGGCTTCGGAGAGACCCTTGAGAAGTTTTCCCAAATTGACTTTTCCACTTCCGAAGTCACACCAGAAAAAGAATTGGAAACCAAGAAAAAAATTCTCGAAGGATACAAGGATGAGATCCCCGATCTCACAGATGTGGCTGTAATTTTTTCCGCCAGCGGTTCCTCGATTCGTCCCGTGGTCAATCTAGAGTTCATACTCGACGAAAAAAAAATACTGTCTAAAACAAATATTGTCGAGAGGTCGGATTTGAAATATCCGATGATAATCGGCCGGAGGGATCTCAAGAAATTTTTAATCGAAGTGAAATAAATGAAAAAAGTACTTCTCCTTTTTGGAAAATATAAGTGGAAGGAAAGCCGTCCTTTTGATAATAAGGATTACCAGTATTCTTATGAGTTTTTCTATACTCTTTGCAAAAAAAACGGGATCCAGATGTACCGATCATCCTACGAATGGTATGACTACAAAAATCATATTTTCAAATATTCCTGGATTTATGAAGGAGAAAACGCAAACTGGAAAAGGGTTTACAATATAAAACCGGATTTGATTTTTGACAAAACGAAGGCGACTCCGGAAGCCTATTACAAAAAGGAGTTTATCAGAGAAAAGTACTCCTTCATTAACAATCTTGAGTTCACGAAGCTTATTGACGACAAGCTCACTACCAGCTTGCTATTCGAGAAGTGGTGCAAAAAAAGCTGGCTGATTGAGAATAAGAAAGCCCTTCCTTCTGCCCTGGCAAAAGTCAAATCCAATAAGGTTGTTTTGAAGCCCCTGATTGAAAGCGGGGGAGAAGGTGTTCAAATCTTAAGTAAAAAAGGCATCGTCGAGAGCGCAAAAATCAATGGGCCATATCTGGTTCAAGAGTTTATTGACTCATCGGGCGGCGTACCGGGATTTAGTAGGGGCATTCACGACCTGCGCCTGGTTTTTATAAACACCAAGCTTATGTACGCCTACATCCGGGAGCCGAAAAAGGGAAGCTACCTTGCCAATCTCGCGCAGGGAGGATCGCTCACAATTGTCCCGAAAAACAAGCTGCCTAAATCCTTGTCGACTATCGTAAAACATGCCCATAAATTATTCGAAACCTTTGATCCGCGCGTATTCTGCATAGATTTCATGTTCGATGAAAAAAGGAAGCCCTGGGTAGTCGAACTCAACTCGATGCCCGGACTTTTTTTCACTCCGGAAGAAAAATCCTCGATGATCAGGATGTATAAGGAGCTTCTCAAAATATTTAAAAGAGAATTGAAATTGTCATGAGAAAACTGATAATCAACGCCGATGATTATGGCCTGTCTGACAAATTCAACAGAGGAATTTTGGAATTGATTGAAAAGAGAATTGTGACAAGCACGACCGTAATGGTGAACAAAAAATTCATAAAGCCAAAGGATTTATTAAAACACAAAAATATATCCGTCGGCCTCCACTTGGATCTTTCTTTTGAATCATCAACCAAAGATATCGAAAACCAGATCAGAAAATTCAAAATATTATTCGGTCGGTTGCCTTCCCATCTGGATAGCCACAAATATTTTCATCTCTTGCATAGCAATTTCCCCAAGGTTTTGAAAATCGCCAAAAAATACAAGCTGCCCGTTCGTTCAACTTGCCCGGCTGACAGAAAAGTTACGAAACGGTTTAAAATAAAAACTCCCGATCAATACATCAGCTGGCACCCGGCCAGAAAAAATAAATTATTTAGTGATCTCAAAAATACTAGAGCCGGCATAACTGAATTGCTTTGCCATCCGGGCTATTTCGATCCGAAAGCCATCGCGAGCTATAATAAACAAAGAGGGGCTGAATTGAAAATATTGCGAAGCCTGGAATTTAAAAAAGATGCGCTAAACTTTGATTTGATCAGCTACCGCGACTTATAATTTTGAAATCCTTAAATCGCCCGAATAGATTATGGAACAGATTTCCCTCGACAAAAAAACGGGAGAGAGACAGGCGCTCTACCAAGAGAGGGCTTTTTCGAATATTGACCAAGCCATCGAGACGATAAAAAAACTCCAAAACGGAGAGTTGCCGAAAATAGAACTCAATGAAAACGAAATAACAGAACTCCTCACTTTCGAAAGCGAACTATGTTCTGATTTTGAGAAAATTTACAAAATATCCGCCAACTCGATCGATTTTTATTTGGATTATTTTACGACCGAAGATGGCCAACGTATGCTTGAATCAGAAACCGGCTTGGACGTGAAGGGCAAAAGCGTGACGGAAATAAAAAAGATTTTTGCCGAAAACAGTTCTCTACTCACGCAGCTACCGGACAAAAAAAGGATTCTCCTTTCGGGGGATAGCCAAAAGCACAACCAAAACACTCTCCACCAATCTCTTCTGGAATCGATTGATTTCAACGGCGAACTAAAAATTGAGAATCTAACCGTTCCCGAAAGGATGACGTTGCTTGTCGATCCGCAAAAAGCCGCTGAAAAAATAACCGGCCTTCGGGAAATGAAACAAAAATTTAAAAAAATATCAAAAGATGTTCAGGAATCTATGGCCGGTCAATCTGGCAATATCGAATCAGCGAAAAAAGAAGTTCTAAAAATATACCAGCGCAGGATAAACATCATGATATCGAATCTTTTTCCATACGCTCTTGTCACAAAGGATAAAAGCGATACCGCCGGAATAGAAAGTCTGACGCCAGAGGAAAAAAAGTTAATGGCTTCTTTCTCCGGATTGCTAAACCCCGACAAAAACAGATCTCGCCTTGATAAATTAATGTATGGAGCAACGGAAGAATACAATGAATGGGGCTGGAGGGACCAAATCTACCAGGAAATACTGGTCCATGCGGATAATTTGGCCCGAATAGGCGAGGAAGAGGAGTTGAGCAAAGAAAAAAATGTCCGGGCAAAGGGCCTTGATCCTGAAAAAATATTTCGCAAAGGCGTTGCTTCGCCGCAAAGAAAGATACTCGGAGACGAACTTCTCGACCATTATGGATTACTCTCCAGTGATCCTGCCGAAAATTTTGACCCGTCAAGAACGGGACGCGCGCCGGACGGAAAATATCAATTTGTCCCGCGGCCGAACCGACAATACATGGCATTCATCGGAAAGTGGGGAACCTTACTTGATCCTGAAAAAGAATATTATAGCATCGCTTCAACAATATTGGCGTTGGTCCATGAAATTGAAGGGCATGCCTTGCAATCTGAGAACAAAGAATTAATACCTCTTGACTATTACAAAAAAATTGACAGTGACAGTCGGGCAGATGTTCTCGCCGATGGAGGCGCGATGTTAATCCAAGATAAAGTTAGCCAAAACGCTTTCGGATATCGAACTATTCCTCATCCTCACTATATCCGGGCCATGAAGAGAAAGTTGGAGGGAGGAAACTATTTGGACTGCATCAAGTCTTTTTATGATAGTCAAACGGCACGGAAAAAAGAATTACTGAAAAACGGAAAAATAGACATAGAAAACTTTTACAAAGAAATTAAAGACGACCTTGGCCTGGCAATCAACCGTTCGGAAAGACTATTCGGCACAGGTATAAGCCTGGACTCCGAAAGCCGTTTTTTAAGCAGCAGTCATGATACGGTATACGCGGAACAATTTATCTTATCCGATAAATTGAGAGATACTCCCCTGGAAAGCCTTCTTCACTTTGGAAGCGCCAGTCTATCCGATACAATTACGCTAATCCGGTTTGGTTTTCTCGATCTAAATAAAATCAGGCATCCCGACTTGTATGCCCTCAAAATATGGGAGCGGGAAAAGCACAAATATTTGCTCGAAGAGTCAGCTTGACATATTATTAAATTAGATGGAAAATAATAACTTACCCGCTGCGTAAAACAATCAGATGAAAAATCTTGTCGATAACACTAAAAACGCCCTCAAGAAAGGCAAAAAACCGCGCAGGTGGTTGCGCAGAATCTTGAAATTTTTCGGCTGGGCGGCCGTCGCCGGATTGCTTCTCGCCATCGGCGTTTTTGCCTATTACGCCAAAGACCTCCCGAGTCCGGGAAAATTGAACAAAAGGCAGGTTGTTGAATCGACAAAAATATATGACCGCACCGGCGAGCATATTCTCTACGAAATCCACGGCGAGGAAAAAAGAACCGCCATCCCCATTGGCCAGATGAGCGAAGTCGTCCGGGCCGCGACCATCGCCGCCGAAGACCAGACTTTCTATCAGCACTACGGAATCCAATTCAAAGCCATTGCTCGAGCGGCCATATACGATCTTATGGGCCGCCAGGTTTCGCAGGGCGGTTCGACCATCACCCAGCAACTCATCAAAAACACGGTGCTGACCAATGAAAAAACTTTCACCCGCAAAGTGAAAGAGGTTATTCTTTCCGTCGAACTCGAGCAGAGATTTTCAAAAGACGAAATTCTCGAGATGTATCTCAATGAAATCCCCTACGGCTCAAATGCCTACGGCATCCAGGCGGCCTCACAGACTTTTTTCGGAAAAGACGCCAAAGATTTGAGACTGGCCGAGTCCGCGCTTCTTGCTTCTCTTCCCAAAGCCCCAACATATTATTCTCCCTACGGGACGCACACCGAGGATCTGAAATGGAGACAGGAATATGTTCTCGACCAGATGCAAAAAATGGGATATATCACCGAGGAGCAAGCCAAATCCGCCAAAGAATTCGACGTTTTGGCAGAAATCCGGCCGTTCCAGGAAAATATTCAAGCTCCCCACTTCGTGATGTATGTGAAAGAACAGCTTGTCGCGAAATATGGAGAAAAGCAAATGCAGGAAGGCGGAATGAAAGTCTATACCACCCTTGACTGGGACAAACAGCAAATCGCGGATGAAGCGGTGAAAAAAGGCGTCGCCGCGAACGTGAAATACCGCGCTTCGAACGCGGCTCTCGTCGCCATTGACCCGAAAACGGGACAAATTCTCGCCATGGTTGGTTCGCGCGATTATTTTGACAAATCCATCGACGGAAATGTGAATGTGGCTGTTCGCGACCGCCAGCCGGGGTCAAGTTTCAAGCCATATGTTTATGCCACCGCTTTCAAAAAAGGCTACACGCCCAACACCATTCTTTTTGATGTTGAAACCAATTTCGGAACCAAAGACCAGCCCTACACCCCCCAGAACTATTCGAACAATTTCAGCGGGCCGGTGAAGATGAAGGAGGCTTTGGCAAGATCGCTCAACATTCCGGCGGTGAAAACGTTGTATCTCTCGGGCGTGCAAAATTCCATCAACACGGCGCAGTCCATGGGCATCACCACGCTCAAAAATCCGAGCCGCTATGGTCTGGCTCTGGTTCTTGGAGGCGGCGAAGTGAAGCTTGTCGATCATACTGCCGCTTTTGGGACGTTCGCGACGGAAGGAATCCGCCGCGACAAAACGGCCATTTTGAAAATCACCGACTCACGCGGAACTATCATCGAAGAATACAAGAATTCAGCCGGAGAAAAAGTCCTGGATCAAGACATTTGCGCCCAAATCGATTCCATTCTTTCCGACAATGGCCTGCGCTCTTCCGTTTTCGGCTCAAACTCCCCTCTTCGCTTCGACAGCCGGCCCGTGGCCGTGAAAACCGGAACAACGAATGAGTGGCGCGACGCCTGGACGGTCGGATATGCGCCTAACCTCGTCGCCGGCGTCTGGGCGGGAAACAACAACAACGCGCCGATGGCGCAGGGAGCGGACGGCGTTTATGTCGCCGCGCCGATTTGGCGGGAATTTATGGACAAAGCTTTCGCCAACATGGCCATCGAGCGCTTTCCGGAAGCAAAAGAAGTAAAAACCGGAAAAGCGGTTCTCGACGGAACGGTGCAGGGAGAAGAAAAAGAAACTACGGTCTGCAAGATCGGAGACGGGAAGTATTGTCTCGCCAATGATAACTGCCCGAGCGATAAAAAGAAACGCAAAAAGAAATTCTTCTCGGCGCATTCCATTCTTTATTGGGTCGACAAAGCCAACCCCCGCGGAGACATCCCCAAGCAGCCTCAAAAGGACCCGCAATTCATCGCCTGGGAAAAGGGTGTCGTGAAGTGGGCGGAGAAAAAAGAACTTGATGTCCAGGAAAACATCGAGGAATGCAAATCGGGCGATTTCTAGGGCGCGTTCTTCGATAATCCATGACAAAATAAAAGCTGTCAGCTAAATCCATACAGATTCAACTGACGACTTTTTGTTTTTCGAGTCTAAGTCTATTTCACTCTGATATCTTCCACTGTTTCATCGCCCAATTTATGATTAATTTCATTTTTTAGCCTTTCCCTTCTCCTCCAAATATCGCTCGCGATCGCCGGATGCGCGGTTCTTGAAAATATTTTTTTGTCTTTAAACTTGAAGCTCTGGATGTCCGCCCTTCCGATGTTCGGGAGTTCTTTTTGGAGCGCGCCAAAAAAAACGCTCTCGACGGATTTTTCGTCGACGCCGCCGCTTCTGCTGATATTTTTTTTGTCCAGCAAGTTTTTCAGTGATTTCATTTGTATGAAAACGCCTGATAATCCCCCGAGCCGGAGTTTTCATAATCGCCCACTGTCCCGTCAGGGTCGATTATCTGATAGCCGCAAGTAGCCCAGAGATACCCATCGGTGATCGTGTAGTTGACTTGCGACCAGGATTCATCAGTGTAACCGGAAATAAAATCGTTTTTCTTCATAACCTGAACGTTCGGGTAGTCGGTTATTTTCGCCCCTTTTATGGCCACCTTTTTGTAATATACTTGGATGGTATACCCGTCTTCGCTATAGGCCGCGACTTTGTCGGCGGCATTGGGATCGTTCGAAACACTGAACTGGTATTTTTTTACGTATTGTTTCGTGAGCCTGTTTTTCTTTCTTTTTCCATCAGAGTAAGTAAAAAATCGAAAGGTATCGTCGCCCAAGGAATAAAATTGAGATCCTCCATACTTGGCTCCATAAGCGACATAGAGGGCTCCGTCCGCGATGAAAAAGTCGTCGGTTTCCAGCATCCAGGATTCATCACTGAAGCCGGATGGAAAATCATTTTTGCTGTAAAGCCGATAGTCGACCAGATTATCCATGTCGAGTTCGGGGACTGACACTTTCCGATAATAATAGATTGTGCCAGAGGAGCTTTCACGAGACGTAGTATCGGCGTCGCTTTCAGTCCCAGTCGCGGTAAACTCGTACGCTTTGTAGGCGCTATTCTTTCTCTTTTTCTTTTTCGTCCCGCCGTAATATGAAAAATAGCGGCGGTTTCCGGTGGAATAGTCGGAATATATCGTATTTCCTTCCGTGGTGGAGCTGTTTCCATAGTAAAACCAGAGATTTCCGCTGGTGATGAAATAGCGGTCGGAAATACTCCAGCTTTCACTTCCAAGTCCCGACTGGAACTCATCTTGACCAAAAACGCGGAACGAAAAAGGATTCGCCATTTTGAGACCGGAAAAAGAGACTCTTCGGTAATGGTTGGTGTTTGTTTGAATTGCGCCGACGTAGACTATCGAAGCGTCGGCGTTGTTCCCGTCGCCAGTGACGGAAAAACTGCTTCGACTGCGATAGTTTTTGGCTTCGGCGCTCTTCGCGAACGGGCCAAACGGCATGAAGCCGCCGATCACTAGCGCCGCGATCATGCTTACCCAAATTGTTTTTTTCATTTTTGTTTCGTTAGTTTTGAAAAACTGACTCTCGTTGCTATTATAGCAGATTTTTGGAAATCAGCTTCGGATCGGCATCACGATATGGAGAAAGTTTCCGTTGTACTTTCCCTTTTCCAAAACCTCGCGGAAAATGACCGGACCGAAACTATCATTGAACCCGACATAGACTTCTTCGCTTGAAACGGATGCCAGCGCGTCGGTAAGATAGCGGCTGTTGAAAGCAATCGTGCTTTCCCCTTTCATATTCAATTCCGCCTCGATTTCCGTTATGTTTTCCCCCGTTTCCACCGACTGTGATTCTACTCTCAATTTACTCTCTCCGCCTTTCAGCCGAAGTTTTACTTCCCGGCTTTTCGAATCGGAAAAAATACTCGCCACCCGGACAGCTTTTAAAAAGGCTTCTCTTTTCACCAGAAGACTCGAGGAAAAATCTTCTGGAATTACTTGTTTATACTCGGGGTACTTCCCGTCAATGATCCGAGAAACAAACATAATATCATCGACTTCAAAAAATATCTGGCTTTCGCCGATAAAGACTTTTGTTTTGCCGCTCTCGGGGGTTATGCTCCTGGCGACCTCCTGCAGCGTCTTGGCCGGAACAATGACTGACGTGTTTTTGGCAATATATTTTTGATAATCGACCCCCAAATCCCCGCTCGTGAGATTCACTACGGTTTCCGCCAAGCGGAAGCTGTCCGTCGCCGCCATCACCAGACGATTTTTCTCGAAACTAAAAAATGCGCCCGTGAGTTCCTGGCGCGTCTCTAAAACAGCAGCGCAGATCAAAACCTTGAGAATACTCTCCTGAAATTTTTGACTGTCTATTTCAAAAAGGGCCTTTGATTGGGGCTTCGGAATCAGCGGAAAATCTTTCGCGTCAACGCCTTTCACGGCCGCTCGACTCCCCTCACTGGTTAAAAACAGTGTTTTATTTTTTTCTTCCATGTTTAGTTTCGCTTCATCGGAAATATTGTTCAAATACCCGCTAATAATGCGGCCGGGAACGGCTATCTTTCCTTCTTTGTCCACCTTCGCCCGAAGCAAACAAACAACACCAATCTCCAAATTAGTCGCCATCACCTTGAGTCGTCCCCTTTCAGCTTCAATAAGGATGTTTGATAAAATTGGAAGAGTAAGGTTTTTCCCGATTATCTTCTCGGCTGTTAAAATTCCCCTTTTGAAATTTTCAGCCAGAGACTGGATTTTCATATATTTATTATTAAGTATTAAATAATTTATTATATTTTGTTGTTATAATAGAACTGTGGAAATAAGGGAAAGGTTAAAAATTTGTTTTATATAAAGCTGATTTAGTTGGGGGAAAATGGTGATTAGGTTGTGAATAATTGTGGATAACCTGGGTATAGAAAAATGAAATAAAAATTAGATTGATTTTTCCCTTGTTTATGGGGCGCTTATCCATAAAAATACGATGGTTTATAAAGAGAATTTCCAGTGGTTGTCCACAGTTTCTTAGCTTTTTTCGTGTTTTTTCAACAGATTTCAGACATCCTGGGAGTAAAGCCTGCTTTTTATATTGTTGATATCCTGCTCAAGGGCTTCGTCCTGCTCTACTTCTTTTCTGATTTTTTCATAGGCATGCATCGCGGTTGAATGATCTCGCCCCCCAAGCTCCTCTCCAATCCCCGGAAAGGACGCTCGAAGCTCTTCTCGCATCAGATACATGGCGATTTGACGGGGGCGAACAATATCTTTTCGGCGGGAGCGGCTGGCAAGATCTTGGGGGCTGCTGTTGTAAAAATCAGCCACGGACCGGATAATTTGCTTGAATCCGATGCCTTTTTTCCGGCCAGAATGGATTATATCAGCCAAAATCTTCTTTACGTTTCCCAAATTTGGCTCGGCCTGCTTGAGCTCGCAAGTGACAATCACCCGGCTTAGGGCGCCTTCCAGTTCGCGGATATTGTTCTGAATATTGGAGGAAATATAGTGTAAAACTTCGTTTTCCACTTCAAAATCTCTCTGGGCGGCCTTGTGCTGGAGAATGGCAATTTTTGTCTCGAGGTCGGGGCGCGTTACATCAGCGATCATCCCGCCTTCAAAGCGCGATCGGAGGCGATCCTCAAGGGTGGCGATGGCTTTCGGCGGGCGGTCGCTCGAGAGAATAATCTGCTTGTTGAGCTGGTAAAGAGTATTAAATATATGGAAAAACTCTTCCTGCGTCTTTTCTTTCCCGGCGATGAACTGGATGTCATCGATAATGAGAAGGTCAGCATCGAGATAAGATTTCTTGAATTCTCGCGCCTGCTGATTCTTCACCATATCAATGTAGCGGTTGGTGAAAAATTCAGAAGTTGAGTAAATTATCTTCGTTTTTGGATTTTGGGAAAGAAGTGCGTTGCCAATGGACTGTAAAAGATGAGTTTTTCCCAATCCCACTCCCCCGTAGATGAAAAGAGGATTGTATATCCGGCCAGGGTTTTTGGAAACGGCCAGACACGCGGCGTGAGCCAGCTCGTTGTTTGATCCGACAATGAAATTTTCAAAAGTGTAGCGGCGGTTGAGATTTAGGTGGCCCTCTTCGAATTGCTGGGCGGGCGTTTCCATTTCACTGAGATTAATCAAGTTGTTTTTTCCCGTGAGAATCGAATCAACCTCTTTTTTCGTAAGGCGCGATTGTTTTGGAGCCGCTGTTGAGACGACGCAATGAACCGAACGAATATTATCCCGGAAGTTTCGAATGGCTTTTAAAATAAACTGATTGTATTTATTCTCCAGCCATTCTTTGGCGAAGCCGTTAGGAACGCTTAAAATCACCCGTTCATCCTCAAATCCAATAATAGAGGTATCCCGAAACCAAGTGACAAAACTGGCCGGCGAGATCGCCAGCTCCACTTCCCCTAAAACAGCTTGCCATATTTCTCCGTTGGTCATTTTGGTATTTTTGATTATATCACGAAGAAAATCGACGTAATCAAGAAGTGTTTATAACACTGTTGATAACCTGTTGACATGTTAGCGAAGAGTGGCCGTAAAATCAAGATCTTGCTCAAAATGTTTTTTATTGGTAGACTTTTACAAGTGTGTTTTAATTATTCAGATCGAGACGCGATGAAAAGGACATATCAGCCCAAAAAAAGAAAGAGAGCCAGAAGGCACGGCTTTCGAAAGAGAATGCGGACAAAAGACGGTCAGGCGGTTTTAGCGCGGAGAAGGAAGAAAGGCCGAAAAAAATTGAGTGTAAGCGTGTAAGGGGGGTTTATGCTTTCAATCAAATACCGGTTAAAATCCAAAAAAGAATTCAATGAAGTTTTTCGCCGGGGGAAGACAATTTCGAACGATGTTTTGCTCGCAAAATATCAGAGGGACAATTTCGGGAATTTGAAAATCGGTTTTTCAGTCGGGGTCAAATTTTCCAAGAAAGCGTCGGAAAGAAACAGAGCGAAAAGATGGTTGCGAGAAGCCGTTCGGTCGATGATTGAGAAAATAGCACCCGGCCACAAAATTATTTTTTTGATTAATTCTAAATTTTCATACGAGCAGATGAGTTGTAGTCTTGTGAAAGATAAGATTGAGGATCTGCTTGGGAAAGCGAAACTGTTAAAATGAGCCAAATTTTTCACTCTTTTATATACCAGCCGATTTATAACGCGCTTATTTTTCTTTATAATGTCATTCCCGGGCACGATTTGGGGGTGGCAATTATTTTGCTTACCGTTTTGATACGGTTTCTTCTCTATCCGGTGGCCCAAAAGCAAATCGAATCGCAAAAAAAACTTCAGGATCTTCAGCCCGAAATTAAAAAACTCCAGGATAAATACAAGGGTGACAAAGAGAAACAGGGCCGGGCGCTCATGGAGTTTTATAAAGAAAAAAAGGTAAATCCGGCATCGGGATGTCTTCCGCTCGTTGTCCAGATAATTTTTTTCATCGCGCTTTACAGGGCTTTCATAGCTGGTCTGAATTTCGACTCCGGCTGCAGCGACCTTTACAGCTTCGTGTCCTGCCCGGCGAGCATAAATGTAAAATTTTTCGGACTGCTTGATCTTGCCAAGCCCAACTTCATTTTGGCGATAATCGCGGCAGCCAGCCAGTTTGTCCAAACGAAGATGATGATGACCAAGACCCCCGTCTCTTCCAAAAAAGACGATTTTTCGTCCATAATGAACAAGCAGATGCTCTATATCGGACCGCTTCTCACTCTTTTTATCGGTCTAAAATTTCCGGCGGGATTGGCAATTTACTGGATCGCGAACACGCTGTTTGCGATCGGCCAGCAATATCTGATCATGAAAAAGCCCGAAGGAGAGAGAGCCCGAACTAATTAGATAGTTTTCGAAATATGATTATGAAACCGGAAAACATAGAAACACTCAAAAACTTGATTGACGAAACTCTGCGCAAAATGACATTTTCGGATTTTTCGCTGGGCGTGCGCGAGGAAGCCGGCCCCGACGGTGAAAACGTTGTTTTCAACATCGGAACGAAAGAATCGGACCTTCTTATCGGCCAATACGGGATGAACCTTCGGTCTCTTCAGCATATTTTGCGAGCAATGGCCCGCAAAAAGACAGACGACAAACTGCGGTTTTCAGTTGACGTGAACGATTATCGACGGCAAAAAATAGGGTTGCTTACGGAACTCGCGCGGAGCCTTGCCCGTCAGGCGATTGTCGACAAAAGACCGGTTGTTCTTCGGCCGATGGGCGCTTATGAGCGTCGGATTGTTCATATGGAGCTCTCCGGAAACGATCAGGTGAAAACGGAAAGCATCGGAGAAGGAGAAGAGAGAAGGGTAGTGATCAAGCCAGTGGGGAGCATCGAGCAAAATGATAGTGCCGTGGAATTGTGATCCGCAAAGCTTTTCTGATTTCCAATATCCGATTCCCAATGCCAAATAAAAATCAAAATGTCAAAAGCCTAAACTTACATTTTTTATTTTGGGTTTATAATTTTTATTAGAAACCCGTCTGTCGGCAGGCAGGTTGGATATTAGAAATTAGAAATTTTCTCACATGTCTCTTCCTCGTCGCATCGCGTATAACGCAATTTTCACTTCCGGAGCGAAAATTCTAGGGACGGTTTTGGCGCTCATAAGCATCGGCTTCATCACCCGCTATCTGGGAAAAGAAGGATTTGGGGACTACTCGACGGTGCTTGCTTTTTTCGCTTTCTTTTCGGCCATCGCCGATCTCGGGCTTTATGTCATTTCAACGAGAGAAATTTCGCGTCCGGGGAGCGATGAAAAGAACATTTTGGGAAATGTTTTTGCCATCCGGATAGCTGTCTCCCTTTTTATCCTTCTCGTCTCCCCCATTTTTATCTTTTTTTTCCCTTATTCCGGGAATGTGAAGATAGGCGTGGTGGTCGCCGCCTCGGCCTATTTTTTTGCTTCGGGATACTCGGTTCTGATCGGTCTTTTTCAAAAAAGGCTGGCTATGGACAAGGTGGCTATCGGGGAATTTGTCGGGAAAGTGGTCCAGCTCGCTGTGGTCGTGCTGGCGGTCAAAAGCAATTTTGGGTTTTTGGCGATCGTGAGTTCTCTTCTTTTTAATATGCTGGCGAGCTTTGCCGTCATTTATCTTTTCTCAAAAAAATATATTGCTTTCTCCCTTCGCTTTGACTGGCAGGCGTGGAAAAAGTTTTTGAAGGAATCATATCCTGTCGGCATTTCGGCGATTATTGTTTTCGCCTATTTCAAATTGGACACCATTCTCCTCTCCATTTTGAAAACAAACGCCGATGTGGGTATTTATAACGCGGCCTATAAAGTGGTTGAAAACGTGGCTTTTTTCCCGGCGATGTTTGTGGGGCTTGTTATGCCGATAATGTCCCGCTATATTTTCCATGAACGGGAGAAATTTGAGAGAGTGGCGGACAAAACTTTCAAAGTTTTTTTGATTCTTGCCGTGCCGCTGGTAATCGGCTCTGTTTTTTTCGCCAAAAATATCATTGGTCTCATCGGCGGAGCGGGCTATGAAGAGTCAGTGCTGGTTCTCAAGATACTGGCCTTTGCCATGGCTTTCATTTTCTTCGGAAGCTTCTTCATAAACGTGATAATCGCCGGAAATCAGCAAAGGAAATTGATTGGCATTTTATTTTTTTGCGCAGTTTTCAATATCTCTATGAACCTGTTTCTGATTCCGCGGTTTTCCTATAAAGGGGCGGCGGTGACATCGAGCCTCACGGAATTTTTGGTCGTTATTTTTTCGGGAGCGGCCTGCTGGAGACTGCTCAAGTACGTGCCTTCTTTCGAAAAATTGTTCGCCATTGTTTTTTCGGGGCTTGTGATGGGAGGGTTTTTGTATATTTTCGCGGATCTCAATTTTTTGGCGCGGGCAGTGTCGGGCGTCGCTCTGTATTTTGTGTTTCTTTGGGTTTTCCGGGCAATCAGCACCAATGAAGTCTTGAGTCTCATCAGCCGAAAAGATCCGGAAAGGCAAGAATACGAGCCGATGGCTTGAGTTGGAATCCTAAAGCTAAACTTTAGGGTTTCCTAAAGTTTAGCTTTAGGAAAAGAGCTTTAGGAAAAGATTATGCTTCTTACGATTCAAATTGTGAATTACAACAGCCGGGAAAATCTCGAAGCGTGTCTCCGGTCGATAGAAGAAAATGTTTCCGGCCAGGGAAGTATTCAAGTTGTCGTTATAAACAACGACAGAGAAAAACTCGACATTTTTTCCGGCGGCGTGAAGCCGGATATCATTGAAAAAAATGAAAACATAGGATTTGGGAAAGCCCATAATTTAGGATTAGGAACGGCGAGGGGAAAATATATTCTGTTTCTCAATCCCGACACGAAGATTTTTCCAAGTGCGGTTGAAAAGCTCGCGAGCATTTTCCCCGCTGATGAAAAAATCGGGATTGTCGGCCCGGTTCATATCGGGGGAGAAGGCGCCGCGGAAGAAGAGTGTTTTGGAACGCGAAAAACCCCGCTCTCGACGATTGGGGCAAAAATTTCCCGCGCCGGCAAACAGCCCGCCGCGGAAGAAATTTTTGAAACCGATTGGGTAAGCGGCGGAGCGATGATGATAAGGAAGGATTTGTTCTCCGAACTCGGCGGGTTTGACGAAAATTACTTCATGTATTTTGAAGATGTCGATCTTTGTCTTCGGGCCAAAAAAAAAGGATGGAAGGTGGCTGTCCATCCGAAGGCGAAGATTTTCCACAAAAGCGGGCAAAGTTTTTCTGACAGCCGGGAGAAAAAAAGATATTATTATAACTCCCAGGACTACTATATAAAAAAGAATTTCGGCCCGTTTTGGGCTTGGTTCGTGAAAATATTGCGGCTTCCATATTACATAAAGAATATATGGTTGAGTCGCTGAAAAATTCAAATTTTTCAGCTATTTTTATGGATAGATGGCTGTTGATTGTAATAATTCTCCTCCTCCCCCTTCAGTTCGCGCTCAACATCGGCGAAAATGTTGATTTGGTGACAACGCGGATTTTGATTCCGGTTGTTTTTTCGCTGTGGCTGGTCCAGGGAATGGCGAAAAAGAAAATTTGGATCGCCAATCGCGCCGAAACATGGCTTTTGCTGGCTCTTTTGTTTTTGGCGGCCATTTCGATTTTCGTTGGGCTGGATTTTTCAAAGGGAATCAGAAAAACTCTATATTTGTTTTCAATATTTCCAGTTTATTTTGTCGCGGCGGACTTGGCGCGGGATTCCAAGTTCAGGATTTATGCGATGAGAGCGATCTGGGCAAGCGGAACCTTGGCGGCTGTGGTCGGATTGGGGCAATTTGCTCTCCCCTTTTTGATTGGACTCGGTCCGGTGCTAAAAATATGGAGGAATATCACCCCGTTTTTTCTGGGAAACTCTTTCGGAAAATTGGTGGCGGAAAATCCAAGCTGGCTCGTCAATGTTTCGGGAGAAACGTGGATGAGGGCGTTTGGTTTTTTCCCCGACCCGCATATGTTTTCTTTTTTCGTGAGCCTTTGTTTTTTCATCGGGCTGGGGTATTTTGCCTGGGAACAGAACACAAAATGGAAAATAATCGCCGGTACCGGCGAAGCGCTCATGTTTTTTTCGATCATTTTTTCTTTTTCGAGGGGGGCGTATCTCGGAGTCATTGTCGGGGGCTTATTTTTTCTCGCTGTTTTGTTGATAAGATTAGAAAATATAGGAAAGGTTGCGATAGCGGGCGCCATTTTGATTTTTTTAGCAGCTGTATTTTTCCAAGGGACAATCCAAAGCCGGTTCGCGTCAGCGCTTAATTTCAAAGAAGGTTCCAACGCGGAGCGGATTAAGAATTGGCGGCAAGCGGCCGAGGTGACAAGAGACTACCCTCTTTCCGGGATCGGGCTGGGGAATTATTCCGCATACATAGATCCGACTTCGGGTGAACGTTCCTCGATTTATGCTCATAATACTTTTCTTGATATCGCGGCGGAAACGGGAATTCTGAACGGGTTTGTTTTTTTGGCCCTGATCCTGGTCAGTTTTCGGCGGAATATCGCTTCAAAGAATGTTCTGGACTTAGGGATAGCTTCAGGACTTGTGTATTTTCTCATTCACGGGATTTTCGACACGCCGATCTGGTCGCCGCAGATATTGGTTATATTTTTAGTCATGCTAGCGCTAAGTCTGCCCTTATCTTCAGGGACGAAGAAAATAAAACAGATTTAAGTTAAAAACTAAAATCTAAAAACGAAAAACCACAACGAAAAACTAAAAACTTATTAATGGGATATGTCATTTTCAAAACGTTTGCAGCAAATTCTAATTCTTTCCACTTTATTTCTACTCCCTTTTTATTTTATTAAAATAAAATATAATTGGGTTTCTTTGAATTTAATTGAAATTTTAGTAATTATACTTTGTATCGTTTGGTTTTTCAATAAAAACTCAAAATACCAGATACCGGATACCAGATACAATATACCCGTTGCGCTGATAATCATCGGACTAGTTTTATCCATCTTAGCCAACAAAAACTATTACGTCGGCCTCGGTGCTCTCAAGGGCTGGTTTGTCCTGCCAATCCTTTTTGCTGTGATTTTTTTTGACAGTCTCAAAAAAAATGAAAAACTTCTAAAGTGGTCGCTCGCAGCAATTTTTTTCGGTGGTATGCTAGTCGCGATTGAAGGAATTTATTATTGGTTTTTCGGACTTCTAACTTATGACGGCCGACTTCGGATTTTTTATGACTCCCCTAATCAGTTAGCGATGTTTTTAAGTCTGGTTTTATTAGTCGCCTTATTTTTGTTCATTAACGAAGAAAAAAAGTTGGAAAAAACAACCTATGGAATCGGCGCAGTGCTTCTTGGTATAAATCTATATTTCACTTATTCTTACGGAGCTTGGCTGGCCGCAGGAGTAGCCACTGCAATCTATTTATGGCTTGTATATGCTAAATTAATGCGAAAATGGACGGCAGTATTTTTGTTGATTTTTATTATTGTTTTTTTAGCTTGGGGCACAAGCATCAAACTAAAAAATATTGAAAGTGAGGGAACGAGATCATCACTTGCGTCTCGGGAAATGATCTGGAAATCGGCCGGACTGATGGTCAAAAACAATCCTGTTTTTGGAATCGGGCCGGGGAATTTTCAAAACACATATCTTGAATACCAAAAATATTTCCCGCCTTATCTCGAGTGGGCGGTGCCCCAGCCGCACAACTTGTACCTTGCTTTTTGGCTCGAGGCGGGGCTGCTAGGGATAATCGGGTTTATTTGGCTAATCGGATTATTTTTCCGCGACAATAAAAAAGTTTACCCCTTCACCAAAACTGGTGGAGGCCATGCCGCCCTAGTCTATGAAACAAAAAAACAGACTCAAGAAAGCCTGTCCAAAGAAAATAATTTTGGTGATGGGGCCCGCGGCCTTTACGGAGTTATATGCTTTGCTATCATGCTCTACTTTCTCATTCATGGTCTCGTCGACACGACGTACTGGAGAAATGATATGGCGATTCTATTTTGGGTAGTTATCGCGATAAATTTATTCCTGGCAAGAGAAGAAACCAAAAACCAAATAGGCCACACCACCCCTTTCGCTCGCAGCGAAAGCCTACCAAAAACCAAAAATACAGACTAAAAGACCAAAAATATTTCGAAGTTTTTTCATTTTTGATTTGTATTTTTGGTATTTGGTTTTTGCCTTTTGGTTTAAATTGAAAGTTTATAAAGTTTTCCATCCGCCTTGTTTACGAAAAATAAGGCTTTTTCGTCTTTCGAAAGAAAGGGATTGAGGACATCGAATGATTGAGATATTTTTTCCGTGTCCACGAGACGTTGTTTTTTTCCGCCAGCCATCTCTATTTTCCAAAAAGTGTCTGCGGTTTTGATTTTTCCTTCCCGCCAGTCGTTGGGGAGGACTGCCGCTTCGGGGATATTTCCGGGCAGGGCGCAAAAAAGGAGTTTTGAATCAGCCGACCAAGCGCATTTTGAAACAAATGTCGGAAAACCAAGCGGTTGGAACCGGTTGCCGCTTTTGTCCATCGTGGCGAGATCGGTTTTATGCCCGCCTTTTTGGTCGGTGTAGCTCACCGCGGCGCTTCCGCCGTCCGGAGACCAAAGAAAATCAGCGCCGAAACGGTCGTGAAGAATTTCCCATTTGTCTCCTCCGCCAAAAGGCGCAGTGCCGACAACGGTTGACAAATGCGCGTCGGCGGTTGGCCAAAAAGAAATATCGGATGAGTTTGGCACGGGAGCGATTTCAACGTTTTGAAAATTGAAATCAGCAAGGCCTTTCCAGTTTTTTCCGTCAGGATCAGAAAGACTGATGGTCCTTTTTTTCGTTTTCGGGTCGAAATATTTATAAACTATTTTGTCGCCCATGTTCGACCAGGCCACGGAATCTGTGTTTTCTTTCAGGACGAAGATTTTTTTTGTCGCGAGATTGTGGGTGAGATATTTTATTTTTCCGGAAGGGTTTTTTGTTTTGATGATTGCCGCGTTTTTCTGTCTGTTCCAAAGAATCTTTTTTATGTTCTCGTATTTTTCCGTGGAAAGAACCTTGTCCAATTTTCCGTCAAGGGAAACCTGGTTCAACTGGCCGCTCGAAGCCAAGAAATAATAGACGAATTTTCCGTCCGGCGAGATCGTCGCGCCGAAAACCGGCTCATCGGAGACGGCGGTTATGGAAGACTCGCCAGACGCGGCGGAGCCGTTTGAAGACGCGCTGTCGGCGCCGGGCGGAGAAGTTTTTGCCTGTCCTCCATTTTTACCTGTGTCGGCGATTTTGCCCTCTTCGGCTGGAGCGTTTTTTGAAACTGTTGATTGCCCGCTTTCCTTTTTGGAAGAGGGTTTTTTGAAAACGAAATTGTATATGAAAGCGAAGGCGACAACGAACGCGAGAAAAAGAGTGGATATGGCAAAGATTTTTTTGGTCATGATGTTTTTTGGCTATTCAGTCGGAAGAGGCTTTCCGTTCGGGCAGAAACTCAAGCCATAATTGGCTCCGGCGGCTTTTTCGTTGATATCCGCGGTTACGCCCAGAGAAATTTTCAGAAGACAAGCCTGTTCTTTATTAATACCGAGTTCTTCCAAAAATTCTTTTTCAGCTTCATCCCGGGATTTCTTGAGATCCGGATTGAGAAGAGAAATAATAAAACCCTGGTCGTCCGGATAGAATGACATTTCAAAATCGGGAGTTTGCTTGAACAGAACTCCGTTATGATACAGTTTAGCCACTGGATTTTTGTAGAGGTTGTTTATCTTGATGTCTCCACCACTGATCGTAAGCGTCATTTTTTCATCACTGGCGGATGGCTCCGTAGTAGAAGTTATTTGGGGCGGAAGATTTTGCGTATTTCTTTTTTTTGAGATCACAAAATATATCGAGGAAGCAATCATGACAATAAACAACGGGATTAGGATATAATAAACTTTTTTCATATTTTTATAATACGCTAAACTCCCCGATCAAATTTATAAGCCGCATTCTTTTCTCGTTCTTGCCCAGTCGCCCCATCCGTTTCTTCCATACAAACTTTTAGCGAAATTGACATTCGTGGTCGGGTCTTGGGCAGCTTGAATGCATTGTTGATAGAGGGGCTCGTTTATGACCGTGCAAGCAGAATTTTTTGCTGAAAATGCATCTTTACAATTAAGGCCTCCTATGTTATGGGCTGTTAGGTTTATTTGAAACAATCCCCAAGAAAAGGAGCGGCCATCTTGGCACAGGTCCGATTTACTGGCTTTCATTTGATTGCCTTGACTTTCATAGTTGCAAATAATTGAAGCCTGGTTCGCGGCCGAACCAAAAGTGCCAGCCAGGTTTTCAGGAGAACATGGCCCGGAGCCAACTTCAACGCAATTGCCATTTCCATAATTTGTCCCTTTCCCGCCGGGAGTTCCCGTTTGAGCGGTTCCAGCGCCTCCCGTTCCGCCTCCCGATGAGGAAAGTTGCAAATTGACCAGTTGCGGGTTGATGGTGCGAAGAATGAGAAAAGCGGTGAGGCCGAGAACAAGTCCGAGAAGCGCCGAGCTGATAGTTTCTTTGGCGCTTTCAATCTTGGCCAGGTTTGCGGCGGCCATCAAGTACTGATAGGCTCCGACGGAAAGCATGAAAAGAGCGAGAATCCCGATAGCCGCGAAGCCGAAGCGAATGATCTGTTTGATATACTCAACAAAATCTCCGGTTTGCCCGGCTCCGGGTATTTTTTCCTGGTTGAAATAAGTATTTGATGTATTCGGATTGTTTTTATTATTATAAACTGAATTATCTGTCGGCGTTTTATACGATTCTTTTTCATTGATATCTTTTTCGTTTATGCAGCATTTTAATCCGCTACCGCAATCCGCGAAGCTTGATGTAAAACTGCTGGCGGTATAATAACCCGAAGGGCAACTCGAAAACAGCCATCCTTCTGCCTTCTGGCAAGTAGCATTTGTGTCGCTGCTGCATCGGTCGCCGACGTTGTAAGCTTTTGCGTAGTGTGCATTAATCGTCGAAAAAAGGGCGAGTATGATTGCGCAATAAAAAACTTTAAATATTTTTCTGTTTTTCTTTTTATTTTTCATCATCCCGGCAGTGAAAATTCAAATTAATAATGTCCCCCTCGGGGAATGGGAGAAATTCCCTCGCCTTTAGGCGAAGACTTTA
>JASEHL010000013.1 GCA_030018805.1 Patescibacteria group bacterium
AGGGACTTTTAGTCCCGACTCAACCCACCAGCTTTAGCTGGTGGACTGGTGAGTATTATATCCCTTCTTGATATCAAGGATATGGAGTTCGATTCGATGATTGCCGTTCCACTCGTTTGAGCGAAGGTTATAAGCGACGGAAACTTCGTCTCCGACGCGAAATTCAGCCGCTCGCTCGCCTCCCTTGAAATATATTCCCTCAAGCAATTTTTTTTCCGATCCGCCAAGGCCAAAAACAAACTTGAGATGCTTTTGTCCGTTTCCAACCGCCTTGAGTTCGCGAACAATCAAATTTTTTGTGAGCAGCAACGGTTCGCGATTTCCTTCTCCGAAAGGTTCGAATTTTCTGATTTCCGAGACAATATCCCAGTCAATTTCGGAAGGTTCGAGCTCGGCATCGATGTGAATCCTTTTTCCCCAGGTATTCTTATCATAATCCCTTTCAATTATTTTCAGCAAATCTTTTTCAAATTGAGCGAGATTTCGGGGCTTCACTTTGATTCCCATGGCTTGGGCGTGCCCTCCGTATTTTTCAAGATTCTTGTCAATTTGGCTCACGGCGGCAATTAAATCGAAGATTTCGATGCTGCGTCCGGAACCCTCAATCAATTGCCCGCCGTCCCGCAGAATGAAAACCGGGCAGTTGTATTCCTCCGCAATCTTTCCGGCAACCACTCCCAGAATTCCCAGCGGCCAGTGCGCGCCTTTTCGGATAATCAAGCGATATTCTTTTCCTGCTTGAAGAGTGGCTTTCACCTCACCGTAAACTTCTTGGGTCACTTTCTGCCTTTCGCTATTTTTGCTTTCGAGCTCGAGTGCCGCGACACGCGCTTTTGCCGGGTCATTTTCGCACAAAAGATTCAGAGTGATGTCAGCATGGTCCATTCTTCCGGCGGCATTCAGCCGCGGCCCTATCTGGAAAGCGATATTTTCGGCACTGGGAGGATTTCTGTCTCCAATATTGAGACGGGCGGTTTTTATAATCTCTTGAATGCCGATCCGCTTTGTTTTTTGAAGGACAATCAGGCCGAATTTGGCAAGTATCCGGTTTTCATCAACAAGCGGAACGCAGTCCGCAACCGTCCCGATAGCGACAATATCCAAAAACCATTTCAATTGGCCGATTTCTTTTGGAATAAATTTTTTCCAAAGAGCCTGGCAGACTTTGAAAACCACGCCTACTCCAGCTAGGTCCCGAAAGGGATATTTTTGATTGGGGAGTTTCGGGTTGATGAGAACGCAGTCAGCCGGCAATTTTTTGGGAATGGAATGGTGATCAATGACGATCACGTCAATGCCTTGCTTGCGGACATATTTTATCTCCTCTTCGTTCGATATGCCGCAGTCGACAGTGAAAAGCAGCTTGGGACTATATTCTTTTTTTATGAAATCGATCGCTTTGTTGTTGAGTCCGTAACCTTCTTTGTTGCGGTCCGGAATATATGTTTGAACGCAAAGGCCCAACCTTTCAAGTGTTTCCTTGAGAAGCGTGGTCGAAGTGATGCCATCAGCGTCATAATCGCCAAAAATCACGATGGATTCCTTTTTTTCTATTGTTTTTCGAATTCTATTGAGTACCTCTTTGATGCCCGAGAGATTTTCGGGAGAATGCAGATCTTCATATCGGCTGTTCAAAAATTTTCTGACGGCTTCTTCAGAAAAAAAACCTCTCTGGATAAGCAACCGGAGAGTTATTGGATTCAAGGAAACCGATTTTAGCTTGTTCGGAACTTCCGGAGAGGGCTTTATGACCCAGTTCATAAAAAAATACGACAACCCAATTTTCGTTTATTCGCGTTTTTTATTCGTTTAGTCTGTGTTTCTTCACAGAACAAAATCGCATTTGGGGCACTTGAGAATCGCGTCGTAGCCTTTTTTCTCCGCTTTAGGTTTCACTTCCAAAACCACCTTTTCCCGGCAGCTGGGACATTCGAATGTCCCAGCCTCGAGATTTTTGGCGAGTCTTGGCGCGTCCCAGGCGTATGGATCGAAACTCAGCTTGTAGCTTTCGCCGCTTTTCAGGAGACTTCTTATTTTTCCAACAATTTCGTTGATAGTGATTGTTCCTTGGACGATAAATTCGTTTATTCCGAGCTCCTGTGTTTTTTTCCGATCTTCTTCGCGTCCAAGATGGGAAAGAACGGCAATTGGAATATCTCGAGTCTGCACGTTTTCCTGGAGAGTCTTTATGAGTTGAAAGCCGTCCATTCGGGGCATGATAATTCCAGTCAAAATTACGTCAGGAATTTCCTTAGTGGCCAGATCGACCCCTTCCACGCCGTCAACTCCGCTTATAACGTCAAATCCTTTTTGCTTGAATACCTGAACGTATGTTTCGCGAACGGCGTCATTGTCGTCGACTATGAGAATTTTTGATTTTTTCCCGTCGGCCATATTTTTGCTCAAGGCGCAACCTTTTCGATTTCTAAGGTCGAACCTTAAAAATAAATTTTAGCGTCCAATATTTGATATTTGCTGCCGTTATTATACAGCAACACCGGATTTATATCAATTTGGTCCACGTCCGGATTCTCGGCGACAATTTCTTGGAGAGCGAGAACTATTTTCGCGATTTCGTCAAGGTTATATTTTTTTTCACCGCGAAAACCGCTTAAAATGGGAAATATTTTGAGTTTTTGCAACTGATTTTTTATCTCATCGGCCGTGAGCGGCGGGACGAGAATAACCCGGTCTTTGAAGATTTCCGTGTATGTTCCGCCCCAACCAACGACAATAACCGGCCCGAAAGACCAGTCGCGTTTGAGGCCGACAATCATTCCAAGTCCAGGCTTTGCCATTGGTTGCGCGAGAAATTTTCCGGCTCCGGTTGTTTTTTTTATTTTTTGAAAAGCGTGACGGAATCCCTTTTCGTTTTGAATGCCGAGAAACACGGCTTTTTTGTCCCAGCGATGGATAATTTTCGGGTCGTCTGTTTTGAGAACGCGGGGGTAAGTGATTTTTTTCAGATTTATTCCGGACAAATTTTCAAAGCTGATCGAATTTGCGAGTCTTATCCCGTAGCTTTTGAATATTTTTTCCGTCTCGCTCCAGAAAAGCATTTTTCTTTTTTCTTGAATTACCGATTGGATAATCGCGTTTGTTTTCAATTTGAGCTGGATATCTTTCTGCCTGAAAATGAAACCCGCTTTTTTCTTTTGAAGATTGTATTTAGCCAGTTTTTCAATCGCCGAGAGCGCTTCCTCCGGATTTTCAAAATTGGCAATTCCGTTTTGACGAAGAGATTCAGCGGCCGTTTTCACTTTCGCCCCACCCATGAATACCGCCGCGAAAGCCGGAAACTTTCGCTTGTAAGCTTTCAATATTCTCGCCACATTTTCCGGATCGGTTTGCGATTGAGGAGTGAGGATGACGAGAAGCGGATTGGCGGCAAATTTTCGAGAAATTATTTTCAGTGTGTTTTTATATCGCTCCGGCGCGGCATCGCCGATAATGTCGATTGGATTTTCAACCGACGCGCTTCCGGGAAGATATTTTTTGAGCTCGACCTTCATTCCGGATGGAATTTTGAGAAGCTTCAGACTTTTTGAGTTTCCGATGAAATCGGAGGCCAAAACTCCCGGTCCGCCGGCGTTGGTGAGAATAATGATCTCTTTTTTGGCCGGAATTTTGTCGGCATTCAAATAAAGAATAAGATTTTGAAATTCTTCGATTGTTTTCGCTTCAACAATGTTTAATTTTTCAAAAATCGCTTCCAAAATGCCTTCGTCTTGAGCGAGCGAACCGGTGTGTGAGGAAATCGCCTTTTGTCCGGCTCGGTTTTTTCCCGCTTTTATGACGATAAGCGGTTTTTGACTGGCAATTTTTCCCGCTGTTTCGGCGAATTTTTGTCCGTCTTTTATATCCTCGAGATAAAGAGCGACAGCTTCGGTTTTTTTGTCTGCGGCGAGAAAATTCAAAATATCGCACTCATCAAGCGCCGCTTTGTTGCCGATGGAAATCACTTTTGAAAATCCGACCGAGAGATTTTGAGTCCAATCAAGAAGAGCCACCGCCAGCGCTCCCGATTGGGAAACAATGGCGATTTTTCCGGGTTTGAATTTGCCCGATGCTTGCCCGAATCCATTTTTTTTGAACTGGGGCTGGGTGAATGTCGCGTTCAGTTTTTGCGAAGGATTGATGAAGCCGAGGCAATTCGGACCGAGAATATTGAGCTTATGCTTTTTTGCAATATTTTCCAATCCTTCTTCAAGTTTTTGGCCCTCTTTTCCTATTTCCTTGAAGCCGGCAGAAATCACAACGAAATTTTCAATCTTTGGACGCGCAAGAGTAGCTTCTTCAATCGCCTGATTTACGAACGGCGCCGGGATAACAACCAAAACCAGATCAACCGGCTTCCTGATCTCATTCAAATTAGCGAGATACGCACTTTTGTTTCGCGAGTATTTCGGATTTACATAATATAATTTGCCTCTCCATCCGCCACTCAAAATATTTCGTGCCAAAATATATCCCAATTTTTCATTTTTGGGCGACGCGCCAACAATGGCGATGGATTTTGGGTTGAAGAGTTTTTGGAGATTTTTCATTTTGTTAGCAATCCCCTTGTTGTTCCGATGTATTTGACGACATTCGCGCTATTTGAAATTCCCATTTTTAAGCTTTTTTCGATTGATGCGCCTTTGAGATAAATTCCCAAAAATCCGCTCGCGAACGCGTCGCCGGCGCCGGTGACGTCCACTGTTTTCACTTTTTTGATCGGAGAATAGCATACCCTTTTGCCATCCGAGCAGTAAGCGCCTTTTGCGCCGTCGGTGAGGCAGATAATTTTTGGTCCGAGTTTATGCAATATTTTGATCAAATTGTTCACGCCAGAAGCCCTTGTTTTTTCGTTGAACGCAATTTCAATCGCTTCGTTTCGGTTGAGAAAAACCATTTCCGCGTTTTTAAATAATTTTTTCAGATTTTTGTATCCGTCTCGAATCATACTTGTGCTTGGGGCAAGAATCAATCGCGCGTTATATTGCTTTATATAAGCCAAAATATCATTGGCCTCCTTACTCCAGTTTCCGGTGAGCGACGAAACGGAAAGCCATTTGGTTTTCGCGCGCTTAAGAGCGGAAAGATTGATCGCCCCGGAAGATTTTTCATAAAATATCACCCGCTCGCCTGTTTTTTGGTCCACTAAAATAATCGAAATGGCCGATTTTCTTTTTGGGTCAACCACGACGCACGATGTGTCTATTTTGAATTCCTTCATTTCGTTTAGGATCCATTCGCCGGTTCCGTCTCTTCCGATTGTGCCGAGAGAAGCGGATTTCAGGCCGAGTTTTTTTGTGCCTATTGCCAGCCCGGATGCCACACCGCCAATATTTTCGGAAATTTCATCGACACAAATTTTTTCTCCCAATTCAAACCCGAGCCACTCGGGTGCCAATTTATCTTTCGGAGTTTTGAAAATCTCCCCTCTGTCCGTTGAAAGGAAAATGTCTTTTGTTATCGAGCCGATACTTACTAGATCGTAGGTCATATATTTTTTCCCAAAAAAATTTTTTACAACAAACTTTTCAATTTCATCTCTTTTAGTTTTTCCACTTCCATCATATCACACAATGTCGGAGCGATGTTACCGAGAACACCGCCGGACCCAAGATTTTTTCCGCGAAATTTGTCGGCGCAAATAATGAACGGCACCGGATTCTTGGTGTGAAATGTCATCGGGAGATTTGCTTTTTCATCCCACATGCAGTCGGCGTTTCCATGATCGGCAGTGACAACAAGCGTTCCGCCGCGCTTCGATACTTCTTTATAAATTTTCGCAGCCGATTTGTCGACCGCCTCGACGGCTTTTATCGCCGCTTTTATGTTTCCGGTGTGGCCGACCATATCGGCGTTGGCAAAATTTACGGCTATAAAATCATATTTTTCGGCCTTCAAAAATTTCAAGGTTTCATCGGTGATTTTGGGAGCCGACATCTCCGGTTTTTTGGCGTAATTGTCAATTACGGGAGAAGGAATCATAAGACGATCCTCCCCGGCAATCGGATCGGCGTAGCCGCCGTTCAAGAAGTATGTTATATGAGCGAATTTTTCCGTCTCGGCGACATAGAGCTGGCGCAGATCCCGGAGGGCGACCGGCAAAGTTCCATCAACGGAATTGCTCAAAAAAGCCGTGTGCACGGGAAGATCGGGGCCGAAATGCGTCATGGCGACAAAGTATAAATTTTTGAGTCGCGGGCTGGGAAGTTTTGTTTCGGCTGATTTTTCCAGGACAAAAAGTTTGGTAAATTGGCGGGCCCGGTCGGAGCGGAGATTATAGAAAATTACGGCGTCATTGTTTTTTATACGGGCAACCGGCTTTCCATTCCCAATTATAACTGAAGGTTGTGTATACTCGTCACTAATTCCCTTTTTATAATTGCTACTGATCGCGTCTTCCGAATTTTTGTATTTATCCCCCTTGCCGTTGACCAGAAGGTCGTAGGCAATCCCCAGCCGTTTCCAGTTTTTGGCGCGATCCATGGCGTAGAATCGGCCGATGAGGCTCGCAATTTTTCCGGCGCCAACATCATAAATTCTTTTCTTCCATTCCCTTACGTGGTCGATGGCGCTATTGGGGTATGAATCGCGGCCATCAGTGAAAAAATGAATATAGACGTTTTCAACTTTGCTTCTCTTGGCAAGAATCAGCAGTCCTTCAAGATGATAGGGGTTCATATGCGGGCTATCGATGTTTCCGAGAAGTCCCATCAAATGCAAATCGGAATTGTTCTTTTTTACGTGATTGATTGCTCCCAAAAAAGCGGAATTGTGAAAAAATGTTCCGGTGTTTATGCTTTCAGAAATGATTCGCGAATCCTGAATTGCAATCCGGCCGGCGCCAATATTCATGTGGCCTGTTTCGGAACCGCTGGTTTGGTGGTTGTCGAGGCCAACGTCCATTCCTGTCGCGCCAAGTTGGCTGAATGGATATCTTTTTGCTAAATAATCAAAGGCGGGAGTTTTAGCAACCCAAATCGCGTTGTTTTTGTTTTTCAGGCCGATTCCCCAACCATCGAGGATCGCGAGAATTGTTGGTTTACCCCGCACCAAATTCCCATAATCTCTTGTCTTTGAAATTATTTCAATGCTTTCCGTTGTTTTATGAAATTTGGTGCGGGGTTTATTTGAGCTCATTTTCTATTTCTAATAATCGGTTGTATTTCGCCGTTCGCTCTCCCCGGCACGGCGCGCCGAATTTCACGAATTGGGCGCCGGCGGCGACAGCAAGATCGGCGACGAAATCGTCTTCCGTTTCTCCGCTTCGGTGAGCAACAATGATTACCAGTTTGTTTTTTTGGCACTTTTTTATAAACTCGAAAGTTTCAGAGAGTGTTCCAATCTGATTCGGTTTCACGATTGCCGCATTGACAGCGGATAACGAAAGCGCTTTTTCGAGACGCAAAGTGTTTGTCACCAGCAGATCATCGCCGATAATAAGAGTATTTTCGCCCATTTTTTTGTTCAATTTTTTCCAGTTTTCAAAATCATCCTCCGCCAATCCGTCCTCAATTGAAAATAATTTGTATTTTTTCTTCCACTCTTGATAAAGCGCGACGAGCCTTTCCGCTTCAAGAGAAATATTTTCCGGCTTCAGGGTGTAAGTTTGTTGACCAGCATCAAAAAAATTCGAGGCGGCGGCGTCAATTCCGATGGAAATAGTCCCGCTGAAATTGTAACCGGATTCCCCGATTGCTTTCTCGATATAATCAAGAGCCTCGGTATTGCTTTCGACTTTTGGAGCGAATCCGCCCTCGTCGCCCACTCCAACCGGAAATCCGGCATTTGCGAGAATGCCCTTCAGTTTCTGAAAGATTTCACTGGCTGCTTGCAGTTTTTCGGCGAAATTTTTGAATTCACGGGGAATAATCTGAAATTCCTGGATGGAAAGTCCGGAATCGGAATGTGCCCCGCCGTTCAAAACATTGAAAAAAGCGGTCGGAACACTCCTCGGCTTTTTGAAGCCGAAAGTTTCGGCAAGATATTGGTAAAGCGGGACATTTTCCGACTTCGCGGCGGCTCGGGCCGAAGCGAGAGAGACGGCCAGAATCGCGTTGGCGCCAAGACTGGATTTGTTTTCCGTTCCGTCAAGTTCGACGAGAGTTTCGTCTATTTTTTTCTGATCCGTAATATCAAATCTAGCGATCCTTTTCGCGATTGTTTTTCTGATGTTTTCGCAAGCGGTTAAAACGCCCAATCCGGTGTATCGGGTGTCATTATCCCGCAGCTCCAATGCTTCGTGTTTTCCCGTTGAAGCGCCGGATGGAACCGAAGCCGAACCAAAAACTCCGCTTCCAAGCCCCACGGTCGCTTTCACGGTCGGGTTTCCGCGAGAATCGAGAATTTCCAATGCAGTGATTTTCTTTATATGATTCATATTATTAATATTGTCTACGAATTACGAATCTTTTACTAATATACGAATTCGTACGCGATTCTTAATTCGCAGCCAGGATTGATTAAAATTTATTCTAAGGCTTCTATCCCCGGCAACTTTTTTCCACTCAAGAATTCGAGCATCGCTCCCCCGCCGGAAGAAACAAAATTGAATTTGTCGGCGCCTTTTTGGGAATTGATGTATTCAACAGACTCTCCTCCGCCGGCTATTTTCCAGGCGTCGGCATTCACGATTGCCTCGTAAATCGCGTCCGTTCCTTTTCGAAATTCAGCGTCTTCGAATTTCCCCATCGGCCCGTTCCAAACAATGAAAGAAGCGGCCGAAATAGCCATAACATATTTCCCAATCGTTTTGGAACCAATATCAAAATTACCGTCGGAAAAATCTTCCGGCAGAATGACGTTTTGAGAAAATTTCATGTTTTTTTCCTTGGCTTCGACGGATATTTTTCCGCCGACCAAAACCACGTCGTATATTTTCGCCAGATTTTCAATCACCGGAAGCTTGGTTTCGATTTTCGCGCCGCCAATAACCGCCAAGGACGGCCTTTGAGCGGGCTTTAGCGCCCTTGACAGCTCTTTTATTTCTTTTTCCATCAAAAAACCCGCGCAGGAAGGCTTGAAGCGCGGAATTTGCGCTGTTGTCGCGTGGGCGCGGTGCGATACGCTAAAAGCATCATTCACAAAAACGCCGAAATGACGACAAATATTCATGGCGAACTCTTCGTTATTTTTTTCTTCTTCCGCGTGAAAGCGGATATTTTCCGCGATTGCCGCTTCGCCATCCGTCAAATTTCTGGCGATTTTTCCGCCCTTTTCACTGGCTATGTCATCGATGAAAATTATTTTTCTCCCGAGAAGCTCTTTGAGTTTTTCCGCCACGGGTTTCAGGGAAAATTCGGGATTCACTTTCCCGTCCGGCCGTCCGAGATGGGAAATGATAACAATTTTTGATTTGGGCTGCTTTAGAATGAATTCAATCGTTGGGAGTGTGGCGCGAATGCGGGAATCATCCCCAATAATCCCATTTTCGACTGGCACATTGAAGTCAGCGCGGATGAGGACTCGTTTGTTTTTAAAATCTATATTGCGTAAGTACTTCATAAGATAATTGTCGCGAAGCCTGCCTGTCGGCAGACAGGCGACTCCAAAATTTTTAGCTTTTCATTTTTAATTCTGCGTTTTCTTTCACCCCATTCCCAATATCCCGATAATAAGACCTATGCTGGCTGCCACGCCCGTTAGAATCCAGGCGCGCATCGTCACTTTTGTTTCCGGCCAGCCAAGGGCTTCGAAATGATGGTGAATTGGGGTAGAGAGAAAAATTTTGCGACCGAATATTTTTTTTGATGTTAGCTGGACAATGACCGAACCCGCTTCAATGACGTAAACCAAGCAGATTATCGGAAGAATTAAAACGGAATTTGTGAGCATGGCAATCACTGCCAGCGTCGCGCCGAGCGAAACCGCCCCCGTGTCTCCCATAAAAAACCTTGCCGGATAGATATTGAACCACAAAAAAGCAAGAAGGGCTCCGCATATTGCTGCGCAAAAAGCGGCCAGATTTATTTTGTCCTGCGCAAAAGCGATTACGCCGAAAGCGGCGTAGGCGATGAGCAGAATCCCGCCGTTGAGTCCATCCAAGCCGTCGGTGATATTCGATGAAAACGCCGTGGCCAAAACCACGAACGTGAAAAACGGAATATACCACCAGTCAATTTCAAAATTGCCGACTCCCGGAACATGGATTGAATCGAACTCAAGTTTGTAGTGGAACCAGAGCGCTCCCGCGACCGCAATGACGACCAACCAGCCGAAACGGTAGAGAAACCGGATTCCGCCGCCCTTGTTCGTTCCCCATCCGCGGACGCTGAATATATCATCAAATGCTCCCAAGATCGCGGCCGAAACAAGAGCAAAAAACGGAAGCCAAGTTTGCGAACGGCTCAAAAAATCAAGTCGAGTGATGATTTTTGCGCTGAAAAACGGAGTGACAAGATACATAAAGACAGCCAGAAACAAAACTGTTCCCCAAACAAGCGCTCCGCCCATTGAAGGAGTACCGCTTTTATCTCTGTGAAGACCATAATAAACCGGCGCCTTTTGCCCATCAACCGATTTTTTTTTGATTTGCGCGCCGATTTTATATTTGTATAAGAAATGCGTGAGAACAGGAGTCCAAAACATCGCGATGAGGAACGACAAAGTTCCCAAGATCCAAATCTTGAGCACGGCCATTGCGGCGGGTAGGGTTGTTATATCGGCAAATTTCATACTATTTCCATTCATAATTCTCGAACGTCCAATTGATGAGTTTTGTCATATCCTCCCAGCGATTGTTGTCATTCAAAATTACGGAGATGACCTTGTGTTTACCGGTTGCGGGATCGGCGACTGCCAGCATAAGCGATTTTCCCGCGTTGTAAGTGAAACCGGTTTTTCCTCCGAGACAATTGGGAATTTGGCCGAGCAGAACGTCTGTATTTTTGAGGCGGTGGGAGAATTTTCCGTCGCAGGAGCCGATTTCCACTTCCGGCGTTTTCATTATTTTCCAAATGAGATCATACCTCATTGAATAGGCAGTAATTCTAGCAAGATCATAGGCCGAAGAAAAACAGTTGTCCTCGTCAAGCCCCGATGGATTGCAAAATTTTGAATCTCCCAAGTTCAATTCCTCCGCCTTTTTGTTCATCAGCTCGGCAAATTCTTTTTGTGAGCCAGCGATATGATTTCCAAGCGCGACTGCCGCGTCATTGGCGCTATTGAGGAGCATTGCCATCAGAAGATCCTTGACAGTCACCTTTTCTCCTTTCCGCAGTCTTTCATCAACGCAATATCCGCTTCGCGGGCAGCCTACTTTTGTTCCGTCAACCAAAGTCGCTTCTTCATCGATGGTCACCACTTCGTCCAGATTTTTCATCTTTTCCATCACGACAACCGCCGTCATCATTTTTGTCAGTGAAGCAATCGGCATCCGCAGCCGTCCTTCGTCATAGTGAAGAATCGTTCCGGAATCAACGTCAATGACAACCGAGGAGCTCGCGAAAATTTTTGTGTCATAATAATTTTTTTTTCTTTGGGGAACGTACCCCGATCCGCCAAAACCTTCTTTTTGCGCTTTGTCTTCAGAAAGGCTGCCTTTGAAACTTTTATCCGCGGCCGCGTTTTCGCTTTTTTTTGCGTCGCGATTTTCTTGGATCCTGCTTTCTTCGGCAGGCGCGTTTCGGGGCGCGTTCAAAAAACCGGCAAAATAATAATTGAATGGGAGAAACACGACTATCAAGATTGTGGCGAGAGTATTCATGAGTTCAATGGATGTGCAACTTTTTGTTCCCGAAGCGTACGACGAATCCTTAAAAAGAATCCCCGGCGGAAGTGAAATTTTATTCCTGACTGTTTATTTTCAAAACCTCTTCAACCTTTTCGTTTTTTGACAAAATTTCCCAGTCCGGAAGATGTTTGGCGCTTTGAATACCGAGAGTTTTCAAAAATTCAAAAGATATTTCATAAAGATAACCGCGAATATCGGCTGTTTCTTTGCGCTCAACCAGCCCGCGCAGAAGAAGGCTTCGCAAGACATAACTGCAGTTCACTCCCCGGATGGCCTCGATTTGGGATCTTGTGACCGAACCGCGGTAAGCGACAATCGACAACGTTTCGAGGGCTGATTTGGAAAGATCGGCGTTCAGCTCACCGGAAACGAGCTGGTTTACAAATTCGGCGTTTTCGGCTGCGGTACCCAGCTGAACGGATTCGCCTTTTTTTATTATCCTTAAGCCTCTTTTTTGTTCCTGCCAGGCGCTGTCCATATCATTGAGCGCTTCTTCGATTTCTTTCTTTCCAACCTGGCAGATTTTGGCCAATTTTGCAAACTTCACCGGCTCACCAGAAACAAAAAGAAGGCTTTCCAGAGTTGATTTGAGTTTTTGAGTTTCCAACGGGTAATTTGCAATTTGTAATTTGCAGTTAAGATAGATCCTAACCGCCAATTACGAATCACCGGTTACGTTTTTTGATATTTTTATTTCGGAAAATATTTTGCTCTGTTCAACTGCCACAATTCTTTGTTTCACGAGCTCCAAAAGCGCCAAAAAGCTCACAATTACTTCTATTTTGTCATGGGCGGAAGCTTTCATTTGGGAAAAACTCAACTCAACTCTCGCTTCGAGAGTTTTCTGAAGCTCGTTTATTTTGTCCTCAAGGGTAATTATATCACGAACGGCTTCTTTGGGAAGCTTTTCCGGAAGGATGATTTGATCAATGATTTTCTGGAAAGTTTTCTTGAGATCGAACGCGTTCAAGTTTTTTGGAGGAGCAAAAACAGACGATATTCCGAGGAGGTAATCACGGGAATAAAGCTTCTTTTTGTCCTTGAGCAGGAATTCAATTTTGTTCCCCGCTTCTTTGAATTTTTTGTAAAGCCGGAGCTGTTCTTCAAGGTCTTTGATTTCTTTCTCCTCATCCTCTTTCACTTCAAGTGTCGGAAGGATGCTCCGGGATTTTATGAGGATTATTTTTGAAGCGATATTCACAAATTCCGCCAGGTTCTCAAGGCTGATGTTTTCTTCGCTCCGCACGAATTCCAGATAATCGCCGGCCACTTTCGCGATTGACATTTCGGTGATATCAAGCTTTTGCTCCTCAATAAGCTCCAGCAGCAGATCCAGCGGCCCTTCAAATTTTGGGATTTTCACGTTATACATAGAAATACTATAACTGTCTTATCTTCATTTTTTCATTGAAAAGCTCCCTTTTATGGGTATTTCACTTTTCAGGTACTGACTTGCCGGCACTTTTATAGAATATTCGTATTCTCCCGAGCCCAGATACAGACTTTTTTGTTTAGCGAGAACTCCGTCAACGTATATATCAAGTTTGACAAGCTCTCGAAACGGCGGAGTGGCGCCGACACGCCCGAGAATGTTTTTCTTCATCCAGGCTTCTTTGGCGAGATTGAGAGTTTTATACGACTTCTCTTTTTTCTTCTTTTTCAGCGCGTTTGCGGCCTTCAAGAGCTTCTTTTTGTTGAGCCTTTTGCCGGCCGGCACAAGCGCCAAAAAATAGTCCTTGTCCGCTTTCACGACGAGCGCCTTTACGATTTCTTCGGGCTTCACCTTTTTCTCTTGTTTTTGGGTCGTTCGGGCCGTGTCAAAGGCGGTGTAAGTGGTTTTATGTTCGATTATTTCGAATTTATACTTTTTTTTCTTGAGATAGTCGAAGATTTTTTTGGAAACCATATTTTTAAAATTAATTCTTAACAATTTGTGGCGGGATTCGGCTCGAGGCCAAAGACAAACTGACCGGAATTCCCGTGAGCGCCGTTATTCCTATTATAACGAAAATCAGCTTGATATGGAAAACAAACACGATGGGCGCGGCGATGAGCGAGCCGACAATATAGGCGATGGGCCGAACGGTGCGAAAAAAATCGGTGATGTCCACGTCCGTCTGGTCAATGCGCTTGTAGAAATAGGAATCCCGCAAAATTTCAATGAGGCTGGCGCCGATTCTGGTCGCGAAGAGAACCGCCGCCCAAACAATGGCGCTTACCGGACCGATGAAATAAATCGAAGCCGTGGATAACCCGAGAATGAGGAGTGCCGCGGCCATCATGTCTTTTTCTTCGTATTTCGTGTCAGCGAGATACCCCGCCGGATACTGGAAAAGCACGAATGGAATCAGCATAAAAGTGAATATTTTTCCGATCTGAAACCAGTCAAATCCAAGGTCGAGAAGATAAAGCGGCGTATAGATGATCATGAGAGCGTAGAAAAACTCAAGCAAAAAGGAGACATAATAAGTTTTCATTATGTTTTTTCGCGAAAATATAATTCTCGTGAAATCCATAAAGTTGGTTTTCTTGAGCGGGCAGTGGTCGACGTTTTTTATTTTTGCCGACGCGATAATCAGAACAAAAAGCAAAATAACAAAAGAAACTCCGAAAGCTGATTGAAAGCCGTATCTGTTCACAAGATATCCCGAGAAAAAAGGAGCCGCCAGATACCCCGCGTTTTCGATAGTGAGATACAAGCCGCGAATTTTTCCAGTTTTTTTGTCGACCGAACACGCCTCGAGAAGAATGTCCATATCGAGCCAGCTGATCACCGTGAAAGTGATATATACGACCAGCAGCCAGACGCTCCAGATTGAAACGGGAAGCAGCGCCAAAAAAAAGGAAAGCACGATCTTCACAAAAAGCGAAAACTGGAAAACCCTCATCTTTCCGTAAAGGCGGACCAGATGATGCCAATTCAGCATCAAAACGAGAGCGATTCCATACGCGACAATATAAAACGGGGTGATATTTTCGCTCTGGAACGCCACTTTGAAATAATCCGACTCGAGGTACAAAATAAAAGCCGAGGCAATCCCCAGCAAAAAAGTCGAGATATAAAGGTATTTTATGATATTTTTGTTGAGTTTTTCTTTGTGTTTTAATTTCATGTATCTGCGGTGGCCTAGAAGATTCGTTTTATTCGAACTTCCTTCAGTTGTTTGTCATCAATTTCACTTGGCGCGCCCATCATCAGGTCTTCCGCCTCCCCCGTTTTCGGAAAAGCCATCACCTCCCGAATATTCGGCTCATTCATAAGGAGCATAACAAGCCGGTCAATGCCCGGCGCGATTCCTCCGTGTGGAGGCGCGCCAAATTCGAAAGCTTCCAGTATATGGCCGAACCTTTCTTGAATAGTTTTCTCGTCCAGACCAAGTATTTCAAAAATCTTGCGCTGAAGTTCTTTTTTGTGAATCCGGATGCTTCCTCCTCCGATTTCAACTCCGTTGAGGACAATGTCATAGGCTTGCGCCCTCACATTTTCCGGTTTTTTTTCGAGCAGGCCCAAATCTTCGTCGACGGGAGCGGTAAACGGATGATGGGTTGATCCCAATTGACTGTCTTTATCTCTTTCGAAAAGGGGAAAATTCATTATCCAGCAAAAGGCCAGCTCGTCGGGATTGTTTTTATCCTTTCGAAGATCAGGCTTGTCCGTTCCGTGTTTTTCCATCGCTCCTTCATAACTCAATACCGGAAATGGAATTTGAGCAATCTTTTTTTCGGAAAATAATTTTTCGACCAATCCGATGAGGCATTCTTCAAAAATTCCGCGAATTTCTTTTTCATCGAAAAAACTCATCTCGACGTCAAGTTGGGTGAATTCCGGCTGACGGTCGCCCCTCTGGTCTTCATCACGGAAACATTTGGCGATTTGGAAATATTTCTCAACGCCCGCCACCATCAGAAGTTGTTTGAATTGCTGGGGCGACTGCGGAAGAACGTAAAATTTCCCCGGATGCAATCTTGAAGGAATAACGAACTCGCGTGCCCCTTCCGGAGTTCCTTTGGTTAGAATCGGGGTTTCCACCTCGAGGAATCCTTTATTGGTATAAAAATCGCGTATGAATTTCACCACTTTCGCCCTCATTTCGAGATTTTTTTTCATTCTCTCGGAACGGAGGTCCAGATAACGATACTTGAGGCGGATTTCTTCGTCCACTTCTTTTGTGTCCCGATTTATTTCAAAAGGCGGAGTTTTAGCTTCATTTAAAATTTTCAATTCCTTCACTTCGAGTTCTATTTCACCCGTGGGAATGTTCGGATTGACGGTTTTTTCGGGACGCTTTTTTATTTCCCCTCTCATTTCCACCACGAATTCACCACGTAATTTTTTTCCGATTTCATAAACTTCTTTATTCGAGGGAACAATCACGCACTGCAAAATTTCTGTTCGGTCTCGCAGGTCAATGAAAATAATTTTTCCGTGGTCGCGGCGGACATGAACCCAGCCGCAAACTTTGACGGTCTCGCCTATTTTTTGAGTTGTTTCGGAAATAAGAGTTCGTCGCATAACAATTCAGCAACCAACGATTAATAGGTGGACAAAACAAAAACACGAACAATACTGTTCACTGTTTGTTGTTCTCTGTTCGCTGTTTTATCAATTCCTTCACTTCCTCCGCCACTTCTCCGGGCGTTATTTGTGTTTTGATATGATAGGCGCTGGCGCCCAGACCAAGAGCTTTTTTAACTTCACTGTCGAGCGCCGAATTGGAAAGGATTATCACTGGGGTGCTCCTTGTGTTTTCATTGGCGCGAAGCTCCTGAATAGCCTCGTATCCGTTCATCGCCGGCATCATCATATCAAGAAGAATACAGTCAAATCCGCCTTTTTCGGCTTCCTTGAGCCCCCATTTTCCGTTTTTTGCCGCAACAACTTCAAATCCTTCCTGCTTCAACTTATCTCCGAACATTTCAATGAAAATATCCTCGTCTTCGATGATAAGCACCTTTTTGCCGTTCAGTTCTCGTTTTTCTATTTGCGTTTCCCGGGCGGGCAAAACATCAGCAGCTGTTTCCGCCTTTGGCGGAACCGGTTCTTTACCGACGATTTTTTTCAATTCTTCGGCGAGCTGCGTCGGGGAGCAGCTGGATTTCGTCAAAAATCCAGCTGCTCCCAAAGAAGTTGTCCGGTCGATATCTTCTTTCGCAGACAAGTTGCTGAAAACATAAACGGGAATATCTTTTATTTCCGGCTCTTTTTTGATCGCTTCCAAAATTTCAAAACCGTCCATGTCCGGAAGAACCATATCAAGAAGAACAAATTCCGGTTTCCAGGCGGTCATTTCGTCTTTGACTGCCGCTCCGCTTGTCACCACTTTTACTTCAAAACCCGAGTCGGAGAGCTTTTTTTCATATATTTCGATGAGCATCGGGTCGTCTTCGACGATCATTATTTTACTCATGTATTTGTCCTTAATCTATATTTATTATACAAAATTTTTTGGAAATTAGAAATTGCGTTTTAGCGTCCTATTCCCTTATAGACAATCCCCAATTTTTGAATTCTTTCCTTGTCGAGGCAGTTCATTCCGTCAATAATGACTTTTATTCCTTTATCCCTGAATTTTTCCGCCGGAATTTCAATAAATTCCTTATGATTTGTGGCAACAATAATCGCTTCAGATTTTTCCAGCACTTCGTCAGAACTTGCGGCAGTCGATTTTTCGGAAACATGCGGGTCAAACACATGAAGAACGGCTTCTCTTTGCTCAAGCAGCTCAATAATCTTCAGCGCCGGGCTTTCGCGCAAATCTCCAACATTGGCCTTGTAAGATACTCCCAATATGCCGATATTCGTGCCCTTGAAAGATCTTTCAACTTTGTTTAACGCGTCCTGGAGAAGCTCGACCGTGTAGAGAGGCATTCCGTTGTTGATTTCCCTCGCCACGCGCAAAAATTTGTGGTCGAAATCGAGCTCCTTGGCTTTTTCAATGAGATAATAGGGATCCACCGGAATGCAATGCCCGCCCACTCCGCAACTTGGCCAGTGAGGCATGAAAGCGAAAGGCTTGGTTACCGCTCCACGGATGACATTCACAACATTTATTCCCATAAGATCAAAAGATTTGGCAAGTTCGTTGACGAAAGCGATGTTGATGTCCCGGAAAGAATTTTCCATGATTTTTGTCGCTTCGGCTTCAAAAATGCTTTTCATCGGCATAATCTCGGCGGAAATTATGCTTTTATAAAATTCAAGCGCCCGGGCCAGGCCTTTTTCGTCGAAAGAGCCCACAACGCGGGGAATGTTCGTCACGTTCCACTTCGGATCGCCCGGATTGATTCTTTCGGGACAATGAGCGATGAAAACGTCTTTGCCGACGGTGAATCCAGCTTTTTCGAACACGGGCTTCACAATCTCGTCGCAAACTCCCGGATTGATGGTTGATTCGACGATGACCAGCGCGCCCGGTTTCATATTTTTGGCGACCGTTTCCGAAGCGGAAACCACAAAACTCAAATCGGGATAATATTTTTCATCAACCGGCGTCGGAACGGCGATGATGAAAATATCGCAGTCGTTCATTTTTGATTCATCGCGTATAACGTTGATTTTCGCCTTCGGAATCATTTCTTCAAGATATTTTTCTTCGACGATGTTTTCTCTTTTCTCGATTCGCCTGAGCTTCTCCTCATCCTTGTCGAATCCGAAAACTTCGTAGCCCTTCGTCGAGCACAAAACCGCTAGCGGAAAACCGACATATCCGAGGCCGATAATGCAGACTTTTTGGTTGTTTTTCATACCCGGTAGTAGAATTTCGACTCTAGTCTTTCTTTAAATATACCAAAATCAAAATCATTAAATAATTTTGCTCTGATTTCGCCCACAAAGTGAAATTTGGCCAGAGGCCAGTCAAAATTTCACTACCGGGCATAAACAAAAATAAGCTGATTTTAGCTTATTTAATAATACTCTAAAAAACTTATACTTGCAAGAAAAACTAAACTTTCGCGGCTAATGCGGTTTGCTGTTTTTTATATTTTTCCAATCGGTTCTCAATTTCCAAAACTTTGCTTTTCAGCCAATCGAATTCTTTTAAGCTTATTTTATCTTTATCCAATTTCTCAATTCTTTTGCGTAGATTTAAGAAATCATCCTCGATTCGAGAAAGTTGCTCCATCACGAGCTTGAAATTTGCTCTGGTTTCGGCGATAAAATCATCCAGTTTATTGTCTAAGCCGTTGAATTTGTTGTCTAAATTTTCAATTTTTCCGCTTAGAGAAATATTAAGGTTGTCAATTTTTTTAACTACGTCTCCGTGTTGCTCCCCGACAAGTTTGACTTGATCTTCAAAACGCTCAACAAGAACACCAACTTCGGTGCCGGAAAATGTTTTTTTAATAAATTTTTCCCTTTGCGCTTTGGTCATTTTGGCCATGGAAAAATTATAGCAGATTCTTAAGCAACGGGCAACTCTAAAATAAACCTGCTGCCCTTGCCTTTGCCGTCGCTTTCCGCCCAGATTTTGCCGTGGTGGGCTTCGACCACTTTTTTGCCGATATACATTCCCAGTCCCGTGCCGTCGGTGTGGTAGTGCGTGACTTCCCGCCCCCGCTGGAACTTGTTGAAAATCATGTCGATTTCTTCCTGGTCCATTCCGATTCCGGTGTCGGAGACAATTATCCGCACGACAGTTTTTTGTTCCCGGGAGTCGTGATCAAAAAAACTTCCTTTTTCCGCGCGCACCGTCACTCCGCCTTTTTGCGTGTATTTGATAGCGTTGTCAATCATATTTGATATGACTTCTTTGATTTTTGTGACGTCTATTTTCACTTTCGGCATAAACGGGGCTGGTTTTCCCCAGTGGAGATAAAGATTCTTGTTTTTGGCCGAGAGTTCGAGCGTGTCCACCGCTTCCTGCACCAAATCCTCGATTTGAGCTTCCTGGAAGTCGAATTCCATTCTTCCGGCGTCCATGCGGGAAATATTGAGGAGGTCTTCAACCAATTGAACCAGCCTTTCGTTTGATATGTACACTTTCTCGAGAGCCGGTTTTTGCGTTTCGGGCACGGCGCCGTAGGTTCCTTCAAGAAGAAGCGAAACGAACCCTTTGATCGCGGTGAGAGGCGTACGCAATTGGTGGGAAGCGATGGAAATAAATTCCGATTTGGCTTTGTCGAGCTGATGTAGTTTGTCATTCGCCGCGGCAAGCTGCGTCGAAATTTTTTCCAGCTCCTCTTTTCTTTGGACTTCCAGCTTCACGGAACGGACGAGAATGTAGCCGAGAACTATGGTCAGAATCAAAGTAATGCCGGTGATAATTCTGATTGTGAATAAATCCAATACGAAAAATAAAGAGCCAATCAGGACTATCAAAGCGAATATCAGCGCTTGAGTTGAGATAATTTTAATTCTAAAGGCTTCGAATTTTACCATGAGATAAGCAAGGAAACCCATAAAAATCGGTACACCAAAAAGTCCATATTGCAAAAATTTCCAATTAGTTCCCGATACGTCGGATCCAAAAAAATTCGTAAGAGCGCTACTTATGACATTTGCGCCGGAAAAAGACAACAAAAACAGAATTATTCCCAAGGAAGCATATACCGTTGTCCTTCTTTTTTTTTGATGTGTCTTTATTATTTTCCTTGCGAGATAGACCAGCAGCCACAAAGAGAAAAATATTTCTAAAAAATAAAAATAATAAATTAAACTTCCTTGGCTTGCTTCGCAATCTCCTAGGTTGAAACCCGATAAGTTTATTTTTGTTGGAATTAACACTATAAACGGTAACAGTAACGATGAAAAGAACAATTTGTACCTAACTGAAACATCTTTCCCTTCTAAAAATATATAGGCAAAATATATAGTGGAGATTGATATTAATATTTCAACGAGATTTATCAGCGACCAAAAAAACAGCATCGGCCCACTCGAGCTGTTTGTCCATATGTATAAATCCAAAAAGGACCAAAGTGAAAATGCCAAAGAAATAAACAACAAGACTCTGCTCACCAGAGAGTATCTGCTTTTGAAGAAAATAAATATTCCCAGCAACAAGAAAACAAATGCCGTCGGAATATGAGAATAATAAAGAAGCTTGGGAGCTTGATCCGTAAATATAAGGTAAATCGGATTCCAGGAAACTGTACACTGGATAGAATTCATTTTGATGTTTATTTAATGACTATCGGGGACAGAATAGTTTTTGCTTTCCAATACTTGCAGCCTTTGGGAGGATTTATTTTTGTTATCTTGCTCTTGATATTTTTTAGCTGAAATCCCGCCTCCTGCAATTTTTTCAGATGAACCCTTCCGAATTTTTTTACCTCGTCCGAATAATACGTAAATACGCCTCCCTTTCTCAATTTTTTATAAGCAAAAGGGAAAAAATTAAAATGATTTTGGTACAATTCCGCTTCCGCGAGCGGATAGGTGTCAAATAATATGCCATCAATACTGTTGTCTGGAATTTTTTTTATGGCATCTTCCCAAAGTCCGGTCACTACCTCTACTTTGTGCTTGGCCCCTTTGCCAAATTTCCTTGCTTCGTCCGCAACCATTTTATTTGCTTCTATAATAATGTGTTTTCTAACATTGTATTTTTGAATATACCTGGAAGAAATTCCCATTCCGTATCCCAACTCCAAAACAGTACCCCCTTTTGAAGCAACTATTTCTGCCAAATCCTTCATATATGGATCTTCCCAATCTTCCATTACGGGCTCGCCCAATATCTTCAGGTCATGTTTCGAAAAAAAAGCCTTTGCGTCCTTCCAATCGCTTTTTTTATAACCAAGGTAAGTTTTATCGGATTTTTTGTATTCTTTTTCCCAGATGGGCAACTGCGACAAAAAATCTTTTGTCTTTTTGAATTTAGGATTTCTTTTTTCCATAACCTCAATTTACACTATTTCGTGTATTTGGACAAATTTTGAATAAAAAAGAGGAACATCGCTGTGTTCCTTTAGGCGCGGTTTTGTCAGATTATTAGGGATGGGGAGGACGAAGGGATTCTAATGAAATTTAAAAGCGCCGGTGATTAGCCGACGCCTTGGCGTGGAAGGAAACTACTTGTTTCCTTTTTGCGCTAATAATTTCGGTTATCTTCCATAAGCGCTTAGCCATCGGCTCACGCCGGCGTGCCAAAAAAGATCAGACCCCGGCTGTTCCGGCACGCTGAAGTAGTACAGTCCATTTTGATAAGAAATTGTACCTCTCGAACCCCGATAACTAGGGGGAAGCCACTTTGCGGCAATCTGGCCGTATTCACGCGTTCCGTAGAACACGGTTTGGCCGGTTTGCTGGTTTTCAAAGCCGAAGGTATCCCGGTCTTCGAAAACGAAATGTTTCCATTCTCCGGCCGTCGCAGCTTGCGGAAAAGAAAACACAAAGCTTACAATGGCCAGTGACAAGATGATTACACCAGGCCCCCGCTTCATTCTCATGACGAACCTCCATAGATAGTATGAACTTCCTATTTATGCGCTTAAGCTAGTCTATTTTGGAGCTTTTGTCAATTCAAAGAAAAAAAGAGAAGAGATAAAATCAAACCTTCTTTATTCTTTTCGCCAGCTTTTCTAACTTTTTATCGTCTTCCCGCCTGGAATCGTGCGAGGATATATAGCCTTCGTATTTTCTGAAGTATTTTTTCACCTTGGACAGCATCGGTTTCCATTTTTTCATTTTTGTCCCATGCATCGGAATGAGCTTGGTGTGAAGGTGATCGATTCCAAAACCCTCAAGAATAAGTCCGGTTCTGCCGACGTCCTTGAGTTTCGAATCCAGAAGTTTCGCGACTTTTTTTGATGCCAGCATTAATTCCGTCAGGATCTTATCGTTTTGGTCGAAAGCGTAGCTTGAATAATGTTTTTTGGTGATAACAACCGTGTAGCCTTCCGTATTCGGATAAATCGAAAGAAAGGCCAGGTGCTTTTTATCTTCCCAAATTTTATGCGCCGGAGCTTCGCCTTTCGCGATTTTGCAAAAAATGCAATCTTTCATCGCTTGAATCTTCAAAATTTATATTTTCTGATTGATGCGCTATATCCATCCCCATTCTTTCAATTTCTTCTGGTCCTCTTTCATGAATTTCAGTCCGATGTCCGAGCGATAGAACATTTTGGGAATGACGAGCTTGCCAATCAGGGAATAGGCCTGTTCGCGCGCTTCAGCGACAGATTTCCCGAATCCGGTAACATACAAAATATATCCGTTGCTTCCCGCGATTTGATAATATTTTTTTCCGTTCCCGCCGGACTTCAGGGACACTTCTTCGAAATGAAGCCGGTTGAACTCTTCTTTTGTCAGTCTGCCCTTGAACAGGATATTCGCTCCTTTCAAATAATAATCGCTTGAAATTGATTTGTAGGGAAAAGGTGGAATGACGACCGACACGACAATTCCGTAGCCTTTTTTGTATTTTATGTCATACGGTTCCCCTTTGGCCACCGCCAGCAGAAAATCCTTCCACGGCGAAAGGTGCAGTTCGGCCTGCAATTGCGTCGAGGGGCAGCCGAATCGCGCCGTGATTTCAAGCGGGTACGCTTTCTTTTCGTCCACTATGCAATTTATGTCCACGTCCCCCTTGAAATTTATTTTTTGAAGATACGGTTTCAGTTTGGCGAGCGTTTCTCTGAATAGCCTGTTTTCGTCATTTTCCTCGTACCAGGTAACCGTTCCCATTTCGCCGGTCAGCGGGCCGATGTCCCCGTCACACAGCCTCTTGTGTTCCAGATTCATTTCAATGGGACCCACCCAGTCGTTGCCGTTGAAAAATCTCGCGGCCGCTATTTCAATGCCCTCGACTTTTTTCTGCAGGCTGATCGACTCGATGTCGGTGTAGGCTTCGTAACTTTCCAAAACTTCCAGCGCGTCGCTGCCGTCTTTCATCGTGCCGACATAAGTGAGAGCGCTGGCGTGCTTGTTTTGCTTCACCACCCAGGCGTCCCTGTTTTTCTTTATGAAATTTATCGCCGATCCGAGGCTCGAAAAATCGTGCGTCGGAATGGTTTTTATGCCGCACGCCGCCATTATTTTTTGCGCGTAGGCCCGTTCCTTTTCCAGCTTGTCGCCTCCCTCGCTGCCGCCCATGACTTGATAGCCATCACGCCGCAGATCATCCTGAATTTTCCCGTAACCAACATCGTCGAAAATTATTAATCCGTCTTTTCCGACCCAATTCAGTTCTTCCTTCCAATTGTTGGTTTTTGGCACCATTCCATCCAAGCAATCCTTTCGACTAGCATCCTCGATATATAATTTTATCTCACATCCCTCCTGGACCAGCCTGTAGGCCAAGTCCGCGGCGATTAACTCACCCGAGACGAATAAAATACGCATTTGTTGATACGAATATAAATTTTAGGAGCTTGTCTAGAACAGCATAGAGATTTATGCTAAATCTATGACGGCTCGATTG
>JASEHL010000014.1 GCA_030018805.1 Patescibacteria group bacterium
CGAGCCGTCATAGATTTAGCATAAATCTCTATGCTGTTCTAGACAAGCTCCTTAATTAAAATAAATGAAAAAACTTATCATAGTTCTTCTGGTCGTTTTGCTTGCGGCAGGCTTTTTCTTTTTTCTCAAAAAAAACGACTACCAAATTTTCGGAATCAGTTTGAAATCTCAAAAAAATATTAAAACCGGAAAAACATACAAAATTGGCGTTGTTATGACTGGAGGAGCCTACCAGCAGGCTCTTGACGGACTCAAAAAGGGACTTGAAGAAAAAGGCTTTCGGGAAGGAAAAAATATATTTTTCATAATCAAGGACACCCGGGGCAACACTGACGCTCTCGCTTCTTCCATTGAAGAACTTATCGCGGAAAAGCCGGATGTTATCTATTCGACTTCTACTCCGGTGACGACTCAAGCTTCAAAATCCGTCGGGGACAAGATTCCGATTGTGTTCAATATTGTTGGCGATCCGATAGGCGCCGGCTTTGCCAGAAATTATTCCATGCCGGAAACCAATCTGACCGGATGTTCGAATCTCTCTGCCGAACTTTCCGGAAAACGACTGGAAATATTCAAAGAAACTTTTCCGAACATCAAAAAGACGGTTACTTTTTTCAATCCTGAAAATAAATTTTCCCAAATCGCCATTGAAAATTTGAGAAAAGCCGCTCCAATCCTCGGCGTCGAGGTGGCTGAAATCATCGTAAAAGACAAAGATGCTTTGAACAAAGCTCTCGCCGGCATCGCGGTCGGTCAATTCGACGGCATCTACATCACTCCCGACGCCATGGTCGTAAGCAACGCAGATCTCATTGTCAAAAAATCTCTGGAGCTCAAGATTCCGACAATGGGACACGAGCAAACTTTGGCCGAAAAAGGCGTTACGCTCACGTATGGCGCAAATTTTTATGACATGGGCGTTCAGTGTTCTTCGGTCATGGCCAGTGTCATTTCCGGCCAAAAACCCCAAGTAACACCGATCCTCACTCCGGATAAGTTCGATATTGTCGTGAATCAAAAAAATCTTGACGCAATGGGAATTTCAATTGAAAGCAAAATTCTCAAAGAAGCCGACAAGGTTATCCGCTGATTCCCGCGACTTTCACCTTCGCCATGAATTTTTCGGAAAAAACAAAAAATTACCTGAAAGAAAAGCCCTTGCGGCTCATGCAATTTATCATTTTGTTCACCGGCTTGGTGCTGGCTTTTTCCTATTTCTTTTTTTTCAGGTCAAGTACGAACAATGTTCGCGATACGGCCATATTCCTGCGTCTGGGAATTGCCGAGACTTCGCGGGCAGAAATTGAAAATTTTATCGGCGAAAACATCACCGCTCTCACGGAGCTTTCGAAGAAAATCGACCTTATGGGCGACGAGAATAAAAAAAAGGACTTGATAGAAAAAATAATGCGGGAGAAGAGCTGGCTCATGGAAATATCGGTTGCCGACCCGGATGGAAATGAGACGATAAAAATATCGAAATTTTCCGTCTCGAACACCGAGTCGAAGAAAAACATCGCCGAATCCGAAGAGTTCCAAATGGCGAGCATGGGACAACTTTATTTGTGCAAAGTTCATACTGACGAAAAGTCCATACCTATCCTCACTATCGCCCTTCCCGTCGAGAGCGCGGGCGGCGAAATGCCCGGCGTGCTTGTTGCCCAACTCTCTCTCCAAGAAGTCTGGAATATTATCACCAACAGCAAATTGACGATCCCCGGCCAAAAGGTTTATATCGTCGATTCGGAAGGTTTTCTTATTTCCCATCCCGATACTTCAAGCGTGCTCAAAAAGACGAATTTGCTGGACAAACCTTTTGTAAGCGAGGTGATAAAAGAGAAAAAAATTGTTGATGGAAGGCAATATGTAAACAGCGACAAAGAATCCGTCCTTGTGGTCGGCGTTCCAATGCAGGAAAATCTGGGCTGGGGAATTTTCGCCGAGGAATCAACCGAAGCTGCTTTTGTGTCGTACAATCAAATCCAGACCGCGGCCGGAATTTTTATCTCCCTCACTTTTCTTCTGCTGTTTATTCTCATTGTCAATTCAAGGACACTGGCAGGCGTTTTTTCCGATTTCAAAGAAGAAGCAAAAAAAAGAACGGTTGAGCTGAAAGAACTGGACAAGACCACAAAACTTCTCATTCGAAGAGACTTAGATCTTTCCGAGGCCAACCGGCGTCTTGAAGAGCTGGACGCGGTAAAATCGGATTTTGTTTCCATCGCCGCTCATCAGCTCCGCACCCCGCTCACGGGCATAAAATGGTCTTATCTTTCTCTTCTTGAAAAAGAAACCGGCCCGCTCAATCCGGATCAGCAAAAAATAATCGAGGATGGGCTCAATGCCATCAATCACACGATTACGCTGATAAACGATTTGCTCAACGTCGCTCATATCGAAGAAGGACGCTTTGGATTCTCTTTCAAGAACGTTTCGATTTTTCCCGTCGTTCAAAAAGCGTTTGAGCGTTTTCAGTCGCTGGCCGGAGTAAAAGGAATTTGGTTCTCTATTGAGCTTCCCAAAAATGAGCCTCCCCCAATGAGCCTCGACGCGGAAAAAATAGACCTGGTTCTCGACAATTTGCTTGAAAATGCGATCAAATACACTCCGCCGGGAAGAAAAGTGAACCTAAAACTGGATTATGAAGGAAAGAAAGTGAAAATTATCGTTTCCGACACCGGCATTGGAATTCCCCGAAACCAGCTCAATCGGGTCTTCACGAAATTTTTCCGCGGCGAAAACGCCCTTCTTTTTCAAACTTCGGGGACGGGACTGGGCCTTTATATGGCCAAAAACATCATCGATCGCCACTGCGGAACAATTTCAGTCGAAAGCGAAGAAAACAAGGGCACAACTTTCACCATAACTTTGGATACAAGCTGCCAGTTGTAGTTTTTTTGAAAAAGCGCAAACGAAAAACCGAGTTTTACTCGGTTTTTAGTTTAATACTGACGTCCTCGGCAGGACTCGAACCTGCAATCCCCCGGTCCCCCGCCTATTTATGACTGCGCCCCGAAGAGGACTCGAACCTCTAACCTTCTGGTCCGAAGCCAGACACTCTATCCAATTGAGCTATCGGGGCATAGGCACTGTCGGGCAGGGAAGCCAGGCGCTCTATCCATTGAGCCACGAGGACAAGCATTGAAATAACTTAACAAAAAACGACCAAACGGTCAATATTTTTTCTTTCCCAAGGCTAAGCTTTTCCCTTGCTCGCTATTCGCTCGCAATTCCTCAAAGCTTAGCTTTTTCAGAATCCTTCCGGGAAAAACAAATCTCTTCCGCTATATTTTTCACCGCTTTCGAGGCGTTCTTTTTTGGATTTCAAGAGATTGACCGCCCTTTCATAACTTTCCCTATCGAAAGAAAAAATGGACTGTTCCTGAACATACTTTTGCTTCCTCTCTTCGTTCCAATCGGCTTTGATGATGTATTTTTCCCAAATCCAAAAAGCGTAGACCGACGCGACGACAAGCGCCACGAGATAAAACCAGCGCAAAGCGTACTTTGCGGACGTTTCACAAACTTCCTTTATTCTGTTTTGCGTCTCATTTTTTTTCATTGCTGTACACGATAAAAAGCAAATTCAATTTCACATTTTTCCCCTGATTTTCCGAATTACCGCTCGCGGCCTGTCCGCCGGCGGCAAGAGTTCCCGCGTTCGCTGTCCCGGACTGCCCGCTCGTTTTTCCCGTTGAAAAATCCAGAATGAGAACTCTCACGAAATACGGCAGGTTTTCCATTTTCCCGAGAAAATCCATCACTGAAGAAAACGAGCCGGAAGCTTCGACATTGAAAGCGGGATGGATTTTCAGTTTTGCGATTTCATCGGTTTTGGCGGATTCATCGGATTTATTTTTTTCCGCGGAATTTTGCTTTTTGCCTGTCGCCTCATCTTCTTCATCCGCCGCTTTGGCGCTTGGCTTTTGCTGGGTGAATTTCACTTTGCTGAGATCGGCCGCTTCGACTTTGATTTGACATGACGCGTCGCCGGCCGCTTTTTCAAGAACGCGCAGAAAAGGGACCGCTTCGTTTTTCTCCGAAAAGACGGCTTCCATCTCCATTTTTTGATCTTCGATGTCAGCCAGCTCTTTTTTGAGCTTGAATATTTTGCTTGCTTTTTCCTGCCGGACAAAAGAATCGAGTTTTTCCTTTTGAATTGCTTCCGACAATTCCTTGACTTTCGGAATTTGAAGAAAAAATCCGAGCCAAACCAGCCCCAGCGCCAGGACACTGACGAATGAAATCGCGATAATCACTTTTCTGTTTATATTTTTCATTCTTAAAACAGGTCTTAGGGTTGATTCAAATAATTTTTATCAATATCCGCCTTCACTTCAAAGTCGAAATCTTTCGGCGAAACGACGTTTGAAACCGGCGATTTGAGGTTTTTGAGTCCTTCCCCTTTGAGTTTTTCCTGAAACTCCAAAAAGGCTTCGCGAGTTTTGGAAAAGCCGGATATTTTCATATGCTCCTTTTCAACGTGAACCGACGTAAGTTTGATGTCGCTTGCGGCGATTTGGGAAATTCTCAAAAAAACTTTCGACCAGCGAGGCGTTTCGTCGGAAGTCTTGTTTATTTTCTGGGAAAGCGAATTTATATCCGCCAAAAATTGTTCCGCCTGATCTGATTCCTTATCGACATTCTGCCGGCGGCTTTCAGAGCCTGCTTTGGCCACTTTGTAGTCCGCGTAAAGAATAATTTGAGCGACGAGAAGAACGCTCGAAAAAAAAGCTAAAACAAAACAAATCAACAAGCCGAAGCGCAAAACCGCGCCGATTTTCTGCTCTGTGAATCTTTCTTCTTTTTGCGCGTCCGGGAGAATGTTTATTCTAATTTTCATAATTATACGCTTTTATCGCCAAACCGACCGCCGACGCGAAAGGACAAATGTTCCGAATGACATCGGCGGGCAGATCTTTGAAATTCCCGAGTCCCATTGCCGGATTGCCCAAGACCACGTTCTTTCCAATTCTTGTCGCGAGATAATCAACCATCTGTCGAAGGAGCGACCCTCCCCCCGAGAGAATAATTTCGCTTACCTCATTTTTTGCATTGATTGATTCCGTGTAAAAAACCAGCGATTTTTCAATTTCCTGGGCCAAATTTTCGATTAGGGGGCTATATATGTTGTACAGCATATCGTCTTTCTGCATTTCTCCAAGTCCGTATTTTTCTTTTAGATCCTCCGCTTTTTCCCGACTCACACCCAGTCCCTTTTGGAGCACGTCTGTGAAAGTTTTTCCGCTTATCGGCAAACTTGAAGTGAAATATGGAACCTGATTTTTGCAAATCGCAAGGCTGGTGATATCGGCTCCGATATCAACGATAAGAACGGTTTTTTCCTCTTGGGCCGAAGTAAGACTTCTTATTGTAGCGATGATGTCGACTTCCGCCGCCAAGGGAGAAAGTTTTGCCAGTTTTATCGATTCGCAGTAGCTGTCAATAATCTCTTTGGGAACCGCCACGACCAAAATCTCGTCTTTTTTTTCTTGCGAGTCGATAATCTGCCAGTCCAGATACACTTTGTCAGCGGAAACCGGAATGTTGGCTTCCGTTTCCCACTTGACGGCTTCTTCGGCTTCCCCCCGGGACATTTTCGGAATTTGAATCGTTCGGATAAACGATTTTGATTCGGGGACGGAAAAAACCACGAATTCCGACTGGATCGGCTTTGGTTTTGTTGAGGCCAAAAGTATTTTTATTTCATTTGCCATCGCCTGCTGATCGACAATCTGCCCTTCCGTGACGATTCCTTTTTTGAGCGGTCTTATTCCGCAGGAAACGACCTCTTTGCATCTTCGCCCTTTCTTGAGCGCGATTGCCTTTAGTGAACTGTCCTCAATTTCAAGTCCGAATCCCTTCGGCTTCATCCCCAGCAAATTGTAGAATAATAGACTCATGAATTTCTCTACGAATTACGAATACGCTAACGCTCTACGAATGTACGAAATACGAATGAAAAAATTGTTCGTACATTCGTATAAATTCGTAATTCGTAGAAATCTCACAGTTCTTCCCACAAATCAATCTGGTATTTGTCCCCAGTCGGAAAAAACGGCGGCGGCCAGTATATTAAATTGTTGTCAAAAGTGATGTTTCTCGTTTCATAACCCGAAACACGCTGGCCGGTTTGAGTGTTAATCCAGGAAAATCCATATCTTTGTTTGGTAACAATCGCTCCATAAACGGTTATGGTGTCGCGCAGATAATATCCCGCCGGGGAACTGTAATAATCCCGACCCACTCTCCCGCGCCTCGCCAAAAGCGCTGCGTCAATTTCCAGATTGTCTTCACTGTAAAGTCCGACCGTCACGTTGTCCTGCGCCAGGAGTCCCAAAATGTCGCGTCCATCCTTGTTAGTATAAAGTATATCATTGTTAATATAAATATCTTTGTCATGTCCCGGCGGCTCCGGCTCCCCGGGGTTTTCCGCTAGATCCGCCGCCACTACCGAAAGATGTTCTTCGTTGATTTGTCCCTCAACCCAAGCGTGATTTTCCACGAAAATCAAGCCGTTATCCGGAACGTCATAATTGATTGCCGGAGTCGTTTCCTGGAGAATGCGATAGCTTCCTGTGCCATAGCTGGTCACCATACGCACGGAGATTGTGTCATTTTTTTCCCCGGCTTGAGGAATGAAGACGATGTGATAACCATCCACGTTTTTATTATTCACTGTTATTTCCCTCCATTGGCAACTTCCCCCACCGCAATACCAGTCTCTTACCGTACCACTCACTTTATCCTGCCCAAGATACAATCCCCCATCTTCCGGTCCGGAATAATCCTTGGCCAGGTTCAGATTGGCAATCACCGCGTTGAAATTTTGCTCCGGAACCGGAAAACGTTTGCCAGCCAGAAATCTTTCGGATTCGGGAGGATTGTTAGTCCAAACGCCGTCATGCCAACCCCGCACGTCCTGATCCTGAACCCAATATTGCTCGGGCCAGGCGGTCACGAGATGATGCGCGATTCCGTCGAACTGAACACCGCCGTTGGAATGAATCTGGCCGTAAACTTCGGTTCCCGCGCCAAAGCGGATGCCGCTATCCGCGAGAACCACGTATTCGCACCAAGCCGGTTTCCTGAACCGGACCTGGAGTATTCTCTTTTGATTTGGATTTTTGTATGTCCAGCCGGTTGATTTTACCATAACAATGGATGAGCCAGAGGGCGGAGGAGTCACTTCAAGTCTATATACTCCTATGGCATCTCCGGCCGGATCGCGAAATTCAACATCATATGGGCTCGTCACTCCTACCGGATTGCCACTCGTCCAAAATTCGTCTACTTCGCGCGCGGTTTTTCCCTCGATCGTGTGCGCCAAATACCAGCGATACCAATATATCCCCGCTTCCGCCGCCTGAAAGGCTTGTTCCCTGGTGTTCACTTTGCGGCTGTTTTTGTCCTGTGAAACAATGAACGTCACCAGTCCCGCAAGAATCGTCGCCCCGCTAGCGGCGATGACGATAATGAAAATCAAAACTGACCCTTGACTTCCAGATTTTTGATTTTTGATTTTTGATTTTTGATTTAACATATTATCACCAGTTATCTTTTAAATTTCGGAGCATTACATACGATTCCAAACGAATGTTATCCGGCGAACGGAAAGGATCAAGATTGACGTAAACATCCATCTTTATCAGCCTAATGTCAGCAACGGGAGAAACGGGAGTTGCCAGTGGATTATTGACCTGATCGGCCGGATAATTGGTATTGAAATAACAAAAGAGCGGCTGGAGGGCGGTATTGACCACGTTTTCGGCCAGAGTCGTTACGGTTTCGTCTTCTGCCGGGTATACAGGCGGCGTACCGCTGGGATTGCTTATGCCTCTTTTTATCAAATTATTTTCCAGATAATAATGGACTTTTTCCGTGACATCGTCTTTGTCCACATCGGAATAAAAAATAAAATTAAAATCGTCCGCTAATTCGATGGGATAAGCGCCTGCGTCAGACTGCCGCATGCCCCGAATATCCTCAATTATGTATTTCAGGCTGTGTTCTACCGCTGCCACCGACATTCCCTGCTCCATCGCAAACCCGTAGTTCTTGTATATCTGGTGCAAAACATAAACCGAGCTGAACATCATCAGAATGAAAATGAACATTGAGATCAGCATCTCAACAAGAGTCATGCCGCTTTGAGCGAATTTCTTTGCAGCTTTGATTTTCATTGATCTCTGACTGTTTATCATTCCGGGAGCAATTTTATTTCTTTTTGAGTCAGTTGATTGACGCCAACCGTGCCGGAATAACTCTGAAATCCGGAAGCCGACACCTCAAGATTGTACTGCCCGGCGGTCAGGGCAACGGGAGGATCGACAACCGGCGGGAAAAAGACCTGTCCTGCTTCTCCTGTGGTTAGCGTTTGATCAAAATCCAAGCCGTTGTACAGACGGACACTGGCGCCATTGATTTGCTCGTTCGTGTCGTTGTTGAAAACTTTTACCACGAGAGAGTCTATGCTATTGTCGGCTACAATTAGTGTGAGATTCAAATCTTGATCGGGCACAAGGGAAAACGGCATTAATGGCGCTTCGGTGCCGATCAAAGTATATCCCGGCTCCGCAACCGTAAGAGCGTAGTCTCCCGGCGACATTGTATCTCCCAAAGATAAAATTCCTTGGCTGTCCGTTTCCAAATTCTGGTTATAAACAAAAATTTCTTCCGTGGGATCGTCAATCATATGACCCAAAATCCTCCCTCCCTCCAGACTGAAATTAACGTTAGGCACTATCTGATCATTCATGTTTTTAGAAACAAAACTGATGCTCCCAAGCTTGTCAATAATGATGGCTTTGCTGTTCAGTTCTCCCTCAACAACCGAGCCATGCACGTCAACCGGTTCATAATTGGTTGCCGGATACGGCGGAAAAGTCGCGGCGCTTTCATATCCGTTCTTGGACACGGAAAACTCATATGTTTGGTCTCCGACCGGCATGCCTGCCATGAGAATGCTTCCCGTGGAATCGGTTTGGGTTGGCATATCAACGTGCGGATCCGTGGAATTGTTGACAATGCGGGTATCAACGCCGGAAATTCCCGCGCCGGTGCTGTCGATAACGTTGAAGCGCAATGTTCCTCCGCCCGATTCGTTTTCTACGCCGTTGGGGACGAAATTAGAAACCAAAACGACTCCTCTGCCCAGCTGAACACCGGCCCAGGTCACCTCAACCCGTACCCTGCGATAATCCCTTGAAACGCCGTTGCTGTCATTCGGATCCAATCCGTCCAGCGGATCATCGACATAAATTATCGTCGTTCGCACGTTGAATTTCTGGTTGCTTTTCCAAACTGTTTCGTTTTGCAGCAAACTACCGCTGGGAATTCCTCCCTGTGTCCCAATATCGTCATAGTTCATATTCCTGATAATTTCCATTTTCTCGTTGGCCAGCTCCGTCGCCGAAACACGGTGTTTGGACTGGGCCAACGATTTCAAGCCCGCGCTGAAAGAGCCATATATCGTGATTGTCACAATGGAAAAAATGAAAATCGCCGCCACGACTTCGAGAATGGAAAATCCTTTTTTGAAATTTATTTTTTTCAGAATAGTCATCCCGCGAAGCGGGATTCCAAAATTTTTCATTTTTAATTTTACTTTACATGTTTTCCATCACCGAGTACATTGGAAGAATCATGGAAATGGCAAAAAATCCGACGGCCGAACCGATGATCACCATCAACATCGGTTCGATTATCGATGAGAGATTTTTGGTGATTTGGTTTATCTCGCCCTCATAGAATCTGGCCAGGTTTTGAAGAACATCGACCGTCTTTCCGGTTTCTTCGCCCACCTCCATCATCTGGATCGTGAGGACTGGAAAAATTCGGGGGTATTTCGCAAGCCCCTCGTGAATCGGTTTTCCTTTTTCAACTTCCTCGCCGATTTGGGCGAAAGCTTTTCTATAAGTTTCGTTCGTAAGCGTCCGGGAAATTATCTTGAGCGATTCAACAACGGAAACTCCGCTTTTCGTGAGCGAGCTGTAAATGCGGGCGAATCGGGCGTTGTTCGCTTTTATCACGACGTTTTTTATCACCGGAGCCTTGAAAAAAATGGCACTCATCGCTTTTTTTCCAATCCTTGATTTGAAAAAGAAAATGAGAACGGCAACAAGCGCGGCAATGCCGAAAAGAACAGTGAGCTGATGATTGGACATATAATCGCTCACGGCAATGATCACTCGGGTCGAAAACGGAAGCGTCGTTTGGATATCGGCAAAAACTGTCGTGAGTTTCGGAACAACATACATCATCATGGCGATCCCAACAGCGATCATCACCAACACAATCACCGCCGGATAATACATCGCTCCTCGGACGCGAGAAAGCAAAATGTGTTCCTTTTCGAGCTGATTGGCAAGAAGAACCAAAACTTCCTCAAGGTTTCCTCCCGCCTCCCCGACTCGAATCATGTTCACCGATAATTCGTCGAAAACCGGATGCTTCGCCAAGCTGTCCGCGAGGCCATTTCCCATTTTGATATCTTCGCCCAACTGCCCTAAAACCCTTTTGAATTTTTTGTTTTTGGACTGGTTCGAAATAACTTCAAGCGATTTCGGAAGCGAAAGACCGGAAGAAAGCATCACCCCCAGATACTGCGCGAACATCATTTTGTCTTTGAGTGACACGCCCGAAAACATCGGAAATTTCGATTTTTTTTCTTCAACCGCGTCCTTTTCCGTAATCGCCGTTATAAAAAACCCCTCGGTTCGAAGCGCTTCGACTATCGCCCTTTTGTCTCTTCCTTCGATATCACCACTTTTCACGTCCCCTTTTGAATTTTTGGCAATGTAGGCAAATTGAGGCACTTTTTTGTATTTGTTATTGTTATTATCTAGTATCTAGTATCCGACATACAACACAAAAAATAAATACCAGATACAAAATACCATATACTAAGTTGCCGGTTGCTAATTTTCCGTCACTCTCAATATCTCCTCGATCGACGTTACGCCTTGAACGGCTTTTATCATTCCGTCTTCGATCATTTTTATCATTCCTTCTTTTTGGGCCTGCATTTCGATTTCATCGCTGGTCGCGCTCTTGGCGACCATTTTGGAAACCGCTTCCGTCATTCCAAACACTTCAAAGATTCCAATTCTTCCTTTATATCCTTCCTGCCGGCAACGGGAACACCCTCCGGGACGATAGAAATTTATTTTTGACCAATCTTTGTTTTCCGCGAGACCCTTTTCCAGCAAATTATTTTTAAGCGCCAGGTTGAAAATTCTCTCGATGTCGATTTGCCGCTTGAGAGATTCCATCAGTGCGGCATCGAGGTTATAAGCTTGCCGGCAATCAGGACAAAGCCGGCGCACTAGCCTCTGCGCCATCACGACATTTATCGTCGAAGCCACCAAAAACGGCTCCGCGCCCATGTCAAGGAGCCTCGGAATCGTTCCGGCCGCGCTATTTGTGTGAAGCGTCGAAAGAACCAAATGTCCCGTCATCGCGGCGTGTATGGCCATATCCATCGTTTCCTCGTCGCGAATTTCCCCGACCATAATGATGTCCGGATCCTGCCGAAGAAGCGCCCGAAGACCTTGGGAAAACGTGAGGCCGATTTGAGGATTCACTTGCGTCTGGTTGATGCGGAACATTTTGTATTCAATCGGATCTTCAACCGTCGAAATATTCACCTGCGGCTGGTTCAAAATATCCATGACGGTGTAGAGTGTCGTCGTTTTCCCGGACCCGGTCGGGCCGGTGACAAGAATCATTCCGTTCGGTTTTTTGATGGCTTGATGGACTTTTTCCAGCGGCTCCCCCCAAAGCCCCATTCCTTCAAGCGTGAGTCCTTTTGATGATTCATCCAAAAGCCGCATCACAATTTTTTCTCCCGAATACACGGGAAGAATCGAAACGCGAAAAGCCACCCGGCGTCCGTCCTGTTCAATTTTGAAGCGTCCGTCTTGAGGAAGGCGATGTTCGTCCAATTTTAGATTCGAAAGTATTTTTATGCGCGCCACGATGCCGTCAAGCACGGCTTTCGGAAGAGTCATCGCGTCGTGGAGCAGTCCGTCGATGCGGTATCGCACCCGCACTTCTTTTTCATCCGGCTCGATGTGAATGTCGCTCGCGTCTTGCAAAATCGCGTGCTTGAGAAGGGTGTCGACAATTCGAATGACGGGGAGATCCTGCGCCGCCTTTTCCAGATCTTCTTCTCCCGATACTTCGGCCGTGTTTTTTTCAATAATGTCGCCGAATTCAGCTTTGAGGCTCTGCTCATACTGTTTGAGAGCGTTTATAATTCCTTCTTCGGTCGTGATGCAGGGCGAAATCTTGAGTCCGGTTTTTTTTCGGATAAAATCAATCGTCTGCAGATCTTCGGGATTGAGCATGGCGACCTTGAGTTCCCGATTTGTTTTTTTGAAAGCGACGATTTTGTATTTTTTGGCAATCGGCTCCGGAATGAGCTGCAGAACTTCTTTGGGAATAATTTCTTTTTCGAGGTTCACGAAAGGAATACCGAGGATGTAGGAATAGAGCTGGCGGATCTGATTGGCATCCATAAGTTTTTTTTCAACCAAAACGTCTCCCAGTTTTTTGCCGGTTTTTTCGCTTTCCGAAATCGCCTGACTGATGACGTCTTCGCTAACGAGCCCGGCATCAAGAATGAAACTTTTCAGACGTTCATTGTCTACGTGCATTTTGTTTTTTGGCTAAACCCCGTACCACAAAACTTGTGTTTGCAGCTTTGGAGATACCAGTTCTTCAGGATTTATTATACTTGCCCTTGAGCTTGCATCGCGGGGAGTCGCGGCGCGGGGTAAATTTGGTTTTTTTATTTGAGGCTTTCTCTCACCTTTCCTATAACGTCCTTGAGGCTGAAATCGGACTTTACCATAAAAGTCGTTGCTCCCAGGTCGAGTGCTTTCTGGACGTTGTCCACCTCTTCCAAGTTTGTGAGGATGAGAACGGGAATATTTTTTGTTTTCTCGTTTTTCTTGATCTCTGCGAGAACTTCATATCCGTCCTTTTTTGGCAAGATTATGTCGAGAAGAACCAGGTCAGGCATGAACTCCCCGATTTTTTTGAGTCCCTCTTCCCCATCGAAGGCACTGGACACTTCGTATCCTTCCTGGCTTATCATTTCGGCTAGCGCGTTTTGAAGCGACCGGTCGTCTTCGACGACAAGAATTTTTTTCTTTGTATTTTCGTCCATAAAATTTTATTTAGTGGTTAGTATCTGGCATAAAAAAATACCAAATACCAAATACCAAACACTACTTTACCGCCGGCAAACTGACATAAAAAGTCGACCCCTCGCCCGCTTCGCTTTCAAACCGCACTTCTCCCCCAAAATGGTTGAGAATCGCTTTCACGAGATAAAGTCCCAGACCGACTCCGTCCGTCCGGTATCTTGATTCGTTGGCGCTTCGAAAAAACTTTTCAAAAACTTTTCCGTGCTGGTAGCGGGGAATACCCACTCCCGAATCCTGGACAATGAGGAGGATTTTTTTTCCTTTCATCCCCAGACTGACGATTACTTTTCCGCCATCATAGGAATACTTTATGGCGTTGGCAATGATATTTTCCATCACTATTTTTATTTTCTTCGCGTCAACGCGGGTTTTTGAAAGATTAGGATCGTACCTTTCGATTATTTTCACGTTTTTCGATTCCACGAGATGCTCCAGTTCACCGATAACTTCTCGAGCAAGCGGCTCTAATTCGACATTTTCCATGTTGAAGACAGTCCTTTCTTGGTCGATTCGGACCACTTCCAGAAGATCGCTCACGAGTTTGAGCATTTTTTCGTTCGATTTTTTCACATTCTCCAAGAAAGTTTTTTGCTTTTCCGAAAGACTTTCGCTCCCTTCTGTTTCCAGAATCTCAAGATTCCATTTCACCGCCGAAAGAGGCGTACAAAGCTGATGGGAAATAATGGATATAAATTCGCTTTTTATGATATTGGCTTCAGCAATTTTTTCCACTCCCCGAATGACGAAGCTGCCAACCGTCATTATGAGAACCGTCACTCCGCTTACGCTGAAAATCGTTACGGCTTCGTCATTATATCGCTGGGCAATATAATTCGTCGCAAGCATTGCGATTACGGTTATAATCGTCATTACTAAGAACAAAAAATTCGGGCACTGCCAAAGGCCGAGATTATATTTTTTGCACCTCGAGATGAAATTGAGGTCGTCAAGGAATTTCCAAAACAAAGCTTTGTCTCAACAAATTAAGCTTGCGTCAATTATACCACAAATTACAAAAGGACACTAAACCTCAAAGTTCAATTTTCCCAATAAATGCTTTTGTAAAATACTTTATGCTTGACATCAATTTCAGTGTCCGAAAAATCCTCTCGCCAATTTGTCCGGGATTTGAACAAGAATTACGCTTTTTTCGACGCAAAGCTTTTGAATTTCCTTGTCTTTGACGGAGCCAGAAGTGGAAAAAATGGCCTTGACTCCGGCTTTCACTAATGTTTCCGGCGCATCAGGAAACGGGAAAAAACTGTCGCTGGCCGCCACCGCGCCTTCTGTATCATGACCCGCGTCTTTTGCCCGTTTTATTGCCAGTTCGCAACAGCCTACCCGATCTTGCTGGCCGACGCCGTTCCCGATTAATTTCCCGTTATTCACTAAAGCAATCGTGTTTGAATTGGATGTCGCCGAAATCGCCCAGGCTAGCAGCAAATCTCCCCTATCTTCCCAATTTTCCTGATTGCCAAAAATCTTTACTTCCGGATTTGCCAAGTCCAAAACAAAAGTATAATTCGGCTGGGTCAAAAATCCGCCCCGGACATAGCGGAATCTTTTTGAGCTGTCAATACTATTCTTATCGAGATTAGCTAAAGCGGGATTTACGATAAAACGGCATTTATCTTTCTTTCGGCGCATCATTGCGATCGCTTTTTGAGAAATTGAGGGTGCGATTATGCCGTCAAGCAATCTTCTTTGATTATTTTCCATCAAGTGGGTCAAAATAATTTCCGCTTCCTTTTCGTCAATCTCAAAATTTAGCATTACCAATCCTCTAAAAATCGCTCTCGGGTCTCCTTCGATTGTTTTTTTGATAACTTCAATTTTATTGTCTCCAAAAGCCGCTCCGCAGGCATTGCCATGTTTTGCTGCGACAGTATAGCATTTCGCGCTTATCCCATTTATATCAAACGCCGCGGCAAGATGGGTTATAGTTTGAAGAAGTCTATCTAAATCGCAAAGATTGTTGTAGCTCGGCGCCATTTCGGTGAGAACTTGGAATTTATCAAGTGCCAGTGGATCATTATCCTCCGTTGAATATAATCTTCCCGGCACCTGCCAAGCATTTTCGCCGTATAAAGTTTCAGAAATTTGCTGACCCATCACCCCGTTATATTTTTCCTCCGAATGATATTTGGCCGACTCGAGGCAATATTTTGAAATCACATATTCGGCCTTGGCCGCCAGTTCTTTTTTTCTCTCCAGGCTTACATCCCCAATCTCCCTAATCTCCTCAATCACCCCAATTCGGTCGCTCGGATCACAAATCACAACCCTTCCACCTTTGGCCGCCGAGCGAATGAGCGTCGGCCCGCCGACATCCGTCGCTTCGATTACGGATTTACAGTTTGCGTCCGGCTTCGCAATCGCTTCTTCGAGGGGATAAAGATCGACGCAGACCAAATCGATAAACGGAATTCCCAGTCTTTCCAATTCTTCTATATCTTCTCTCACATCTGGTCTCGCCATCAGCCCCGCGTGAATTTCCCGCGAGAGCGTAACCACCCGATGGCCGAGAATCGCTTTTCCCCCGACCAGTTTCGCCACATCTCGAACTTTTATCCCGTGTTCGACCAAATATTTCGCCGTCCCGCCCGACGCCAAAATCCCCCAGCCCAAATCAACCAATTTTTTCGCAAATTTTTCGATATTTTCTTTGTGATAAGCGGAAATAAGAGCGGTTTTTTTCATAGGGCGTGTTTTCTAGAAAAATTATAAATACAGAATACCAGCTTCAGGCAAAAAGAAAAAGGCCGGCCGCACCCTCCCTGCGCGCACCAGCCCTAAGTTTACTTAAACTTTCATCACTGCAAGGCAGCTTCGTGTTTCTCCGTAAAGAGCTTAACACCCCCAGCTACTTTCTGGCGTTGGTGCTCTTTCTGCTTTAGTCGCAAGAGAATCAATATTTCTGCCGCCTGTGAACCTGCCAGATTGGCTTCTTCAAGAGTCTTAAACTTCTGCTCACCCTGCTCATCCTGGCCTAGGGCCAGCTCCTCCAGTTTGCTAAGACAGACATTATTTATTATCTTGTACCGGGCAAGAAGTATGTCCAATCTCCTCAACCCATCGAGAACTCCGATAAAACTGGAATAGAAACGCTCAAACATCTCCATCGAGTGCTTCCAGCACTCGAGAAGTTGGGTACTAGCGCCGCCAACCGGCCAGGCGAGCTCAATTAATTGAAGCAAGAACTTCGCCGCGGTTTGCTCATGATTGTCCATTTTGTAGGGAGGACAAGTTAAATTGACAAATCGCCTCCCGTCAAAGGCTGGCGTGGTTCGAAAAAAATGAAGAATCACCTTAAGAATCTCCTCATTACACACTTTCTCCGCCCAAGAAGGTTCCGCGCTCCAACTCTTTGACACGTCCTTAAAAAGGTTTGTGCATAGAACATCAAAAGTCTTCCGAGCGAGAAGCTGTCTAATTTCGTGAGGATAAAGACTGCCAAAGCACGTCTGCAAGTAAAATTTTTCATTTTCCGGTTTTTGATCTATGAAGTTATCCTCCCATCGATACCCATCGGCAAGAGAGAGATAAAACTTCACTTGATCAATAAAATCCTCCGGATAATTAGCCTCTGCTTGGAAACCAAAATGCAGAAGGCTGTGGCGAAATTCCACAGGAAGATCCGTTCGTTTCCAGTATTCCTTCCATTCCTCCCAGCTGTGAATGCCAACTGGGGACTGATAAACCAGTGGGTGACGCTCCTTTTCTTCCATCTCTTTTTTCTCCTTGGACTATGCCGCGCTTTTGCGGCGATTTTAAGAACTGTAACTAATGAAGCAGGAATTCGGGTTGTTGTCAACAAGAACAGAGGCCGCTTGCGCTATATAATAAGCCTACACTTAGTCACGATCGCAGTTAAGCGTGCTAAATCTATCCACGCCCCTACTTCTCAAAACAGCATACATACATATGTCTGCGATCGCAATCTTGTGTATGTGTGTATGATAGCGCTATAATAGTTGCATAAATAGATAATGAACATCACATGGCCAGCAAACGATTTATTTCCCTCCTTACAAAAAGCATCCTCAAAGGAACATTGATGTCCTCAAGCTTCATTTGTCTCAAACTTCTCGAGTTGGGAGAAATAACCCTTGATTCCTTTTTTCCCACTAACTGTTCCTTCGCTCGTCCCTACCGGCGCTTGCTGGGTCTCGAAATGCACGACTGGCATCCAACAAAAAACTCCCTGCGAAACAGCTTCAAAAGGCTCGTCGAACAAGGATTCGTCGAAAAGAAAAACAAAAGTTATCGCCTGACGCAAGCTGGAAAAGGAGTGCTGAAAAATATTTTCGAAAAACGAAAGGCGCTGCAAAAGAAATGGGACGGGAAATATAGGCTCGTGATTTTTGATATTCCGGAAATCAAAAAGAAATCCAGAAATTGGTTGAGGGAAGAATTATATCTGCTTCAATATATTCAGCTCCAAAAAAGTGTTTTTATCGGCAAGTATCCTTTGAGTCGGGATATAGTCGACGACATCAAAAAGCTGGACTTGAGAAACCATGTCAACTATCTGCTTGTCGAGAAATTATACGATGAAAGAAAACTTAAGCTTTTTGATTCGAAATAATTTTTTCTCTCTCAAGAGAAATTTCCCTAATTTCCCTCTTTTCTCCAAATCCATACGCATGTCTGCGATCGCAGACATGCGTATGGATGAAGTATTTAATTTTCAGACAGATTTCGTTTAATAAAAAGCCGAGCTTTGAAAAAAATAGCTCGGCTTTTAACAACTGTAAATTTTCTTTACATCATCCCTTCCATCCCCATTCCTCCACCCATGTTCGGCATTTCTTTTTCTTTCTTCTCCGGAATGTCGGTGACGACGGCTTCGGTAGTGAGGAGCATGGCTGCTGCCGAAACGGCATTTGAGAGAGCACTGGTCACGACCTTGGTCGGGTCAATTATTCCGGCTTTGAACATATCGACATAATGCGGCAACTCACGACTTGCGTCGTATCCTATTTTAAAATCTGCGTTTGGATTAATTTTCTGAACATGTAGTGTAATATCCTCATCTTTTCCCGTCGCAGTATTTCTTTGTTTTACCTTCATTTTTTCATCAACATATGTTTTTTGATTCTCTTCAATCCTTGATATTACAACATCGGGAGATTTTCCCGCATTTATTGCAATCTGCCTTAATGGCGCGCTAAGAGATTCAACAAATATTTGAATAGCAATTTTGTCTACATTGGATGGATTGCTGTGCAGATCTTCCTTCAGCTTTGCCGACTCATTAAAGAGCGCTATACCACCACCCGGAACAATCCCCTGTTCAAGCGCCGCCTTCGTCGCTTCAACCGCGTCTTCAACCCGGTGCTGTTTTTCTTTTTGCTCAACTTCGGTCGCAGCGCCGACTTTGATGACAGCCACGCCGCCTGAAAGTTTTCCGAGCCGTTCTTGGAGTTTTTCTTTGTCAAAATCGCTCGTCGCCTTCTCGATTTGGGCTTTCAGTTGCGCGACGCGCGCGTCAATTTCTTTTTTCTTTCCTTTTCCGTCAACAATCGTCGTGTCATCTTTCGTGGAAATAACTTTTCCGGCCCGGCCCAAGTCTTCAAGCGTTACATTTTCCATTTTCATTCCCCGTTCCTCGGAAATCACCTGCCCGCCGGTGAGCACTGCGATATCTTCAAGCATCGCTTTTCGATTATCTCCGAATCCGGGAGCCTTCACCGCCAGAACATTCAAGATTCCCCGCAGTTTATTGACGACTAGTGTCGCAAGAGCCTCTCCTTCCACTTCCTCGGCAATAATCACCATTTCTTTCTTTCCAGTCTGCGCCAACTTTTCGAGAAGCGGCAAAATTTCTGAAATAGCCGAGATTTTTTTGTCCGTGATAAGAATATGCGGGTCTTTGAGCTCGGCCTCCATTGATTCGGCGCTGGTGATCATATAGGGGGAAATATATCCTTTGTCGAAGCGCATCCCTTCCACAACTTCGTCCTGCAAACCAAAAGTCTGGGATTCTTCAACCGTGATAACGCCGTCTTTTCCGACTTTATCGATGACCTTGGCGATCATTTTCCCCACTTCCGGATCCTGCGCGGAGATAGTCGCCACCTGTTCGATCGCGTCCCCCTGCACATCTTTGGCAGAGCTTTTCAAGTCCTTGGAAACCCGATTAGATAATTTCAAAAGGGCGTTTTTGAGTTCAATGACATTGATTCCTTTCGAGATGAATTTCGCGCCGGATTCAACGATTGACTGGGTGAGAATCGTCGCGGTGGTGGTTCCGTCCCCGGCCGCGTCATTGGTTTTGTTGGCGACCTCTTTCACAAATTCCGCGCCGATGTTTTGAAATTTATCTTCGAGCTCGATTTCCTTGACGATCGTCACGCCGTCATTGGTAATAACTGGCGTTCCAAATCCGCGATCGAGCACGACATTTCGCCCTCTGGGTCCCAATGTCACTTTCACCGCGTCGGCGACTTTGTCAATTCCGGCTTTTATTCTTCGCCGCGCGTCTTCGTCGAATCGTATTTGTTTGGACATAACTTTTTAGAATTATGAATTATGAATTATGAATTATGGTTTTTTTGTTCCATAATTCCTAATTCCTGCTTCCTAATTCCGTTTTGAGTGTAATTAGCACTCGAACACCGAGACTGCCAGCCGCAATGAATATTATAGAAAATCTTTATCGCTTGTCAATACTCTGAATTTTTCCAGGACTTTTGGTCCCTGCGGTTCGGGGAGGAATATCAAATTCTCGTCGTTTGCCTCGACATACGCACCCTCCTTGTGCGTCAGCGGATTGCGCTCGATCCGGGCGATTTGCAACTTTCGCAGCCAGGATTCAATTCTATCACCCCAGAGCGAGTTTATCAAGCTTTCGAGCAATCTTTGTATTCCCCGCTGTCGAGGTGAAACCTCGACAAAATATTTGGCGGGCTTTAGGTCCGAAAATTCGAAATTCGGCTTATATTTCTTTATCCAGCCAATATTCGCCTCGCCAAACTTTTTGTAAACACTAAAGCCAAATAATGGATATATAAAGGAATATTCGTTCGCGGCGAAAAGGTCTTGACGCTTGATTTTGAGGCTTTCGGTGGTAACAAAATAATTCAAACAAATCCGGTTTTTTATTTTCTTGCCGTACCGCCGCCTGCCTAACAAATGTACCGCGAGTGTGACAAGCAGTCGCCCTATCCAAATTCTTTCCTTTTCTAATACCACAAAGAAATCGATATCGCTTTCTTTTTCCGGATTTTTCATGGCGAGCGTCCCCGTCACCGCCACCATTCGCACAAAAGGTATAAATCTTAACCACCAAACAACGCGTTCGGCGATTTTATGCTTGGCGATTGAATTTTTGTCGTTTTGGATTCTTTTTTCAACTAATTCCTTCCACCCCTTCAAAAAATAAAACCCGCGAAACTCTTCGATATATTTTTTCGGCTCTTTATTTTCAAGAACCTCGATAATTTCGCCCAAGCTGTATTCTTTATTCTCGCTATTCCCATTCACAATTCTCAATTCACAATTCTCAATTCCAATAAGATATTTCCAGACTTCGAAAGAAGTAAGGGGATAATCTAAAATATCGTAGTAGGTGATTGTATTTAGTATATTTTTTAATAAGTCCATAACTAAAATCGAAAATCTAAAATGAAAAAGTTTTTAGTTTTAAGTTGTAGTTTTTCGTTTTTCGATTTTAGTTTTTAGATATTTCCCTGTCCACGTTTTCGCTTTCTCGAGTTCCCCCGGCGTTCCTTCGAAAACAATTTTTCCGCCTTCCTCTCCGCCTTCCGGACCGAGCTCAATCACCCAGTCTGTCGCACGAATAACGTCAAGATTGTGTTCGACGACCAAAACCGTGTTTCCTTTCTCAACCAGCTCGTCCAAAATACGAAGCAAACGCGAAATATCCTCGAAATGAAGACCGATAGTCGGTTCGTCGAGAATATACAAGGCCTTTCCGTTCGTTCGGCGCGAAAGCTCGGTCGAGAGCTTTATGCGCTGGGCTTCCCCGCCGGAAAGATTCATCGCTGACTGGCCTAATTTCAGATACCCCAGCCCCACATTACTCAAAGTTTGCAATTTTTCCGTGACCAACGGAAAGCGATGGAAAAATTGCAAGGCGTAATCCACGCTCATATCGAGAACCTGGGCGACATTTTCTCCCTGATATTCAATTTCAAGAGTCTTTTGGTTGAATCTTGTCCCTTGGCAGGTCTCGCAGGGCGCGTGAAAATCCGGCAAAAGGTGCATCTCTATTTTCTTCTGTCCCTCGCCCTGGCAAGCTTCGCAGCGTCCGCCTTTCATATTGAAGCTGAATCGCGAAGGGGCGTAGCCCCGTTTTTTGGCTTCGTCGGTCGAAGCGAATATTTCCCGAATGAGCGAAAAGATTCCCGTGTATGTCGCCGCGTTCGAACGCGGAGTGCGACCGATCGGCGATTGGTCGATGGAAATCACTTTCGAAATATTTCCGAGTCCTTTTATTTTCTTGTAAGCGCCGGGAACGTCTTTTGCTTTCCAAAAATGTTTGCGAAGACTTCTCGAGAGAATGTTTTCGACCAAAGTGCTTTTCCCCGATCCGGAAACTCCCGCTATCGCCACCAATTTTCCGAGCGGTATGGAAACGTCAATGTCTTTCAAATTGTTCTCCGACGCTCCGATGATTTCAATTTCCTTTTCGTTTCCTTTTCGATAGCCTTTTTTTTCAAAAACTTTTTTCTTTTTTCGCAAAAATTCTCCAGTCGAAGTTTTGGAAGCAAGAAGCTTTTTAGCCGGCCCTGCGAATATGATTTCTCCGCCGAATTCTCCCGCGCCCGGCCCCATATCAATCACCCAGTCAGCCGCGCGGATGACCTGCCCGTCATGCTCAACCACAATGACACTCGACCCCTCCTGTTTGAGCTTCCTGAAAGCGCCAACAAGCTTTTCCGTGTCCCGTTCGTGAAGTCCAATGGTCGGCTCGTCAAGGACATAGAGAATTCCGGTGAGACCCGATCCGATTTGGGTGGCGAGGCGAACTCTTTGCGCCTCCCCGCCGGAAAGAGAGCCGGCGCTTCTTGCGAGAGTGAGATACGCAAGCCCCGTTTCACAAAGATTTTCGACGATTTTTTCCGTTTCTTTGCAAATTTCGAAAAACAAATTTTCCTGCGCCCCAGACAGCTTTTCCTTTTTTACAATTTCCTTGATTTCGAAATTAAATCTCCCAAGGCTGATTTCCGTGACGTCATGGATGGATTTTCCTCCTATTCGAACCGAGAGCGATTCCGGCCGCAATCTTTTTCCTTCGCAGGCCGGACAAGTTTTCACAATCATATATTTTTCAATTTCGCCTCGCATGAAATCGGAATTGGCTTCGCGGTATTTGCGCTCGAGCATCGGCACGACTCCCTCGCAGCCCAGCTCGCCATCACCCGAAAGAATCGCTTGGAAAGCCGCGTCGCTCAAATCTTTCACTGGTTTGTCGAGCGAGAATTTGTGTTTTTCGGAAAGTCTTTCCAGTATTTTTTGGTAGCCGTTCTGGCTCGCGCCGCGAAATCCCAATCCGCTCCAAGGCTTCACTGCTCCTTCACGAACGGAAAGATTTTTGTTGGGAATAATTTGGTCGAGATCAACTTCAAGTTTTGTCCCCAGCCCTTTGCAGGCCGGACAGGCCCCTTCCGGACTGTTGAAGGAAAGGTGGCGGGGCGTGATTTCTGAAATCTTCACGCCACAGTCCGCGCAAATAAGGTAGCGATTGTATTTTTTCTCCCACTGCCCGTCAAGCGAAGCGATAATGACTTCTCCCCGCCCCAGTTTCATGGCCGTTTCGATTGAATCAACCATCCTTTCCCGGTCGCGGAAATTCTCGGGGATTGAAATCCGGTCGACGACCACTTCAGCGCTTTCGATTTTCTCGTGGTCCGCTCTCAAATGAATCTGATCGGCAGAGATTATTTTTTTGTTTATCCGAAGACGGGCGTATCCGAATTGCCTTATTTCGGAAATTTTTTTGGTCGCGTTTTCTTTTTCGATTTGAATCGGAGCGAGAATCGCGATTTGTTCTCTTTTTCCGGAACAAAATTCAATAACTTCGTCCGACACTTCGCCGGCAGATTTGCGCGAAAGCTCTTTCTGACACTTTGGGCAGTGGGGTTTTCCCGCTTGAGCGAACAATATTCGAAGATAGTCGTATATTTCCGTCATTGTCCCGACAGTCGAGCGGGGCGAGCGATTGACGCTTGTTTGATTGATGGCAATGACCGGAGAAAGGTTTTCAATTTTGTCGGTGTCGGGCTTGGCCATCACGTTCAAGAACTGCCGAGCATAAGCGGAAAGATTTTCGACATATCTTCGATGTCCCTCGGCAAAAATCGTGTCGAAAGCCAGCGAAGATTTTCCGGAACCTGAAAGTCCGGTGATGACGACTAGTTTGTCGCGGGGAATCTTGACACTGACGTTTTTAAGATTATTCACCCGCGCGCCTTTGATGATGAGATGGGATTTGTTCATTTTGAAGTAAAGGGAAACTGTTTATCCAGCTTCAGTTGCCAAGCAATAATCTATACGGAAGATATAAACATAAAACTTTAGGAGTTAGTATAGAACACGACTAGAGCTACTTAACAATTTTCTAATAATTAAGCC
>JASEHL010000015.1 GCA_030018805.1 Patescibacteria group bacterium
GACTTTTAGTCCCGACTCAACCCACCAGCTTTAGCTGGTGGACTGGTGAGTTAAATATGAGATTCAATTCTTTAGCTTCCTGCCACAAAACTCTGGCTTCGATCTTGAGTTCTGGTACATCTATGGCAATCATTCTCAACCAATGCTTTGTCTCTTTTGCCTCTTTTTTGCAAATTCCGATTTTATGCTTGAAATCTTTCTTTGATTCCGCATCGTCTGCTTCACAATAATTTGCTCCGATACTTGTTCCTGATTTTACGAGTTGAATAATCAATGGTTTTGTTATCGCCGTTTCTTTTATTTTTTTCGTAAATCTGATTATATTCTCTCCGAATTTGGCTGTTCTCTCCTCCAGATCAAACTTTTTGGGATTTTCCGTCATTGGAAATTGGATATTGATTAGGTTAATTAGATCAATTAGAAATTAGAAATTATATCCGGTTTAGCTCCAGCTTCTCCGTCTCGATTCTTTCCGCCGGTTCAACGACAGTTGGATTATAACTGTTGTAAAAAAGCTCAATCAGTTCCTTTGTTCCCAAAGGGACCATTCGGATTCCAGATCCTCCGAGTCCGGCGGAGATGTGCTCCACTCTTTGCCAGAGCTGGTTCTTATAATTTTCAAATTCCATTCTTTTTTCCACGAGAGCCTGCTTCGGGTTGAGAGCCACTTTAATCTTGTCCAAAAATGTTTCTTTTTTTCCTTCGGTGAGCGCGAACGGGATGACAATATAGAAAGACTTTGTCATGATATTGGCCGTGCCGACGAGATTTTTGATGAAATTTCTGTAGTCCGCGATTTGAAAGCGGAGCAGTTCGTTTTCCTGCGTTTTTTCTTTTTGATCGAGGAGTTCGAGATAAGGGTCGATGTCGAGGCGGCGGGAGCTGACCAAAATTTGAACGGGAAAATCAAGCGAATTGAGAAAATTCTGGTAAGAGGCCACAATCGCCTCCTGCTCCTGGGACGATTTCAGTTCGAAATTGATCGACGAGACCATAAGAACCGCCCGCAAAGTTCCATTTTTTAAAACGACGACGTTGTCTCTTATCTCTGAAATGTCAACAAATTCCTGGGCGGATTTCCCCAAGTCTTCGTTTTTGGTTAATTGTTTTGAGTGCAGTTGTTCCATTTGATTCAAGCTGAAAGCTCAAAGCGCGAAGCCCAAAACCACAGCGTAAAACTCAAAATTTTTCGTTTTTAGCTTTGAGTTGTGATTTTGCCTGCCCGAAATGCTTCGCATATCGAAGCAGGCGGGCGTTTTGCGCTATGCGTTTTGCGCTAAAAATCACTTTTTGGTATCAAGTACCCACGCGATTCTTTTCAGCTGGCTTTCGGTCGGCTTTTTCTTCGCCGGCCGGGTTTTGGCGGGGACGTTGCCTTTTCCAATGAGATCGAATTTTCCGAACGCCGAACCTGACGCGCCGGAAAAACTTCTTTTCCAAACATAATTTCTCGGTCGGATCAGAAATTTAACGGCGAAACCCAAAAACGAGATCATCGACACTCCCTGCGGCTTCCAAAAGGCCAGGGCCGCGAAAATAACAACCACGAGCGCGCCGATGAAATAGAAAGCCTCACGGATGAAAATATTGTATATGACCAAGAGAATCGCTCCCATTCCGGCCATCCAAAGAAGCTGTTTTCCGGTAAGCCCGAAAGCGATTTTGTCTTCGATGTCTATGAATTGGGGAACATTGGCGTGCATAGTTTCAATGATCAATGAACAAAGATCAAGGATCATTATTTTTTACTCTATTGCATATAGTGTTGATGCTTGACCAGAGCATCTTACTTACTTCTTCGGAGTCTTTATAAAAATCCAAATATTCATCTTTTGTTATATATTTTCTTCGACAGGCAAAATTCATTTGATATTTTGCTTCAGCCAGTGAAGCATAAGCAATTTCCAGATGATGCAGAAATATTTTACTTCTATTCTTTGAATAACCTTCAACAATATTTGATGGAACAGACAATAAAGCCCTTCTCACCTGAGACGTCAATCCGTACAACTCTTCTTTCGGAAACCTAAAAGTCAGATCGTATCCCTTGTGAGCCAGCTGGTCGGCTTTTTGTTTTAGGATATTCTTGTTGTTCATTGTTCCTTGATCTTTGGTCATTGTCTCGGAGATCAACAATATTTCCCTCTATCCTCGGTTCCGGTTTGACTTCTCTTTCAGGTCCATAATGAGGATAGAAGACATTTTTCGGACGGCTTGGGACATAGGGCTTCGGCGGCGGAAAGTTCGACTTTGAGGAATTAGAGGGCTTGCCCGACAAGGGAAAAGTCGAACTTTTATTCTCCCCCGAAACGCCTTTCGAAAATCCTTTGAGCTTCACGGGCGCTTCGCCGGCCAGTTCTGTCTTGGTTTCTGCCGCTTCGTGTGTTCCAGGCTTCGGATAGGGATTGGTGAATTGCATACTGGTATCTGGTATCTGGTATCTGGTATCTGGTATTTTTCTTTTGGACGATGCGGGAAAAGTCGAATCCTGAACAGTTTTTTGAATTGGATGAGTCGGCATCTGCGGTTTTGTCTCTTGGCGGGGATAAGGTTTTATGAAACTTTCATGAGATGATTTCGAAGAGCTTGGCCTCGAGGAATCATTTGCTCCCCTAAGGTTCGACCTTTCCCTTCCCCCGATAAAATCGGGGGAATTCCTCAAGGTCGAACCTTGAGTCGCGAAAGTCGGACTTTGGTTGGTATTCGCGGTATCAGTTATTTCAAAAACAATTTCATTCCGCCCGGCGTCCACCGGAAGAGGGACATTTTCGTCGAATGACTTTAGTATTATACCCAATTTTTCCCGTTCGAGCGAGGTGAGATTTTTCCCGTTGGCGCTTGAAAACATATATTTCATTCTCTGCATTGAATCATGATGCTCCTGGCCAAGTTGCGAGGTATAATCATATATCCAATTCCGAATTGACGGCCGGACCGGACGGTCAAAATGGGAAAGTTTGATCTGGCCCGAGGTGATCGCCTGTTCCCCAATCGCCGGATACTTCCGTAAAAGTTCGCGCAGAGGCAGTTTTTCGGAAATTGTTCTTTGAGCCGGATGAGATTCATCTGGAACGGTTTGAATCTGCGCCGAAATTTCAGCCGGACTCGAATCCAGCCGCATCGGAAAGCGCAAAATATTTTCCACCGGATATTCAAGATCCTGAATCGGCTCGACGAGAAGATAATCATACATCCGGAAAAGCCGCATCAGGCGAATCTGGTCCTGTCGTCCAAGTTTTTGAATTTTGGGAGTCCGAGAACAATATTCAAAAAATGTGTTTGGATTCCTTTCGATATTGTTATATTTGTCGAGATATCTTTTGAGCCAATCCGAAACGCTCAATTCGGCAATCCTTTGCTTGTTTTTTTTGACGGTGGCGCTTAATTCTCTTGTGAATGATTCTCTCGCTAGTCGAGAAAGACCCAGGAGTTTTTCAACCAAGTTCCACTCGAAATAATCATTGTTGCTTAGCGCTTCCAACAAATGGTTTGACGCAATTGATAAATAGACCGAATCGGACAATCCGGAAAAACCGGCTGTTTTTTTTGACGATAGCATTGAATTTGCCATTGTTTCTATGAAAGAAAAGTAAAATTAATTATGCCAATTTTATAGTGTTGTTGAAGACGACGGAGTCGCGATAAACTCACTCTTCACCTTATTAATAAAAGCATGAATGTTGGCTCTCTCTTCAGCGTTAAGATCATTGCTCGTATCATTTGCATAAGCCTGAAGCTTGTGCTGGTCTCGGTATATTCTTTCAATGAAGTCAGGCCGTGCCCGGTTGAGTTGCTTTATTTCGGCCGCTTTCATATCCCTCAAGATTGCTTTACCTGTTTCATGTAGTTCTCCGGTACCACCATCCTGCAATTCTCCAAAAATGGCATTCCAGTGCAGCCTTTTTATTTTTTCCTGGACATCTATATTTTTCGCTTTTGCTTTGGCATACTTTATCTGTTCCCCGGGTTTGTTATTGACTATGTAACTTTCTGTCGCCTCATCATAAATACCCATCCCGTAATTTCCAAAATTTCCCTTAGGAAGTGCGATATTTCCCAATTGAAATAGCTGCCGGCCGATTTGTCCAGGATCCATTTTATTCCGTGCTAGTGCGAAGTGCAAAGCGTTACGCAGAGTATCGGGGTCATTTCCTCTTTTCATCAGCTCGCTCTCGGTAATTCCCATCATTTGTGCCACACCTCTTCGAGTTTCTTCGTTTTTCAAAATGTACTGCTTCATAAATTCATTTTGGTCGTTGTTTTCGAAAAGGAGTCTCAAGGCGGCGGCGGTTCTGGCTCGCGCTTCTTGCGAATAATCATTTTTATACTTTTCTATAACGGCAATCAGTGCGGTGTCCTGAACAGAAATATTTTTCTGTTCCTTAGCATATTTTTCAATATCTGATTCAAATTGAACATTTTTCAAATAGTCCTCTGGCTTTTTTCTTCGGAACACCTGGTTCAATTTATCTGATACTGCCGAAATAACCGGCTCCATTGTTTGCCGATCCGCTTCAGCTGATGTTTTTTTCCATGCTTCAATTACGGAACGCGGGCTTAGTGTGGCCCATTGCGGGAGCTTCAGCGCCCGGCCCAGTAGAGTTTCAGACGGTCTTGCTACTAAATTGGTGCGCTCAAGCATTTTTAGTCCTCCTAATGCTATAAACTTCATAAACCTATTTGCACCCTTGGTGATCGCTTGCGAAAAATGTATCCCGAACTGGTTCGCCATCATCAGCGCGGCGAAAAGGAAGACGATCGTGATCATATAGGGGATGAAGATTGGCATTTGTTGCATGGGATGAGCGTCAGCAAGTGACCCGCTAGTGAGTTGACTTTGGATAGAACGCATCCTACTGGCAAGCCAGAGAAAAAATGCAATAGCCGGGCCGACATAGCAATATCGAAACAGCGCGTCCCACCATTGCGTTGCCAGTTTTTTGAAATCAGGGAGGATCATCGCGAAAAAAGCGACCGGAGAAACGATGACGAGGATCCAGACGGCGACAATTCTGATGAGGAGGAAAAGACCAAGACAAAAAAGAGCCACATCGAATATGAAGAGAAAAATAATACCAAATAGGAGATCTGCCCCTCCGCTTAAAATACTGCTGTGCGTGACGGCGCTTTTTAAAACGCTTCCGATACCTGCATAAACTCCCAGCGTATTAGTAATATTTCCAGCTTCGCCAGTTCCCTTTAGGAACCATTGCATGAGAAGCTGGGAACCGTCGAATATAAAAACGGCGATGGGCTTGGAGAAATTGATGAGAAGCGCCATCAAGATGAGCGTCAGAAGATTTTTTTTGGCGTTGTATTTTTCGATTTGGAGGATGGTGCAAAAAGCGATGAAAAGAAGCGCAAGCAGGAAAAAAAGATTGCAGACATCGCGAATCATTTTCCAGCCGGCTTGAATAAAAGATGAGTTGAGATTATACAAATCTGGATTTGGGCTTATCATGTAGTCAACAAAGGCCTTTGCGAGAGCAAGAAATCCTTCAACAAGCCCCCAAATTACCAAGACGGAAATTACTGTTCCAAGCCAGCTGGATGTGCCTACTTTGGCGGCTGTTCCGCCTGTGCTTTTCGCTGTGGTTTTCCCAGTCGGTGCCTTTTTCCATGTTTTTGTTACTGCGTCCCAAACCTTGCCAGCTGCTGAGCCTGCATTCTTTGCTTGTCTTACTCCCTGCGCCTTCGCCTCCGAAACCGGCAAAAGGCAGGTTGAGGCGAAAACGGCGAAAACGAGGACGAGCGCGATGAATCGTGCGTGCCTACAAATACCTTTTTGTTTTTTTGCAGAAAACATCAGAGAATAATTCAAAAGTCAAAAGGCAAAATTCAAAAACACAAGTTAAAATTCAAAATTATTTCTTGTTTTTCAGCTTCAATACTCCGCTGGCGAGCATATTTGCCAATTCGCCAACTTCTTTAAGCAATTTTTCAATTCTTAACTTATCGGCTAATTTTGTGTCCCGTAAAAGGCAAAGCCAGTATTTTGTTTCATTTGCCGATTTGAGCGATATTTCATAAAATTTCTTAAATTCCAGCCTCGAACTTGATGCCCCTAGCCTCAATAAGATTAGCGCCTATGGAAGTGGCGGATCTCATTAGTTGGTCTATAATGATCCATGCACTTTTTTTGCTGGGCAAAGTATCAGATAAAGATATAATCTCCAAACTGAATTTATAGCATCTTAAACGAAGATCACTTTTGAATTTTGAATTGCAATTTTGCATTTTGACTTTTGATTTTTGACCTAATCTACCTTATCCCTTTCCGTATAAAATACTGCACCTGCGGGACGGAGCCGCCGAACTGGCCGCGGAAAGTGCTCATCTGGCGGTCAATTTGCCGATTCATCATTGAAAATCCCCGGTTCACCGTCTGGGTCAGCATTTGAGTGACCATCGCGGCGACAATTTCCGGTATGGAGCGGGCCAAAGTCACCATATTGGTGGGCATGCTCATTATTTGTGAAAAAACATCCCTTTTCACGGATCCGGGCATCGTTATTTTCTCAACTTCTCCCTGCTTTCCAGCCGAACTGCCTGTGTCTCCCGTTCCTTTCACGCCCCCATAGGCGATATTCTTGGCGGCTTCCGATCCGGCCTTCTCTCCGTATTCAACGGCATATATGCTTTGAGCAGTCGCGGTGTAGAAAACCGGATAATTCCTCATTTTGGAAAGGTCGACAAGGGCTTGGGTCGGGTTGGGAGTGTAATTGCGATCAAAAATCTTGTCCACCCTTCCTTCCGGAACGTATCTATCAATCGTGGGCTTCACCGAACGGGGGTCGGCATTGTACATTTGCTCTCCGGCCGAAACAATTTTTTGTCCTCCGGGACCGCTTCCGCTTTTGGTTGAGGAAAAATAGTCGTTCACGACGAGGCTGGCCTCTTTGTTGGCCGAGCCGTAAATAGTCTCCCGCCAGTTAGTAACGATTTGCGGCTGGCCGCCTCCCCCGAGAAGAGACATCATTCTTCCCTGAATCGTGCGAATCGCCTGCATTTTGAGAGTGGCAATGATGCTTTCTTTTATCTTGAGATACATTTCCTCGAGAATTCGTTCGAGATGAGTAGCGACCCAATTGGCGCCCCAGAAATCAGCATAAGCCGGAAAAGGGAAAACTGCGGCGAGGAAAGAGAAGATGAGAAAGACGGCTATGAATTTTTTGTGTTTGGCGAGTTTCATATTTTTTATTTCAGTTCCACAAATTCAATTCCGTATTCATTCAAAATATTCGTCAGTTCTCCCTGAAGTTTGAGAGCCGATTCTCCGACGGCTTGAAGGGAACTCAACGCCGCAAGGCTCTTCATCGGGTCGTTGCTGCCGGTCGCGACGCTGTCTTTGAAGCTCAAGGAATAGGCGGCGAGTTGCAAAACGGACTTGTGGAAATCCTTGAGGATATGCGGCACCTCGACTTGCTTGGTATCATTGAGAACAACTTCGGCTTTTCGGGCGTATTCGTCTATCTTCTCCTGGTCTCCCGCCGTCAGCGCGGCAAAAAGATTTTCACTTTCGGCCGCAAGACTTGATTGCGCCTTGCCCGTTTCGCTCACGGGGAAAGGCGAATTTGAGGCAATAATGAACGCGACGGAAGCCAGATATTTTTGGACCTCTTGTTTTTGCTTCTCTTTCACTTCCTCGGGCTCAAGACCTTTTTCGTCAACTGGCGGAAGAATTTTTATCTCCGAATCGCTGATTTCCGGCATTTCTTTCGAGATATCAGCCGTTTGCATGGCGTTTTGGATAATCCGATCAAAATCTTCCTGCGAAAAAGAAGGGTTGTTGAGAAAGTCTTCCGACTGACTGTTTTTGTCCAGAGTCAGCTTCATAAACTCCCCAATCATTTCATTGGTGAGATTGGGATTTTGGGGGTTGGAGGCAAGTTCCGAAAGAAGATCGCTTTCGGAAAGATTGCCGTTGGCATTGTCCGAAAAATCGGAATCTGATTCAGAAGAAAAGCTCTTGAGCGCGCTTTGCTCCGGCGCGTTTTCTTCCGGGGAAAGTTTACTTTTTGGGGCAGAGGAAACGGCCGCCGGAAAAATTTGATCGCCCGGCGCGGGTTTCAGGGGGTTGTACCCGCTTTGAAGCTCCTTTCCGTCGGAATACCCGTCGCCGTCAGTGTCAGCTTGGTCAGGATTTGTGCCAAGGGTGATTTCCTCCTGGTCGGTGAGTCCGTCTTGATCGCTGTCGAGGAAAACCGTATTGGCATTTTTATTTTCGGCCATAGCGAAATAGGTCGCCGCGAATACAACGAAACTGACGATAATAGTCGCTATCCCCGCCTGCCCGCTTCGCAGCGAGGCGAGCCGGCGAGGCAGGGTTTTTGATTCTGGTGTGTTTACCCCGTTAGATTTTTTGTTATTTATTTCCATAAATTGCCACTAAGCAAAACCGCCCTGGTAGCATTTGAAAGGTTGTATTTTCAATATCTAACAGGGTGAATAATTGTGCTTCGATTATACCACAAAAATTCGCTGTCAACAAAAGGAAAATGTTGATGAATGGTTATCTGTATGCTAGTTTGTGAATAAGCCGGCAAATGAGCTAGAAGCGAAAAGCTAAAATGTAAAAACAACAGCTAAAATCGCGAAGCTTTTAACTTTTCGCTGCTACTTTTCGTTTTTCGATTTTAGTTTTGAGTTTTATAAAAGTGCTTCAGAAACTCCAAAAAATTATCAGTTCCATCGAAGAATATCCGCTGACTATCCCCCAATTCCTTCTCGGCTTTTCCGCCATAATCGCTTTTCGGATGCTTGGAGAAAATCTTTTGGCGAATTTCGAGGGAAAATCGTTTGATTTTTTCGTTGATTCAACGCTGGCGGCTTATCTGTTCTTTCTGTTTTCAATAATTATCCTGATTCTGTTTTTGAGCGCGTTTTTGAAAGAATCTTTCCGAAAAACAGCCAACGTCTTGCTCGGGGGATTTTTTATCGTCATTTTCCCGCCGATTTTTGACAAAATTTTGTGCGGGACGCAACAATGCTGGAGCTTTTACGCTTTTGACAGCCTGCGGGGCATAATCTCGCGATTTTTCACCTTTTTCGGGGATAATCCAGCTGTTGGAATCACTTATGGCGTCCGGATCGAAGTGGCTTTGGCGGTTTTGTTTTTGATATTCTATATCTTTCTAAAAACCAAAAACGCCCTAAAAGCGTTTCTGGGCGGATTGATTTCCTACACAATCTTGTTCATCCTCGGGTCGTTTCCCTCCTGGCTCACTTTTTTGTTCTTGGCGCCGTCGAAAAGTATAACGAGCGTTGAGGGATTTGACGTAGCCGGGATTTTTCTCTCGCCCGTCCATTTCTTTTCCCTTTCGGGCGGAGATATTATGAACGCGCTCAACGTCAAAATGAACTTGATTTACGCGTTCTTGCTTGTTCCGTTGGTTATCTTGTTTTTTTGGGTTCGCCCTGTCAAATCCCCGACGCAAGGTCAGGGTGCGGAAAAGCCGCAATTTAACAGGGTGAATTTCAGGGAAAAATTTTGGGCGGTGGCAAAAAACATCCGCTGGATCCAAATTTTGATTCACGCGGGACTAATTCTCTTCGGGGCGGGATTGGGCGCTTTTTATTTCCCTGAAAATATCACAGTCGACGTATTTTCCTTTTTCGCGCTGGCCAATTTGATTTTGGCGGCGATTTTTGGGTGGCTGGCTTCGGTTTTTTTGAACGATATCGTTGATCTTGAAATTGACAAGATTACCAATGAAAAAAGGCCGACGGTTACCGGAAAAGTTTCAGTCAATGAATACGGGCAATTGTTCTGGGCGAGCTTTGCGATGTCAATGATTTTGGCGCTCACGGTCGGGGTGAAATTTTTTCTTGTTATTCTCGCCTATCAAATCATCGGCTGGGCCTATTCTTGCCCCCCGTTTCGTCTCAAAAGATTTCCGGGTATCGCGACGGGACTTTCGGCTTTCGCGCTCACGCTCTTGTTTTCAAGCGGATTTATGCTTCTCGCTAACGGCCGGAACGTATCCGCTCTTCCCTCGAAAGTTTTTTGGCTTCTCATTGTCGCTTTTTTCGTTTCTCTTCCGATGAAGGATTTGAAAGACATTGAAGGCGACCGGAAAAGTGACATCTGGACAATCCCCGCGCTACTGGGCGAAACTTGGGCGCGTTTTGTGATCGGCCTTGGAATATTTATTTCTTACGCTTTGAGCGTCGTCTGGCTCAACGTGAAAATCTTGTTTCTCCCAGCGATGATTCTCGGCGCCGCGTCATTTTGGATACTCCAGAGCAAAAAAATAAGCGCTCGGAGAGTGCATATTTTCGTGTTTGGGCTATTGTTTTTATATGTTTTTCTGATGGCGTATCTGGTGTTTTATCCGGCTTTTAAGGTCGAACCTTAAAAAAGCCGAAGCTTGGCTAAGAAAGAAATTGAAGTTTCTCAGGCAGGCAGGCCCGCAATGGAATTGCGGTCTAACGCAATCCCTTCAAAACTTCAATTTCTTTCTTCCAGGATGCTATAAAGTCTCACCCACTCCTCCACCCCCAATCTCTCCGCCCTCACTCCCGGTTCAAGGCCGGCCTTTCTGAAAATAACCGAGAGCTTAGCTCTCGGGTGGCCGAGATTTCGGAGATTGTTCACCAGTATTTTCCGCTTCGCGGAAAATCCGGCGCGGACGAGAGAGAAAAATCTTTTTGTGTTCACATCCGGAATCAGCTTTTTTCTTTTTATCCTTATCACCGCCGAATCCACTTCAGGTGCAGGTTTGAAATTTTCGCGGGAAACTTCGAAAAGCAATTCCGGCTCGGCATAGAATTTCACGGAAATAGACAAAAGACTTTCTTTTCCGTCTAGCGCGCAAATTCTCTCCCCGACTTCTTTTTGGACCATCAAAATCATCTCACTTTGGGGATATTTTGTTTCGAGGAGCAAGCGGATTATTTTTGAAGTGATGTAATAGGGAAGATTGGCTACGACTTTATAATTGTGAAAATTATTTTCCTCGACTAGCTTCGGCAGATTTATTTTCAAAACATCTCCTTTAATAATCTCAATCTTTTTTTCCGCTCCCCATTGCTTAATCTTGCTATCGCAAAATTTAGCAATATGCGGATCTACTTCAATGGCCAAAACTTTTCCCGCGTGCTCGGCGAGATATTTCGTGAGAATTCCCTTTCCCGGTCCAATTTCGAGAACGTTGGCATTTTTAATATTCGCTGAGCTTACAATTTTTTCGGCGATGCTTTCATTTATTAAGAAGTTTTGGCCGAGAGATTTTTTTGGAATCATGAATTTGGAATCATGAATTATGGATTAGAAAAATAGGCTAAATTGCCATAATTTCTAATTCATACTTCATAATTCAATTAAGAATTTCTTCCACTTTCACATTGATCACCCCCGCGCCAATGTCGCCGATTTTCTGAAAAGCTTTTTTGTTGAGGTCGATGACGCGGCCTTTGCCGTACGGGCCCGAATCGTTCACCTGGACGATCACGGATTTTCCGTTGGCGCGGTTCGTCACGCGAAGATATTTTCCCATCGGGAAGTCGAGGCTCGCGCACGTCATATCATCCCCGAAAGAATACCACGTCGCGCTTCCGGTCTGGGTTTTTCCAACAATGATTTTTGTGCCGACGACTTCGATTTGGGATACCGGCGGCTGGGTAATCTTGCTTCCAAGCAAGACCCGATTGGTTTCCTTTCCGTTGGTATAAGTGATTTTGTATGTTTTTTCCCGAATTCCCTTTTCCCCTTTTTGCTTCGTTTCTTTTTTTCTCCACAAAACAGTATTGTCTTCTTTTTCAATCGTCTGAAAAGGTATATCTTCTTCGACAATAATTTCTTCAAAATTTATTCTGGTGACGACAATATCAAGATTCGGCTTCAAGAGCGAACCGAGAGCCGGGCTGATTTTGTCGGCGTGAGAAAGCGTGACATCGGCTTCACTTATGGCATCTCGCACACTTGTGCCGAGCGTATCGAGTTCTATCTTTTGTCCGTCAACTTCGATCGTGACCGGCACGGCGCGGAGGATTGTTATCCGGCTGCCGGGGAAAATTTTCGCGTCCATTGCTGGGAAAATATAGTCATGCTCGCCGAGCGTTATATTTTTTTCTTTGAGAAAATCAGAGACAGTTTCGGTATTTGCCGTCGCGTAAAAACTCAACCCGTTGTCGGAAATTTCCACCGCGAAAGCCTTATTTTGGTCAAAACTCCGCTTCCCAAACGGCCAGAAAAAATACAAAACAATGCAGACGGCCAGGAATATGGCAAATATTACAAATTTGTTTCTCATAGCGAAACAGCCAATCCTAGCTGTATAATATATACTACTTCGAAAAAAAAGAAAAAGCCAAATAAAAACTACTATGATGCAGGCGTTTTTTTAGAATATAACATCAGCATGTTGTGGTCAGAAACCACACATTCGGGGAATAACAGGACTAATTAGTATATACTATTAAGATGGGTATAAAAATATTTCGAAAATGAAAAAGGATGACCTAGGGTCTAGGCCATCCCATTTGTACTTCCGCCTGGATTATTCTTCAGTTGCAGCTCGAAGGAATTGCCCACGGTTAATAATCTTTTGCATGACCGTGCACGCATTATCAACGGCTAGATTAAGTGCCTCTGTTTTGAAATTCATGCCGTCGGAAAGAAGACTGAAGCTAACCCCCGTTTGAAAGGGCATGGGAATATCATAGAAGTAGGAGTCGCTCTGCTCACGCAGAAAAAATCCTAATGTCCTGATATGTTCCCGCCATGAGACAAATGACAAGGGAGTCGTATTCACATGTCTGATTTGAATGTTGATCCAGTCGGCTATTTCATACCGGCCCTCATATCCATCCTGCGCTACGAACAGATGAAAGTAAAAACCGCCGTGTAAAGCAATGGGATATTTAGGATCAAACCAATTTGATTTCAGTCGGATTAGAAAACGGGGCCAGCCCTGATAATCAGCATCCTGAAGCAGATATAAATTATCATTTGGATACTGATCATCTTTGTCTTTTTGAGGTTGTATCCCTAAAGTCTTTAGCGCTGCATGAAGCGCATGCATCTGCAGAAGCAATTTATTCAGGGCTGGCAGCTTGTGTTCATCGGTATCTTCCAAGGTTGGCAAGTCTTCTTGCATAGGCCGCTTTAGCATGTGCTCACGCTGGAAAGTAACTGCCCCCAGTTCCTTAATAGCCATTTCCCCCTCCTCCTTCTTGTATTTGGTCAAACAGCTTTATATTTTTTAGGTACAATTTATCCTGCAAAACTAGCAATAATAATTCAACATGTCAAATTCAAACAAAAAACACCTCAAAACAAGGCATTTTTCCGGGCTATGGAAAAAGCGCATTACAATCGGAATTCTCCTGACCGGATTTTCCTTCTCCAAATCGCATTACACATAATGACGATCGGTGCCAAGTGTAATGCCATTGCGAAATATTAACTCTGCCCGAATACCCGGGATAATTGCTTCAAGACGCTTATTACACATATTTACGATCGTCACAATGTGTAATACAATGGACGTATAATAAAAAATGTTAACGCGAAAACCATGCCAAGCCAAAAAATGCTTTCCTCCCTTGCCAAGAGCATAATGAACGGAAGCTACAAAACATCCAGCTTCATTTGTAGCGCTCTTCTTGAAGCGGGAGAAATATATGTGGAAATTTTCTTGAATCCGAAGTATGTCTTCACCCGACCCTCACGAAAATTATTCGGCCTGGATCAGAACTGGCGACCGAGCCGGAATTCTCTCCAGGTTGGAGTAAAGAGGCTGATTGACCAGGGCATTGTTGAGAAAAAGAACTCAAAACTGGAGCTAACAAAAGAAGGCCGTTCAATTATCTCCGGCTTGATGGCAAAGCGAAAAATATTGGATAAAAAATGGGATGGCAAATACCGGCTGGTCGTATTTGACATTCCGGAAATAAAAAAGGGGTCTCGGAGATGGTTGAGGGAAGAGCTTTATCTTTTGCGATACATTCAGCTTCAAAAAAGCGTTTTCATCGGTAAATATCCCTTGAGTCAGGACATCGTAAGGGATATAAAAAAGTCGAGGCTAAGCGACTTCGTGAATTATCTGCTGGTAGATAAAATTTATGACGAGAGAAAATTGAAACTTTTCAATCCGCATTAACCATTCGCAGTATAATTGCGAAAAATAATTTATATTACACATGACGACGATCGTCACAATGTGTAATATGAGATGTTGGAAAGCGCAGTACGTATGTTTGTTTGTGAGTCAAATATATCTTTCAATACTTACACCTGCCTCTGCCGATATTGAATCGCTTCGGCGAGATGCGGGATTTCGATGGAGTCCGCTCCGGCAAGGTCACTGATCGTGCGGGCGATTTTGATGATGCGGTGAAACGCGCGGGCGGAAAGGTGGAGCGAGTCGACTGCCTGGCGAAGAAGCGCCATTTCTTTTTCGCCCAGCTTGCAAAACTCTTTGATCTCGCGGTTTTGCATTTCGGAGTTGGTGATGATTCCGTCAATATCCTTGAATCTTGCAAGTTGTCTTTCGCGGGCTTTTGTCACGCGCTCGCGAACTTGCGCACTTTCTTCCCCTACTTTCGTTTCGGCCAGTTTTTCAAATTTCATCCGGGGAACTTCGGCGTGGATATCGATACGGTCGAAAATGGGGCCGGAAATTTTTCGCTGATATTTCACGATTCCCGCCGGAGTGCAGGAACAAAGTTTTTCCGGATCAGTCGCGTTTCCGCAAGGGCACGGGTTCATCGCGGCAATGAGCGTGAAGCGGGCGGGGAAGGAGAGCGTGGCTTGCGCTCGCGAAACAGAGATCATTCCGTCTTCGAGAGGCTGACGAAGATTTTCAAGGACGTTTCGGGAAAATTCCGGAAATTCGTCAAGAAACAAAACGCCTCGGTGAGACAGGCTGATTTCCCCCGGACGCGGAAACTGTCCTCCTCCGACAAGCGAAACGGCCGAAGCGCTGTGGTGGGGCGCGCGGTAGGGCCGCTCGGAAATGAGCGAAACTCCCCGCGCGAGTTTTCCGGCGATGGAAAAAATTTTCGTCACTTCAAGCGCTTCAGGAAATGTAAGTGGCGGCAAGATGGACGGAAAAGTCCGGGCAAGCAAAGTTTTTCCAGAACCCGGCGGGCCGGAGAGAAGCACGTTATGCCCGCCGGCCGCCGCGACCTCGAGAGCGCGCTTGGCGTATTCCTGGCCTTTGACGAAAGCCATGTCGGCCAGATATTTTTGAGGCTCGAAAATTTTCTCGAGATTCTGGGGCGGCTCCAGCTTGATTTTTTTCTCGCCGGAGAGATGCGAAACAAGCTCCAGGAGATTTTTCACCGGAATCACGGCGAGCCCCTCAACAATCGCCGCTTCTTTGGCATTTTCCTTCGGTACGATGATTTCAGAAATATTTTTTTCTTTGGCCATGATGGCAATCGGAAGCACCCCGTTCACGGGACGGATGTTTCCGCTCAAGGAAAGCTCTCCGATGAGCAGTCTGTTTCCGATTTTGGCCCGGATCTGACTTGTGGCGGAAAGAAATCCAAGCGCAATGGGCAGGTCATAGAGCGAACCCTCTTTTTTTATGTCGGCGGGAGCGAGGTTCACGGTTATGTGCCCGCAGCGGTGCGGAGGCCGAAAGCCGGAATTTTTGATGGCTGAATCCACCCGATCTTTGGCCTCCTTCACGGCCGCGTCGGGCAGTCCCACAATCGAAAAAATATGTGTTCCGGAATGGGTGTCAACCTCAACCTCGACGAGGTGGCTGACAAGACCGAGGGTTGTGGCGGAGAGGACTTTGGAAGACACGAAATCAAATTAAAAATTAAAAATGAAAAAGTAAAAATTATTGTGTTCCGCCACGCGGGACGGTCTTTTTTATAATTTTTATTAATAGTATTATTATTCCCATTGTAATATATATATCTGCCAAATTGAACACGGGCCAGAATTTGAGATTGATAAAATCGATCACACAGCCACGCATGATTCGATCGACCAAATTTGAAATTGCTCCGGAAAGAACGAAAATAAAAGCGAATTTTTCAGCGAACCTTTTGCTTTTCAAGAAAAAACAAAACAAAGCGAAAAAGATAATTGTGAAGACAAAATAAAAAATGCCTGGGGCGACGGGAATGCTCCAGGCGATATTTTTGTTGCAGGCGGAGTTTTCTGAAAATAAAATCTTGAGAAACTGATCCAACGCGATGAGCAGGACAAAAAGAAAAAGCAGCTGAATACGATTTTTCATTTTCATTTCTTTTTTACTTCTGGCAGTCGAGGCACGTATCTGCCTGCGGATAAGCCCGCAATCTTTCGAGAGGAATTTCCTTTTGACAATTCGAGCAGATTCCGTATGTTCCGCTTTTCATGCGCGAAAGAGCCGCGTCAATTTTTTCGAGCTCCGCTTTCATTGTTTCGTCGACGGCCAAATTGCTTTCATACATCTCCATCTCGTCGGCGTTTTCTTCCGGGTCTCTTTCGATTTCGGTGAATTTTGTTTCGTACTCGCGATCAACTCCCTTTTTGTCCGTTTCTGTTTTGGCCAAATTTTCTTCAATATGCTCCTTTTCCTTGAGAAGTTTTTGCTTGAAATCCTCCAGGGTTTTGGAATCCATCATCTTATAATTGATTTAATTTTTACCTTCTCCCTAAATATTATTATATGTCATTAAAAATCAAAAATCAAATACCAAAAACCAAAGATACAAACCAAAAGCAAAAAACCTTTTTGTTTTTACTCTGTGTTTTTGATTTTTGCATTTTGGTCTTAATAATATATATATTTCAAATGCCGCAACTTCGCTTTTCTGGTTTCCATATCCATTTCCACGGCGATGGCATCAAGGCGGTGAGGAATGTTTTCCAGATTATTTTGACGAAGAAATCTTCCAATGATGCGCGTCAGTTTCTTGTATTTGGCGCGGGTGATGGCCAGTTCCGGATTGGATGATCCCCAACTTCCCTTTTTCCGGGTTTTCACTTCGACGAACGCAATCTCGCCCGTTCCATATTCTCTGGCGACGATATCAAGCTCGCCGACCCGATAGCCAAGATTGTTTTGAAAGTTAGTTTCCAAAATTTCGTATCCGTTTCGGAAAAGATAATCCGCGGCGATTTTTTCTCCAAGATTTCCAATTTCGCTTTTTGAATATGGCTGCATGTTTTTATTATAACCGGAAATTTATCCCTCACCAATTTTTGTAAGCATGGTGTTTCATGAATTTTTCCAACAAACAAAAAACCAGAAATATCCTGGCTATCTTCTGGAATTGGTGAGGAATAAAAAAACCGCCCTCGAAGGCTGTCTTGTGTTTTTTTGAAGTCTATCTGATACTGGCGGGCGCAAGCGCCCGCAAAATATAATTAAGTGGCGGCGCCCGCCAGTGTTTGACATATACCAACGTGAACACCGAGAACTGTGCGCCCGGGTGAAAGGCGCATTGAGTATCATACGATGTACACGCATTTTGCGTACATGTCATCTGTTATCATCAACTGCCCCACGGTCTTTGAAAGAGCCTTATTTATATTTATTTTATTCAACCCCGCACCATTTTCCCGTAATTTTTTCTTTCGCCTGAATATTTACGAAGAAATGGTGCGGGGCAAGAATTTTTATTTTTGTTTTTTACCCCTTCCGCGTTGGGAAGAAGAATGGGGAAGTCAATGAGTTCCAATCACAAATAGGGGGAAATTGTGATTGGAACTCATTGACCAGCGCCTTTTATTCAATTCCTAATTACATATACAGTATAGCAGATTTTTCGAAAAAGGTCAAATATTTTTGTATCTTGTATTTAGTATTTTGTATCTGGTATTTAATACTCAAAAGAAAATTCCTGTCATTTAGATAGTGACAACTAAAAAACATACTAAATACCAAATACTAGATACCAGATACTATTTCTCCGACATATAGTCCAAAACTGATCGGATAGAATCTCTCGATGTGGCGAAAATCAGATACCCGTCGCGGGCTCCCTTGATAACCGAATAGTCCAAAGAAGTGTTTTCCGGGCTTGAAAAGTTATAATATCGGATATCGGCATTTTTATATTTCGAAGAATGGAATGTTGGTTCGGCGGCGGGAAGAGTCTTTCCGAGATAAAGAAAGTTCACCCCGGAAGGCAATTGTTTTTCCTGCGCGAGAAGTTCTTCGGAAACGCCGGTCTGGTCGGTAAGCTTCAGCACGAGTCCCGCACGCGCTTCCCCGTTTTCTTTTTTGATGAAAAGGCTGTAATCGCTCACGGAGAATTTTTGCGTGACAGCCTCGGGAAGATTCAATGAAGATACAGAAACAAAATCCGAGATCGAAATTTGCTGATTGTCTTTTTCGATGGGACGCACTTCAATAAGGTTGCTCTCGGAAGCGCCGGCGATAAAGTCCGAGGCCATTTTCTGGAAAGCCGTTTGAAATTCTCCACTTCCGGCAGTCGGATCAACCGAGAGAGCGCGGACATTTTTGTTCGGCGAAGCTTCTTGCGGTGATTTTTGAGATGCTTCCGTTTGAGCGGTTTGAGTGGGCGCAGCGGCCGGAGCGCCCGCCGGCTTTTTCATAAAGAACCAATAATAATAAAAACCTCCTCCCAGAATTGCCAGAACGAGAACGATGGAAACAAGAACGACAATCAAAGCGCTGGATTTTTTTTTCGGAGGCGCGCTGGCTGTTTCTTGTTGAGGAGTTTTGTTTACTTCTTCAAAGGGGGATTTGTCAGAGAAGTAAGAGTTGCTTCCAAAAGGATTGAGAACCTCTTTTTTTTCGTCGGAAAATTTTGCCGGGAGCGCTTGAGGCGCCGAACTGGAAGAAAGTCTTGTTTCAGCGGGTTTCGGCGCGGAGAGAGGAACTTGAGGAACGGAAGGGAGGGAAGCTTCTTTTTCCGCCGCAGGACTTTTTTGGACGGGAGGCGCTGCCTGCGCGGGGGGAAGATCTGCGGGAATTTTTTCTTCCGCTTCTTTTTTTCCGGATTGGAAATTTTCAAAATCTTCCTTGAGAGTTCTTATCTTTCCATGATTGTTGGGAAGAGTAGTCTGGGGATCGATGTTGGTGGGGTTTGGTCCAGAAGAACGCTTGAGTGAAAACATTTGTACTTCTCTACGAACTACGAATCAATTACGAATGTGCGAAAACATAAAATAATGATTCTCCAGGAACTACGAATTTTATCATTTGCACGAATTCGTATTTTCGTATCTTTTCGTAGTTCGTAGAGATTTTCGTGGTTCGCAGCTTATTTAGTTTTTATTTTAGTTATAGGTGGCGCTGTGATCCTATTCTACACTATTTTCCAAACCTCGCATAGTGAGGTTGATTCTTCCAAGGTTGTCAATTTCTTTTACTTTGACCGTGACCATTTGACCAACTTTTAGCGCATCATCGACTCTCTCGGTTCTTTTTTCGGAAATTTCCGAGATATGGATAAGGCCTTCCTGTCCGGGAAGAATTTCAGCGAAGGCGCCAAAGTTCATGAGGCGGGTGATGCGTCCTTGGAAAACTTCGCCGGGAATGACTTCATGAGTGAGATTCTTCACCCACTCGAGAGCTTTTTTGCCTGCTTCCGGATTATCGGCTGTTATGAAAACCATCCCGTCGTCTTCGATATCAATCTCCACGCCCGTTTCATCAATGATTTGGTTGATCACTTTTCCGCCCGGTCCAATAACGTCGCGGATTTTTTCCGGATTAATTTTCAAAGTGATGATTCGCGGGGCGAAAGGCGAAAGATCGGCTCGCGGCGCGCCCAGAGTCTTGTTCATTATGCCTATAATCTCAATCCGATTTTTGCGGGATTGTTCGAGCGTGTCGCGAATCATATCGGCTGTCAGGCCATCAGTTTTCACATCGAGCTGAATAGCGGTGATTCCTTTCTCCGATCCCGCGATTTTGAAATCCATTCCTCCAAAATGGTCTTCCGGTCCCTGAATGTCAGAAAGAAGTTTGTATTTTCCGTCCGCTCCAACGACGATTCCAACTGAAACTCCGCCGATGACGGCGGCTGTCGGGACACCGGCGTCAAGAAGGGCCAAATTTGAACCACAAGTGCTGGCCATTGAGGAAGATCCGTTTGAAGACAGGATTTCGCTCACGAGGCGAATTGTGTAGGGAAAAGATTCCTTGTCGGGGATGACCGATAAGAACGCTTTTTCGGCGAGCGCTCCGTGCCCAATTTCTCTGCGTCCCGGTCCGCGCATCGGGCGGACTTCGCCAACCGAAAAAGGCGGGAAGTTGTAGTGATGCATAAAGCGCTTTTTTTCATCAAGCTCCATCGTGTCGACAATTTGTTCCATTCCCGGAGCGCCCAGCGTCACAATCGTGAGAGCCTGCGTTTCTCCGCGAGTAAAAAGCGCGGAGCCGTGAGTGCGGGGCAGGATTCCCACAAGGCACGAAATGGGGCGCACTTCGTCGAAGGCTCGACTGTCCGGCCGTTCGTTTTTTTCGAGAATCGCTTCGTCAAAAAGTCTTTGCATCTCGATGTCGATCGCAACAAGCGCCAATTCTTTTTTCTGACTGGATTCTTGAGGGTATTTCTCTTTCACGTATTCTCCGACTTCGGAAAAAAGTTCGTTTTGGAGTTTTGTCTGGACGGCGTAGTCTTTTTGGAAAAGAGCCGGCCTGATTTTTTCGGAAAATTTCTCGATAATTTCTTTCTTGAAATTTTCGTCCGGCAAAAACAAGATAGCTTCGGTCTTGGGTTTTCCAATTTCTTTTTGAATGTTCTTGATGAAGCCGACAATTTGGTCGATGGCTTTCTGCCCTTCGGACAAGGCCTCAAAAATTTTCGCTTCTTCGGCTTCTTTCGCTCCTGTTTCAATCATATTTATTTTTCCCTCGATTCCGCAGGCGAAAATATCATAAAGGCTGTTTTCTTTTTCTCCGTTTTTGGGGTTGATGACGGGTTTTCCGTCTTTTTCCCCGACGCGGACCGCAGCGATCGGGCCGCTCCACGGAATATCGGAAATGGCAAGCGCGGTTGAAGCGGCAATCGCTCCCACCAGCGCCGGGTCGTTTTCCTGGTCGATGGAAAGGACGGTGACAATCACTTGCACTTCGTTTCGCATCTGCTGGTTGAAAAGCGGGCGAAGCGTCCGGTCAATGAGGCGGCCGTTGAGGACGGCTTCATCAGTCGGTCGGCCTTCCCTTTTGATGAAACGGCTTCCCTTTATTTTTCCGGAGGCGTAGAATTTTTCTTCGTAGTCAACCATCAGGGGAAAATAATTCATTCCCTCTCGTGATTCGCGGCTCATGACGGCGGTGGCGAGCACCATCGTGTCGCCATAGCGGACGGTGACGGACGCGTTGGCTTGGTTGGCCAAAAGCCCCGTCTCAACAACGAGTTTTCTTCCCGCAATCTCGGTCTCGAATTTTTTCACTTTTTCCATTGAAAGATTTTTCCCAAGCGGTATTGATAGACGAATCTCACGTATATAGCACTAATTATGTTTAGTACTGCGTACGTGGTATTTGTTACCAATAAAGTCGGGAAATAAACAAATTAATTTTCTTATATTAAAAACTTCTTCTTGTTCTCGCTCAAATTCTGAAAATCGTCGGCAGCCTCGATGAGCTTTGAGGAGGCCGATTCCGCAAAAGCGATTACTTCCACCCGGCAGCCTCGGGTATTTTGAAGGTACTCCACCAGCGGGATATAGTCTCCATCACCGGTGACCAGCACCACGACGTCAAGGTGTTGAGCCAGCTTCACCGCGTCAACCGTGATTCCGACGTCCCAGTCTCCCTTTTTGGCTCCCCCGGGGAAAATCTGAAGATCTTTGGTGCGGACTTCGAAGCCGGATTTCTGAAGTGCTTCAAAAAAATTTTTCTCGAGACCTTCCAGTGTTCGGATTCCATAAGCGATGGCGCGAATCAATTTTCTGCCCGAAACCCCAACTTTCAAAACCTCCTTGAAATCAACCTTTTTCTTGTAAAGGACCTTGGCGGAATAGTACATATTTTGGATATCCACCAAAACTCCAACTCTTTGTTCTGAAAATTTGCCAGTTGTCATGATAATGTCTCTACGAACTACGAATTTTGTACGAATATACGAATCAATCCATGAATATCATATTTCCGTGTTTTCACATTCATTCGTATATTCGTATTTGATCCGTAATTCGTAAAGGAAATTTAGTGCTTACTCTTTAAGTCCCAGGCTTGTTACAAGTTTCTTGAACCTCTTTGCATCCCTGGTTTTCAAATAGCTTAGAAGCTTTTTTCGCTTAGAAACCATCTTGAGCAAACCTCTTCGCGAGTGATTGTCTTTCTTGTTTTTTTTGAGGTGTGAAGTGAGGCTTTTTATTTTTTCCGTGAAAAGGGAAATCTGGACCTCCGGAGAGCCAGTGTCTTTTTCATGCGTTTTTGAAGTGGCGATAACTCTCGTCTTTTTCTGCTTTGTCAAAACCATAGAATTATTCAAATTTTAGGGATTATTTTATGTTTCCTTTGGTGTTTTAAGTATAACATCAAGTGATAGTTCTGTAAAGCAAATACCAAATACCAAATACCAAAAATACAGACTAAAAACATAAAAATATTTTTAGTTTTCGATTTGTAATTTTGGTCTTTGCTTTTTGGTTTAATGTCCCCCTCGGGGAATGGGAGAAATTCCCTCGCCTTTAGGCGAAGACTT
>JASEHL010000016.1 GCA_030018805.1 Patescibacteria group bacterium
AAACGGCACGCATTTACTTTCTCATAGAGTGCAATATGTTAATGAACTTATGCAAAAGTATTTGAAACTAAAGGATTAATAGGATACTATATAAATATGCTCAAGCTCTACAACACCCTCACTAAGAAAAAAGAGCGCTTCTTGCCCATGAACAAGGGAAAGGTTTCGATTTATACCTGCGGGCCGACGGTTTATGACTATATCCACATTGGAAATCTACGGTCTTTCCTGACCGCCGACATTTTGCGCCGGTATCTTGAACACGCAGGTTACGAAGTCCGTCACATCAAAAACATCACCGACGTCGGGCATTTGACGGCGGATGATGTCGCCCAAGCTGACACGGGCGAAGACAAAATTCTCAAAAAAGCGCGGGCAGAGAAAAAAACTCCCGAAGAAATCGCCGATTTCTATACCGAAGCGTTTCATCGCGACGAAGACGCGATGAATATTTTGCGGGCGCATTTTTTTCCGAAAGCCACCGCTCATGTGCCACAAATGATAAAAATAATCGAAACGCTTATCGAAAAAGGGCATGCTTATAAAAAAAACGGGAATGTATTTTTTGACGTGACGAGTTTCAAAGATTACGGAAAATTGTCCGGCAATACGCTTGAGAATCTCAAAGTTGGCGCGCGGCTCGAAGAACATCCTGACAAAAAAAATCCCTGGGATTTCACTCTGTGGCTCAAAGCCGATCCGAAGCATCTTTTGCAATGGACGAGTCCATGGTCAAAGGGATATCCCGGCTGGCATATCGAGTGCTCGGCGATGGCGACGGAATATCTTGGTGACACGCTCGATATTCATACCGGCGGCGAAGACAACATCTTTCCCCACCACGAAGCAGAAATTGCCCAAACCGAGTGCGCCACGGGAAAAAAATTCGTCAATTTCTGGGTGCATACACGGCATTTGCTAGTCGAAGGCGAGAAAATGTCAAAATCCAAAGGGAATTTCTATGCTCCACAGGATATCACCAGAAAAGACTTTGACCCGATGCATCTGCGCCTGCTATATTTGTCTTCCCACTACCGAAAAAATCTTGATTTTTCCTGGAAAGCGATGGAACAGGCAAAGGCCAATTTCGAAAGAATTGCGGAATGGATTAGGAAGTTGAAAGCTTGTAGACGTCCGACGTCTACAAAAACGGACGTAGACGTCGGACGTCTACGGATAGATAATTTTGAATCCGCGATGGATGACGATCTCAACACGCCTCTCGCCCTTTCTGTTCTTTATGATTTAATCACCGAAACGAACAAAAAAATCGCGAAAAATAATCTTTCCACTGAAGAAACAAAAGAAATTCTGGCAATTTTTGAAAAAATGAACAAAGTCTTCGGCCTGAAATTCCCGGAAAAGGAAACTGAAATCCCGGAGGGAGTCAAAAACCTCGCAGACGCACGTCTTGAAGCCCGAAAAAGCAAAGATTTTCAAAAAGCGGATAAACTCCGAAAAGAAATTGAAAAAAAGGGATATGTAGTTGGAGATACTGAAAAAGACTACTTAATAAAGAAAAAATAAAAAGAAAGAAAAATATACACAGCTTATAAGGAGTGCTTGTTTTTGGTTTGTCTGCTATAATAAAATCCCATGTCCAAAGAAAAATCTACCAAATTTGACCTCGGAGAAACGCGATTGCCGCCGCAGAATCTTGAGGCGGAGATGTCGGTGCTTGGATCCCTCATGCTCGACAAAGACGCGATCATAAAAATCGCCGATCTTGTCCGGCCGGATGATTTCTACAAGGACGCCAACCGCCTCATCTATGAAATGATGCTCGAGCTTTTCGAAGACCGCGAGCCGATTGACGTTTTGAGTCTCTCAAACAAACTTGAAGAAAAAAAGAAGCTGGAAGAAGTCGGCGGGTCGAGTTATCTCACCGACCTCGTCAATTCCGTCCCGACCGCTTCGAATGTCGTCCACTACGCCAAAGTCGTCCAGAAAAAATCTCTGCTTCGAAGACTCATCGGCGCGGCGTCGGAAATTTTGGAACTCGGATACGAAGAAGCCGAAGACGTCGAAAAAGTCCTCGATGAAGCCGAGCAAAAACTTTTTCAAGTCTCGCAAAAATACGTCAAAGCCGATTTCGTGCCCCTGAAAACATATCTTGAATCGGCTTTCAACCGCATAGACGAGCTTCACAAGGGCGATAAGGACCTTCGCGGCGTGCCAACCGGATTCGCCGACCTCGACAATATTCTCGCCGGCTTTCAAAAATCGGATTTGATCATTCTCGCCTCCCGCCCTTCAATCGGAAAAACTTCACTCGCGCTCGACATCGCCCGAAACGTCGCTCTCAAGAAAAAAATTCCGGTTGGAATATTTTCGCTGGAAATGTCCTCCGACCAGCTGGTTGACCGAATGCTTTCGTCCGAAGCCCGCGTTGACGCGTGGAGAATGCGCACGGGCAGGCTTCGAAGCTCCGGCGATGATGATGATTTCGCAAAAATCGGAGAAGCGATGGGAATTTTGTCCGAAGCGCCGATTTTCATTGACGACTCGGCCCGCGCGAATGTCATGGAAATGCGAACATTGGCGCGGAGACTTCAAGCCGAGCATAATCTGGGACTCATCATCATCGACTATCTCCAGCTTATGGAAGGACGCACGAGCGACAACCGGGTTCAGGAAGTTTCCGAAATTTCCCGATCCCTCAAGGGCTTGGCGCGAGAACTGAATATTCCCGTCCTTGCCCTTTCCCAGCTTTCCCGCGCGGTTGAAAGCCGAAGTCCGCAAGTTCCGAAACTTTCGGATTTGCGCGAATCGGGCTCGATCGAACAAGACGCGGATGTGGTGATGTTCCTTTACCGCGAAGACCGCGAAAAACCGGACACGCCGAACAAAAATGTCATTCAGGTCATCGTTTCCAAACACCGAAACGGACCGCTGGGGACAGCGAATCTGTATTTTGACGACGCGATAACAAGCTTCTCGTCGCTGGAGAAAAAACATGTTCCCTAAATCCTTCCAAAAACTCATCGACCACTTCTCCTCCCTCCCTTCCATCGGCCCGAAGCTCGCCGAGCGGCTGGTTTTGTATATTTGGAAATACGACAAAGAAAAACTCGACGATTTTTCCCGAAGCCTCAAAGATCTCAAGGAGAAAATAAAATTTTGCCGCCAGTGTTTCAATATTTCCGAGCAGGATTTGTGTCTCATCTGTTCCGACAAAAAACGCGACCAGAGCGTCATTTGCGTTGTCGAAGAACCGCTTGACGTAATCGCTTTTGAGAAAACGAAAAAATTCAATGGGCTGTATCATGTTCTTGGCGGAACAATCACCGCCCAAAATGGACAAGACCTGAAAATCAGCGAACTGAAAAACAGGCTAAAAAATAATGGGATAAAAGAAGTGATCCTTGCCACAAATCCCACAACCGAAGGCGAAGCCACCGCCCTGTATCTGGCAAGATCAATAAAACCTTTCAATATAAAAACAACCCGCCTGGCGCGGGGACTTCCGACGGGCGGAGACATCGAATACGCGGACGAAGCGACTTTGAGCGGGGCGATTGAAGGAAGAAAAATTTTGTAATTTGCAACTGGTAATTGGTAATTTGGATAATAATTGGGATAATAAAAAAATCCGAATTACTAATTGCAAATTACGAATTACAAAAAACGAGCTCTTAAAAGAACCCGTTTTTATATTTCAAAGTTATATTTTTACAATTTCTATTTCAGAAAAAAGCTGCCGATGACCGAATTTAATTTTATATCTCTTCTTCGCCTTATGTTTGATTCCCCAAACTTTTTTTCCTTTTCCCTGCGCGAGAATCTTTCCTTCCACTTTCGCGCCAGCGACAAACGGCGCGCCGACTTTCACTGACTTATCCGAACCCAAAAACAAAACTTCCCCAAAAATTATTTTGCCGCCAACTTCGCCTTCAAGTTTTTCAATCTTAACTTTATCCCCTTTTTTCACGAGATATTGCTTTCCTCCGGTTTTGATGACTGCTAGCATGATTATTTTTTACAATATTACCTACGTAGATTATTAGAATTCTCGCTTCATGTCAAGAATCAGCCTCGAACAAAACCAAAAATAAAAGACCAAAGACCAAAAATTCAAATCAAAAACAAAAAAATATTTTTAAGTTTTTAGTCTGTGGTTTTGGTATTTGGTTTTTGGTTTTAATTACTGCAATATTACCTTCGCATTCATTTCTTTCTCATCCCTAATCACTTTTAAGTCCACAACATCTCCCGGCTTATATTTCGAAATCAGTTGCGCCAGATTCTGGTTCGAATTCACTTCTTCACCGTTCACGCTCAAAATGACGTCGCCCACCAGAATTCCCGCTTTCTCGGCCGCGCTTCCGGAAATGACGGCCAATCCTTGCTGAAAGCTGGGAGAATATACAAGCGCGCCTTTTTCAATTTCTCTTCCGTCTTTCGTTTGGATGCTGTTTTCCTTTGTCAATGGGAAGTAATAAGCGCCAAGCGAGCCTCTCGGCACGGATCCTTTTTCAATAAACTGATCCACCAGGCTTTCAACGTAATTTACGGGAATGATAAAATATTGACGATATGAGCCTGTTTTTCTCGATCCCAAAATTCCAACGATATTCCCGTTATAATCAGCGACCGCGCATCCGACAAGACTCGCGTCTTCTTCCTCGTTTATTTCAATATCGACAAAATATACCCCCTGCAATTTGTCCGAGGAAGCGATCGCGCCTCCTGTTGAAAAACTTTGCGCGAAACGGCCGATGAGACCTGATTTGAACGATATTTGGGCGTTGTCTCCGCTTCTTCCGATAACTGCCACTTTGGCCCCGATATTGATGTCTTCCGGAGAAATAAACGACGCCGTTGAAAGGTTTTCCGCGTTTTCCATCTTGAAAAGCGCCATATCCGAAAAAGAGTCGACGAATATCAGTTTCGCTTTATATTTTTCTCCCGTCCCGGCGAGAATCTCGTAATCAGAATTTTCGGCTGAAAACGCGTCTTTGTGAGTGATGACCAATCCATCGGCGGTAACCAGGAGACCGCTCCCGATTTTTGATTCTCTGATGACGTTTAATCCGACTGCTTTTGTTTCCTTTTTTCTTCTTGAGACAATTTCCACAACGCTTGAAGCGGATTTGTTCGAATATCTGGAAATCGTCTGCTCTTCGCTCACCGTCATTTGTTCCGTTTTGTTGACCACGACGACATTTTCCGTTGCCTTTTTGAATATTTTGTATTTCGCGAGCCATTCGATGGAAACCATTTTGGGGAAAAGATAACGGTCGATGACAACAAGGCTCAATCCAGACAAAACAAAAACAAGACCGCAAAACGCGGCGGCTCTGAAAACTTTTTTGATTTTCGTCGCTTTTTTTTCCATGCCGGAATTCTAGACGGCCGGGTACCACTTGGCGCTCAAAAGAATGAGCAAAACCGAGCCGGCCAGAAAAATTGAATTGAAAATTATCTTTTTTATTGTCAGTTTTTCCTGAAAATAGCCGCGAATCAGGTCCCAGGCGGAATAATAGATTATAAGAGCTATCACTCCGGTTGTCAAATAGCCAAACGGCCAAAAATCCTGCATCCAAATAGTCCCGGCCATAAGATAAGCCAGAAATATGGAGTAGATAATCCTTTGGTGGCGATTGATCGCAAGCTGATTGTCAAAAAATGACTGGAATGAAACGAGAAAAACGACAAGCGCGAAAGCGAGCATGATTATCCAGACGGAGAGAGCGAGATTCAAATACCAGCCCAAGAGCGCCGTGAACCAGCAAAAAAGCGCGGTAATTGTCGCGAGATTCATCATTGCCTTGGCTGTTTTGTCCTGGCCGTATCTTCCCAACCGGTGGCTCCCCAAAACCGCGAGATAAAAAACTCCGACCGAGAGAACAATGAAAGCTTTTGCTTCAGCCGGAGAATCGATCAGGGGAAGAAGAAGAACCGTCCCCAAAGTGAGGAAAAAAGGTAAAACGAAAAAACGAAATTTTCCGGAAATTCCTTTCATGCCGAACAAAAGAACTGCCGCAAAAATGCCCATCGTCCAGAAAAATTGGTTTGGATAATCATAAACAAGCCAGATTGCGGCCAGATTTAGAAGTGACAGGAACAATACGCCGAACTCAAAAAGCATATGATAAGTTTCAAGTTATGATTATTTTTTCTCCCTTCGCGTCGATTTTAACCTTGCTGCCGTCTTTCAATTTCCCTTCCACGATTCGAAGCGCCAGTTCGTCCAGGACCAAATTTTGGATGGCGCGCTTCAGAGGTCTCGCGCCGAAAATGGGATCGTATCCGACTTTCACAAGCCGCTCTTTGGCGGCCGAAGAAACTTCCAGCTTGATATTTTTTTTCGTCAAGCGCTTGCGAACCATCTCCAGCTGCAAATCAATAATCTTTTTTATTTCTCCCGTCCCGAGCGGATGAAAAATGATGATCTCATCAACCCGGTTCAGAAATTCGGGTTTGAATTTCTCTCGAAGCGACTGCATAACCTGGTCTTTCATTTCATCCTCTCGCAGGATTATTTCTCCCCGCTTCTCCCCTTCGCGGAAACCAATTCCCTGCATTTTGTGAATAACATCCGATCCGACGTTTGAAGTCATGACGATTACCGCGTTCTTGAAGTTTACCACCCTTCCCTTGGCGTCTGTCAAGCGACCATCGTCAAGAATCTGAAGCAAAACGTTGAAAACGTCATAATGAGCTTTTTCAATCTCGTCAAAAAGAATGAGGCTGTATGGCCGCCGGCGCACTTTTTCGGTAAGTTGTCCGCCTTCCTCGTGGCCGATATATCCCGGAGGAGACCCAATCATCTTGGCAACGCTGTGCTGTTCCATATATTCGCTCATATCCACGCGAATCATGGCGTTTTCGTCGTTGAACAAAAATCCGGCCAAGGCTTTTGCAAGTTCTGTTTTTCCGACTCCCGTGGGGCCCAAGAATATAAATGATCCGATGGGGCGATGTTCTTCGGCAATGCCCGCTCTCGAGCGGCGAAGCGCGTTGGAAACCGCCTGAATGGCTTCGTCTTGTCCGACAACCCGCGTCCTGAGCGCACTTTCGGCTTTGGCGAGTTTTTCCATTTCGCCTTCGAGCATTTTGGCGACCGGAATTCCCGTCCAGCGCGAAACAACCCGGGCAATGTCTTCTTCACTCACTTCCTCTTTGAGAATCGGATTTTGACTTTGCATGGCGGATAGTTTTTTCTGCTCGACTTTTATTTTCTTCTCGAGTTCCGGAATATTGCCGTATCTTATCTCCGCGACACGCGCCAATTCCCCCTTTTGCTCCAAAATGTCGGATTCGCTTTTGAGTCTTTCAATTTCGCTTTTGTGCGCGCGGATGTTTGCGATCAAATCTTTTTCGCTTTTCCATTGCAATTTCCATTTGCTTACGCGCTCGTTGATGTTCGCCAATTTTTTTTCAATTTCGCGAAGCTTGTCCCTGGCCGATTTGCTCTTTTCTTTTTTGAGCGCTTCTTTTTCAATTTCGAGCCTTCTTTTTTGCCGTTCAAGATCGTCAATTTCCGCTGGCAGGCTGTCTATTTCCATCCGAAGGGACGAAGCCGCTTCGTCAATGAGATCGACCGCCTTGTCGGGAAGATTTCTGTCGGTAATGTATCTGCTCGAAAGCTGCGCCGCCGCCACAATCGCGCTGTCGGTGACGCGCACGCCGTGATGAACTTCGTATTTTTCTTTGAGGCCGCGCAAAATTGCAAAGGTATCTTCCACAGACGGTTCGGAAACAAACACGGGCTGAAACCGGCGCTCGAGCGCCGCGTCGCGTTCAATGTATCTTTGATATTCCTTGAGGGTTGTCGCGCCAATCGCCCGAATTTTTCCGCGCGCCAGAGCCGGTTTTATCATATTTGACGCGTCCATCGCCCCCTCCATCGCTCCCGCCCCGACCAAAGTGTGAAGCTCGTCTATGAACAAAATATACCGGCCGGCGGATTTTTCAATTTCATTTATCACTGCTTTAAATCTTTCTTCAAATTCTCCGCGAAACTTTGAACCGGCGAGAAGCAGCCCCAAATCAAGCATCAAAATTTCTTTTCCTTTGAGACTTTCCGGAACGTCGCCCGCCACTATTCTTTGCGCCAATCCCTCGACGATGGCGGTTTTCCCGGTACCTGCTTCGCCAATCAGCACGGGATTGTTTTTTGTCCGTCTGGTCAGCACTTGCATAATGTGTCGAATTTCCTCCTCGCGGCCGATTACCGGATCAAGCTTTTTCTGCGCCGCTTCTTTTATCAGATTGATCGTATACTTTTCAAGCACCTGGTATTTCCCTTCCGGCATCGGACTATCCACTCTTTGGTTCCCGCGGACTTCTTTCATGATTTTTTCAACTTTTTCCTTATTGATTCCGTTTTCCTCGAGAACTTTTTTTGCCTGACTCGCGACCTGAAGCAGCGCCAGAAATAAATGTTCGGCGCTGACATACTCGTCGTTCATTGTTTCGGCCTGCTTGAAGGCCTCGTGAAGCACCGTTGCCATTTCCGAAGAAAGATAGAACTGGGGAGTTCCCGTTACTTTCGGAATTTTTTCCACCGCGGCGTATATCTTGTCCTTGAGCGACTGCCGATCGATTTCCATTTTGTCGATGACAGTTGGCACGACGCTTTCCTGCTGGCCAAGAAGAACATGGAGCAAGTGCAAAACGTCCACCACGTTCTGCTGAAGATTTTGCGACAATTGCTGCGCTCCCTGCAGGGCTTCTTGGGATTTTATTGTAAGTTTATTGAGATCCATTTTTGCATTGTTCATTGATTAGCACTCGACTGAACAGAGTGCTAATTTATTATACGCCCCAGTATCAGGATGTCAAGTCATATATTATTACGAATAGATCTCGTTTTTGATTCATTGAGATAACTATACATAAAAAATAATCACCTGGCAAAGCCAGGCACCAAAATTTTACACTTTGAATTTTGCACTTTGAATTTGTCATGAAAGCCCCCTCCATCAAAGAAGAGACATCCAGACTATTTCCTAATCTACGGGATTAGGAAAGCAACTGTTTTATGATTTTGCTTCCTTTTTCCCGGCTCAATTTTTCCATCGGGCAAAGACTGTCCCCTTTCCGGTTCATGATATTCTTGACTTCTTTTTGATATTGCAGTTTGATTTTGTTTTTCAAAAGATATTTTTTTCCGCCCGTGCTCACGGTCGGCGTCCAGACTTCCTTCACTTTCGCGTGAGCGAGAAGCATTGCCGCCGTTCGCCCGACGACTTTGTCAAAAACAACCGCCCCGCGCATTTCTTTTTTGTGTTTTTTCACGCAAAAAACCAGCGGTTTGAGTTCCTGCATCCTAGACCTATAGATAATCTTTTCATTTCTAAATAACACGAAAGAATAGTCGTTTTTTTTAAATTCCGAAAAACTAACTTCCATTTTTAATATTTTAATTCCTTATTGCTAATTTTTGCGATCGCAAAAATTAGCAACACCTAATCCTGACGTGGTTTAAGCGCCAATATTTTCGCTAAAAGAGGAATAAGAGTAATTTGAGCCAATATCCCAAACCATCCGTCTCTTACGGCGCTCGCGACAAATACAACTGCGTTCATTTTCGAAAAAAACAAAACTGCCAATCCCATTGAAAGAAATCCGAGAATTATCGCGCCGGCCAAAGAAACAAAAACGTTATGTTTTTCTTTTAAGATTCCAGTAAAAAATCCAAAGGCGCAAAGTTGGACGATGATGATCGGCAAAATGGGAAGCATCGGCATTCCGGAAAGCATGTAGCTTATTATCGGACTTGCGAGTCCCGCCACCAGCCCCGCCCGCCAGCCCAGCGCGAGCCCCGCGAGCAAAACAAAAAACGGCATCGGCAGAAATTTTCTCCCCGCGTTCACTCCGCCAAGATAATGAACCAGCATCGGCGCATAAACCGCCATCGCCGTGAACACGGCTGAAAAAACTATTTCTTTTGTCCTTGTCAATTTCAGCGTTTGAACATTTTGCATCATATTATTTTATTAAAAGTAAAATCGCGAAGCGACACAACAACTTTTCACTTTTCACTTTAAACTTTTAACTTATTGTATGTATCCCCACGACTGCAGGCGGTCGCTGTCACCAAACCAGCGGGTGCCGATGTCAACGCGATAGAACATATCCTGCAGTCGGATGTTTTTTATGCGGTTGTAGGCCTGTCTTCTCGCGTCTTCGACGGTGATCCCCGAACCGGTGACAATGAGAACATATCCCGATTCTCCGGCCAGCTTCAGAACTCCGTCAACCATTTTGACGTCCCCCCAGTGGATCCCTTCTCGCGAAGTGTTGTTTTTGAACAAAACGGAGGAATCTTTGTAAAAAGAGAAGATATCTTTGCTGTAGAACGGATAGGGCGGCACTGCCAGCACAACTCCGATCTGAAAGCCCTTTTTCGTTTTGATTTCAAAATTCTGTCCGCTCACAAGCTTTAGAAAAAATTCTCCAACCGGTTCCAAAATTCCCTCCACTTGAGTGCTGATAGTCGGATATCCAAAACGGCAGGTGAATTCGAGCGGATAAATCCCCCGCCCGTTCACGATGCAATTGATGTCGAAATAACCGACATAGCCGTGCTCGGCCAACACGCTTTCCATTTTGAGAAGCGTATTGTTGTAGATTGTGTTGGGCGCCGACCAGTACATCAACGCGCCCATATCGCCGGTAAAAGGTCCCCGGTCGCCCGGAAAAAGCCTCTTGTGCTCGAAATTTATGTTGACCGGATGAATGAAATTTTTTCCGTTGAAAAAAGCGCCGGCCGCGATTTCCACTCCGGCCACGTATTTCTGAAGCTGGAACGTTTCAATTTTCTTGGCCAGAAAATCCTTGTTGTTCACCAGAATTTCAAGGATATCCTTTCCATCCTCTTCCTCTCCGATAAAAAGAAGGTTTTTTTCATCGGACGCTTTTCCGCAGGGCTTGAAAACATATCTCCCCGGATTTTTCTGGATGAACGCAATCGCCTCGTCGAAACTCGTGAAATTGTGGTTCGGGAGAGTGTTCATTCCGAATTTTTTCATTTCTTCCTGTCCGAATTCGCGGTCTTCCTCCAGCTTGTCGGTATATTGTGTCCCACCAATCACCAGCTTTCCGGCTTTGCGCAGTTTTTCAGCGACTTCCCCGAAACGGGTGTCGTCGAAAATGATGATGTCCGCCCAGTCCGCGTGGTCTTCCCATTTTTCGACCTTGTCCAAAAGACCATCATAAACATCGGCGTCATCGTCGTCGTCCACGTAAATTTTGACTTCATTTCCTTCTTCTTTGATCTTCCAAGCCACATCCCCGGAGAGACTCATCCAGGAAACGAAGAGAAATTTCTTTTTTTCGTTTTGGGACATTTTATTTTTTTCCGTTCAATATTGCTAAAATAATTCTATAAGCTAATTTTGCCGCCAAAAAATCCGGCGCGTGTAGTCCCGGAATCGGCATGAGTTCGACCACATCCGCTCCAACAATATTCACTTTTCTCGAAATATTTTCTATAAATTCAACTGTTTCATTCCAAAGCAACCCGCCCGGTTCCGGTGTTCCTACCGAAGGCATGATGGACGGATCAAAAGCATCAAGATCAAATGTGAGATAAACATTTTTCGAAATTTTTCCCGCGACTTCATCGGCACCAGGCAATCCCGGCGCGAAATATATATTTTTTTCTTGCTTAGGATCTTTCTTAAGATAATCCTCGATTTCCGTATTCATATTCCGGATTCCAATGTGGACAGTCGGGATTTTCTGGCCAAGTATGCGCCGCATAACACAGGCGTGCGAAAATTTGCTGCCCTCATATTCATTCATGAGATCCGTATGAGCGTCGAACTGCAGAACTGATAAGTCCTTGTATTTTTTTTTCAGAGCCTTCACTGCGCCAAGCGTGATCGAATGTTCCCCGCCCAGCATCAGGGGAGCCTTTTTATGTTTCACTATTTCATCAAAAATCGCCTGTTCAACTCCGTTCACAGCTTCTTTCGCAGAATTACGGGAGAGCGCGACTTCTTCGAGTGTGAAAATATCTGTCGTTTTAAGGCCGGTTAATTTTTCTCCGCTTACGTCCTCTAAAAGCTCGTCTACGTAGCGCGAATTTCCGATAATCGCGTATGGCCCTTCGCGCATTCCGCCTTTAAAAGAAGATGTTGCGTCATAAGGAACTGGAGCAATCACAACTTTGGATTTCTTAAAATCCTGTTTATGGATCGCTCCGAAATTAAACGGCCACTGCTCGTATAATTTTTTCAAGAGGATATGGATATTTGCACCAGTAAACTAGTATACTGATACAAAAAATATTATCAATTATTTCTTATCCAGTCTTTCCATCACAGCTTTCAGAATCAGTGGCCAGGCGATGGTGGCGTCGCAAAAAACTTCGGCAAATTTTCCTCCCTCTTCAGGAGGAACCATTTTACCCCAGGAGACTCCTTCGGAGTACGTGCAGCCCGAAAGTCCGCCCCAGTGCACCGGCTCGGGACAAATCCTCACCCCATAGCTGTAGCGTAAAAATTTTCCACCCGTGCCAACGCGCTTACCAATCAGATCGAGATAGCACGTTACCTGTTGGGCCCAATTTCTGGGCACTCCTCCACCGATCGTGAAAATACCAATCTTCTTCTGTTTCTTTATTAATTCAGTGAAATGTTCCAAATCCAAATATTCACTGGTTTGAAGGATGGGTTTTTTTTCGAGTTTTCGGCGACGGTTGAAAATCCCAATATCGAGAAAAAATTCAGAATCCGTGAAAGCCGGAATATACACTGGCACACTTTTCTCGTACGCGCTTTTGAGAATCGCCCGCTGATCTCCGATTGTTTTTTTCAGATATTTTCCAACTTCATTTAATATTTCCTGACTTGAATAAATTTTTTTGTGGTCCAGGCTCTTAAATACTTCAAAAACAATAAGTTCAAGGTCGTCAAGGTTTTTCTCCAGTTCCAGAGTATCGTAGACTCTATTGTATCCACATTTATAAAGATATTCGTCATTCATCTGTTCGCCATGTTTGAAATGGGTCATTCCAAATCCTTCCACCATTCCATGAGTCATTAAAGCTCCCGTCGAAACAACGGCGTGAACCATTCCACGTTCGATCATTTCGCAAACGAGAAGCCCCATCTTAGCAACTGTCATCGCACCGGATAGCGTGAGAACCACAAAACAATTTTTATCGCGGACCATCGCTTCGAGAACATCGGTCGCTTCGCCGAGATTTCTTCCGCCAAAAGCGGTGTTGCTCATGCCGCGGACAAGATCATCGACTGTTTTCACCTTTCCAAGATCAAGTGACATGACCGGTTCTAGATTATCGCTATAGCCGTCATGCTTGAGGTCCCTTTTCGTTTTGTACTCTTTGTCAATTTTTTTTAATCTGTTGTTTTCCATAGTTTTTTTCATAATCCCGTATATACAAAGCCTCGTTTAATAGTTTTGCATTCCATTTTGCTCACCCCCATTTTTTTCAGCCCACGAGTGATATGAGCCAAGGAATTTTTCGTCGATTGAACATTGCTGCAAGTGAAAAGATCAATAGCGATGTGATTTTCCTCCGGCCATGTGTGAAAAGAAAGATGTGATTCAGAGAGAAGAAAAAATCCAGTAAGGCCTTGCGGTTTGAATTTGTGAAAACCTGTTTTGAGAATTTTGAATTTACCTTTATTGATTGCTTCCATAAAAAACCTTCTGGAAAAGGAAATAGATTCTAAATAAGCCGGATAATTTTTGAAGTAAGCATTGATAAGGACATGATTTCCCGGTTGGCTATTCTTTTTTTCCGTTCTTGCTTTCTTCAATTTTTTGCTCCCCCAATAAACTAAAAAATTAAGAAAGAAAAAAATTCTTTATTTAAAAATAACAACTGCCGCAATGCATGTCAACACTTTTCTAATATTTTTGAAATATTTTTTCGAGTCGGGGAGAGAAAATGAAAGCAGCTTTAAGTATTTCGGGACTAATGTAATCCAGTTTTTTTTCAATTCCACACTTCAAGATTCTTTTTTGGATAATTTTTTCCTTGAATTTTTTGGGGTTGAATCCTTTGTTCTGGGAAGCGATGAGAAACCCCCATTCATTTTCAAGAAAGGGAATATAGGCTTTGTAACTATATACTGACGGATAGATTTTTTTCATAAATTTTCTCAAGCGAACGTGCGTTTTGTGCTCGTCTTCGTTGAGATCGCCCGCGTGCGTCGCAAATAATCCGTCTTTCTTGAGTCTCGCAGCGATAAGGCTATAAAAATCTTTCTCTGTTCGCGAGATTTTGGTTCCTAAACTGAAAAAATTGCAATCGGTGATATCGGAAATTATTACGTCATATTCCTCTTGGTTCTTTTTCAAAAAATCACTGGCGCTATCGATAACGATTTTCACTTTAGAATGACTAAATGAATTCTTGTGCATCATCGGCAGAAACTTCTTGAATATCTTCATCGCTTCTTCATCAACATCAACTAGGGTGACATCAGAAACGTTTCTGTATTTTAAGAGTTCTCTGGCAGTTGCTCCTTCACCGGCTCCCAAAACTAAAATAGTCTTTTTCTTCACATCCGGGCCAAGGAGCATTGCCGGATGAACAAGACATTCATGATACATCCATTCGCTTCCCTCGCAACTTTGAGGATTACCGTCAATAAAAAGACTCCTTCCAAAATCAAAAAGATCCATAATCTCGATCAACTGATATTTTGTTTTTTTTCTGACAATCTCCCTGCGAATCCGGTGCATCGTCCATGTGTTTGGAAGATAATCATCGATATACCATTTTCCTTTTCGCATAAAGATAATAATGATACTAAAATCCGACCATTTGCACTTCTTCCTGCAATTGTATCCCGAACTTATTGCGCACTTTTGTTTTGATGATCGCCGCAAGTATCACAATATTTTCAGCAGTTGCCTTTCCCGTGTTTACGATAAAATTGGCATGCCTGTCGCTCACCATCGCCCCGCCGATTTTTTTTCCTTTAAGCCCCAGTGTTTCTATTACGTACCCGGCCGGAATCACGTTGTCTTTCGCCTTGTTGCCGGTGTCTTTCTCATATTCCTCGATCAATTTTCGGTTTTTTGCCACCGGATTTTTGAAAAAACTTCCCGGACACGGAATGGCCGGCTGCAGTTTTTTGCGTTTTTCCAAATTTTCTTTCACGATTTTTTCGATTTCTCCCTTATCTCCCTTCTTCAGTTTTAGCATTGCGGATAAAATTATTAGATCTGAATTTTGCCTGAAAATACTGTCTCTATAAGAAAATCTGCAATCTCCTAATTCATAATTCATAATTCCTGATTCCTTATAATTATCGGCATATAATTTTTTTGTATCTATAATCTTGACAGTCTCAACAATCTCTGACATAGAAGACCCAAACGCTCCCGCGTTTCCCCAAACTGCTCCCCCAATTGTCCCGGGAATCCCCGCCGTCCATTCCATTCCCGAAAGGCCTGCTTTCACGCTTTCGTTCACGATTGTGCCTAATTGACAGCCGGCGCCGCAATCGACAGTGGAGATTCGATCTCCATTTTGGAGGTCGAATCTCCATTCGGAATTTAGTATTTTTATAACAAGTCCATCGAAGCCTTTGTCGCTCACCAAAATATTGCTTCCTCCGCCTAGCGCAAAAACCGGCAGGTTTTTTTCTTCTGCGAACTTCACCGCCTCCTGAATTTCCTGCTCATTTTTCGCCTCGCAAAAAAACTTCGCCGGCCCGCCGATTTTGAGAGTCGTATATTGAGCCAAGAGAATATTATTATCGATTTTCATTATCCTCGAATAACCCTATTTTGCAGATAAAGTTTTAATTCTTTTGTTATTTAATTTCCTTTCTCTGCTCTTCCTGAAACCTTTTTAAATCAGCTTCGGGCACATGTTTTTTAACCAAATCACGAATCTTATCGGGAAGATCTTCTCTATCACTAATTGAATTGTTGCAAAAATTGGCCTCTCTTTCCAGCTCTTCTATTCTTTCTAAGATAGCTTTTCTGTCTCGCCAGTTAACAAGATTGCCATAACCTATCATAAGTTCAGAAAAAACATTATATAAACCCAAGAGTGTCAGCCATCTATGTTGGGACATCATTTTTTCATGCGGTTTAGAAATAGGTTTTCCGGGAGTAATTGCTTCTACAAAATCATCCAATTTTCTCCTGTAGCCTGGATCCACTGCGCTTTGCTCTTTAAATTTTTTTAATTCAATAGTGCCAGTACCCATGGATATATTATTTTATCTAAATATTAGCAATTACAAAGTCGAAAAATTGATTTTTATGCGTTATTTATCCTTTAATCCCTCCGCCACTTCCCACACGTTTCCCGCGCCCATGGCGATGACGAGGTCTTCGCGATTGATTTTGTCTTTCAAAAATTCCACTGTCTCGGGAATGGTCGGGATATATTCAACGCTTTTGTGATATTTTTTCGCAAGCTTGACTAAGTCGTTTGAATGCACCCCGCCCTGCGCCTCACGGGCACTGCCATAAATGTCGAGGACAATCACCCGATCCGCGTCCTCGAAACTTTGGGAGAACTCGGAAAGCAAAGCTTTCGTCCGCGTAAAAGTATGGGGATGAAATACGCACCAAATCCGGCGTTTGGGAAAAAATTCCCGCGCCGCCCGGAGAGTGGCTTTGATTTCTTCCGGATGATGGCCGTAATCATCAATGAGAATCGCGCCATTTCTCTCGCCGATATATTCAAATCGCCGCGAAGTTCCTTCAAAATCAGAAAGGGCTTCGCGGATTTTTTCGAGATTCGCGTTGAACTTGTACCCCATCGCGACGGCCGCCGCAGCATTCAAGACATTATGTTTCCCGGGAATTTCCAGCTCAAAACTTCCCAAATCTTTTCCCGAGATACTCAAATCAAAAAATTGCTTTCCGTCTCTCAATTCATAATTTTTTATCTTGAGATCGTTGTCCTTTTCAAATCCATATCTGATAACATTGCATTTGGCGCTTTTGGCGATTTCAAGCGTGTCGCTTCTGTCCCCAGAGACGACCAAAAATCCGTGGCGGGGGATTTTCTGGACAAATTTTATGAAAGTCTTTTTATAATCATCAGGCGTTTTGAAATAATCGGGGTGGTCCCAATCGGCGCTGGTGAGAATGGCCGACTGCGGAAAATAGTAGTCGAATTTCCCTTGATATTCGTCGGCTTCGATGATCATAAAATCAGACCTTCCAACCAGCGCCGATCCTCTCCATTGTCGCACAAGCGATCCCACCACGGCCGTCGGATCAAGACCGGCTACTCTGAAAATCTCGGCCAGCATTGCCGTAGTGGTTGTTTTTCCGTGCGTCCCCGAGACCGCGATTCCGTACTTTTGATTGAACAAAATTCCGAGTATTTCCGGGTACGATACCATCGGAATCATTTTGTATTTGGCGGCTTTGAATTCTTCGTTGTTTTTTTCGTTGTAGGCGGTGGAATATATCACAAGGTCGATGTCGCTTGTGAGATGGACCGCGTCGAAGCCTTCATGGTATTTCACGAATAATTTTTTCTTGAGAATGTCATCCGTGAAAAATTTTTCGTGCGTATCCGAACCGGTTGCCTCAAATCCCCGGCGCGACAAAATCTCAACCAAAGCCACCATGCCGGAACCCTTGATTCCGATGAAATAAATTTTTTTTATGCGGCTGAAATCAACGCTCCTATTCATGTTATCTCGTTTCATGTTTGCGCTAATCATTAATGATTTTCTTTATCTCTTCCATTTTCTTTTCCGTTGCTGTTCTCCCTTTTTTTATCAGCTCATTCGTTCTTGTCACGTCGAGTCTCTTGATGTGAAACACTTCCGGCTCAATCGCCACGTCGCAATCTCGGGCGTTGAAGAGACCTTTTTTATAATCCCGGCTCATCGCCCGCAGACCGAGAAGATATATCTCGATAAAACTGAAATTCCCTTTTTCATAATCATCAAGAAGGCGGATTTTTTCCATGAGTCTCCTCGCCTTTCCCAAAAATTTCTTTTCGTCGGCATTGTGAATTTTCTCCTCAATCTCAAAAATCGGACAGGCGATTTTTGCCAGCCGACTTTTCCGGAGCAATTTCCTGATGTCGCCCACCGCCCGCGTCAAAAAACTCCGGTTGACGCCGACATTCACGCCGACAACTTTTTCCGCTCCGATGGCGTACGCGACTTTGGTCGGCACCATCATAGCCGTTCCCCCGTCAATCACCATCCTGCCTTTATACCGCTTCGGCGGAGCAAACCCGGGAAGAGCCGTCGTGATTTCGAGGGCTTCCGAGATGTTTCCCTCGTTTATGACTATCTCTTCGCCCGTGAGCGCGTCCGTTCCCACAAAAGCCAGATTGATATGCTCGATGTCCTCAAATTTTTTTTCGGCCGTGAGGTATTGAAAAAGGGATTTTATTTTCCCTCCTTTGATGAGCCCTTCCCCCGTGAGCGTAATGTCCAGTACTTTTCGACGATCCTTTTTGTTGAGAGACGTCGCGATTTCTTTGAGCTCTTCGAGCCGCCCGCAGGCGTAGGCCGCCGCCACAACCGCTCCGCTCGAACAACCGACCAGATTGTCAATGGGAATTCCGTTTTCGATCAACACCTCGAGGACCCCAATGTGCGTCATTCCTCTCATCGTTCCTCCGCCGAGAGCCAAACCGATTTTTTTTCGTTTCATAAGTTATTCTGCCAGCTTAGTTATCTCCCCCGCAATAATCTCCGCCGCTTTGGGGCTGTGGAATTTCTTTATCCGCTCCTTAAGTTCAAAACAAAATTCATTATCCTCAAGTATTTTCTCAATTTTTTCGAAGAGTATATTTTCGCCGAGGTTGCCCTGCTCAAGCGCGACTGCCGCGCCGGATTGCGAAAAAACAAACGCGTTCTGTTCCTGATGCTTGTTGGCCGACCCTTCGATGGGAATTATTATCGCCGGCTTGGTGTTGGCGGCTATTTCAGAAAGGGCGTTTGCTCCCGCCCGACTCACGACCAGATCCGCCGCGGAAAAAGCCAAAGGCATTTCTTCCATAAGAAAGGGCTTCGGGAAATATCCGTCGCGCCCGATTTTGACCCCCAATTTTCCGGCTTCCCGCGCGACTGCTTCATATTCATTTTTTCCGGTGATGTGAATCACCTGCCACTTTTTGATTAGCTTCGGAAGCACGGCCAAAACCGCGCGATTGATCGCTCTCGCGCCCTGGCTTCCGCCCATAACCAGAATGGTTTTCTTTCCCGGATTGAGTTCAAATTTTTTCACCGCCTCTTCCCTTTTTCCTTTTGTCAATTCTTCCCTGATTGGATTTCCGGACAAAAAAACTTTTCTCTCCGGAAAAAAAGATTCCGACCCGGAGAAAGAGACTGCGATTCTTTTCGCGAAACGCGACAAAATCTGATTGGCAAGACCCGGCGTCGCGTCAGATTCGTGAAGAACGATCGGTATTCGGTACAGCCAGGCGGCCACGGCCACGGGAAAACTCGCGTATCCTCCCTTGGCAAAAACCGCGTCCGGCATGAAAACCAAAAGGCGCCAAAGAGATTGAATCACGCCAATTGGAATTTTCACAAAAAAATCAACAAGGGTGACGAAAGAAAAATAGCGCCTCAATTTTCCGCACTGAATATTTTTCGCGGGAATGAATTCTTTGTCCATCACCTTCTTTTCAAGTTCTCCGTCCGGCCCGAGAAAAAGGAATTCCATTTCTCTTCTTTCTCCCGCGAGCTCCCTAATTTTTTTGACAACGGCGATGATGGGAAAAATATGTCCTCCCGTGCCACCGCCGGTAAGCGCAATACGCACAAAGTTTAACTTAAAACTAAAAGCTGAAATCGCAAAACTTTGGCACTCGCTACGCTCGTAAATTATTTTTATAAAGTTATCGCGAAGCGATTCCTTAGTTTTGAGTTTTGAGTTTTGACATTTGAGCTTCTACACTACATCTTCTCACACTTTTTCGAAATATTCAACAGAATTCCCACTCCGATCATTGAAAATATCAGGGACGTTCCGCCATAACTGACAAACGGCAAAGTAACGCCTGTGAGCGGAATAAGGCCTGAAATAGCGGAAATATTGATAAGCGCCTGAAAGGTTATCCAGGAAGTGATGCCGACCGCCACAAGACGTCCGAACATGTCCGGAGCGTTTTTGGCGATTTTGAAGCCGCGCATGGCAAAAGCCAAAAACAAAAAGACTAAAACCGCCGCCCCGACGAGGCCGATTTCCTCGCAAATGATGGCAAAAATCGAATCCCCAACCGGTTCGGGAAGATAATTGAATTTTTGCCGACTGTGCCCAAGACCGAGGCCGAACAACCCGCCCGATCCGATGGCAAGAAGCGCCTGGTTTATTTGATACCCGATTCCGCGCGGGTCAAGTTCCGGATGCAAGAAAACCATAAGCCGGTTCATTCGATACGACTCGAATTTCACAAGCGCGAAAAAAGCCACTATGCCGCCGCCGATCATCGCCGCTATGTGGCTTGTTTTTGCTCCGGAAAGAAAATATACCGACATCGCGATAAGCACCGTCACGCCCAAAGTCCCCATGTCCGGCTGCTTGATGATGAGAAAACCAACAACGCCCAAAATTGCCAGAAAAGGGAAAAATCCTTCGAACAAATCCGTCTTGAGCTCTTTTTTCCCTTCGAGCCAAACCGCCAGATATAAAATGAGAGTGAGTTTGAGCATTTCTGTCGGCTGGAAGGAAAAGGGTCCCAGTTGGATCCAGCGACTGGCTCCCTGAAATTTGAGTCCCAGTCCCGGCACGAAAACAAGCGCCAGAAAAACCAGATTGACGGCGAAAAGGAAAAAAGCGATTTTTTTCCAAAATCGATAGTCTATTTTTTGCGCCAAAAACATAAGAAGAAGGCCCGGCAAAACTCCGTAAAAAAGCTGGTGTTTGAAAAAATAGTAACCGTCGTCGAAACGGTATTTTGAAATCGCCACTCCCGCCGAAGAAATCATCACGAGACCGAAGACGATGAGAGCGAAGGTGGTGATGGAGAGTATTTGATCCGGTTTTTTATTGTCTTTCCTCATAAATAATACGAACAAGATATCATAATACGATTTTTATTCAAATTTCTAATTTCCAATTACCAATTTCTAAAAAAATATTCAATATCCAATTTCAAAATTTGGTCATCAAGAATTTGAAATTTTGTTGGAAATTGGGAATTAGGAATTGGAAATTTTCTTGCTATGCTTCCTCCTCCATTTCTCAATCTCCTTATGATTTCCTCCGAGCAATATTTCCGGAACTTTCATCTTCTTGAACTCCGCCGGTTTCGTGTATTGCGGATGCTCGAGGTATCCTTTTTTCGAGAAAGATTCGTCCTTTGAGGATTCTTTATTGCCCAAAACTCCAGGTGTGAGACGCGCGACCGAGTCGACAACCGTCATGGCCGGAATTTCACCGCCCGTGAGAATATATTCTCCGATTGAAATTTCCTCGTCCGCAAGATACTTCGCCACCCGCTCGTCCACTCCCTCATACCGCCCACAAATCATTATGATATTTTCGTATTTGGCCAACCTTTTCGCGTCTGCTTGCGTATATCTTTTCCCTTTGGCAGAGAACAAAACAATCCTAGTCCTCTTCCTAAACTTTTCATTTTTACTTTTTAATTTTTCATTTAAAAATCGAAGACAATCGAAGATTGGTTCGATTTTTAACACCATCCCCGCTCCTCCTCCGTACGGCGTATCGTCAACCGTTTTGTGTTTGTCATTGGTATAATCCCGCAGATTGTGGATTTTGATATCGATTAATTTGTTTTTCCAAGCACGCCTAACGATGCTCTCGTTGAAATAAGAATCAAAAATCTTCGGAAAAATTGTGATGATGTGGAGTGTCATGATGCTTCTTTATTTCCCAACATCGGATGTTGGGAAATAACCTGGTATTAAAAGCTCGTCTAATCTCTCGTAATACAAAAAATTGTCAGGGTTTTTCACAAATTCCTCTATTGCCCAGCAAGACTCCTCTTCTAAGAATCTTATGTCCTCTTGCACAAATTTATCGTGACCGCCATGAAACATTACGGATCGCTTTCCGTACAAATCTTTAATTTTCTTTCGATAATCGCCATCCTGCCCTCTTTTTTTCGTCAAGCGCATGGAGAGACGATATCCTATTTCTGAATCCTTTTCCGGCGCAAATAAACTTTCGAGAATCGAGACATATAATGCTCCACTTATACCCTTATTCGGTATTTGTGACATCGCTGTTTCTAGCAAAAATCTCAATAAATTAATTTTTTCAACAATCTGCATACTTTGTCCTTTTTTATTTAGAGTTGAAATAAGCACTTTCAATTTTTCGATACTTCCTCTGTTCAATACTTTTTCTCTCCTAGAAACAACCTGCTTACTGGACTGCGGGACTGAGTTATGATATATCAATCCCGGACAGACAAATTTATATATTCGGAGAAGACCACATCCGCAAATGACACGGAATGCGAAATCGGCGCTGTTCAGATATTCTTGCAAGAAAGCCGGATTGTCTG
>JASEHL010000017.1 GCA_030018805.1 Patescibacteria group bacterium
AGGGACTTTTAGTCCCGACTCAACCCACCAGCTTTAGCTGGTGGACTGGTGAGTTCGCCCATAATTCGCGAGTACTGATAATGATTGAATTTCAAAACGTCAAAAAAGTATACTCCAGCGGAACAATAAACACTGTCGCCCTTGACGACGTGAACTTCAAGATCGATCAAAAGGAATTTGTTTCTTTTGTCGGGCACAGTGGAGCGGGAAAGTCGACTATTTTGAAATTGATCTACGCGGAAGAAAAGCCCACATCCGGCCAAATTATTTTCAACGGGGAAGATATTTCGAAAATCAGCCTGCAAAATCTTCCTTATCACCGCCGGCGCATTGGCACGGTTTTCCAGGATTTCAAGCTTCTCCCCAAGAAAACTGTTTTTGAAAATGTGTCTTTTGCGCTTGAGGTTTCAGGGCACACCAACAAAGAGATTCGGGAAAGCGTTCCTCAAATTCTTGAAATTGTCGGCCTGTCAAATAAAATGGAAAACTATCCAAAAGAAATTTCCGGCGGCGAACAGCAAAGAACTGCCTTGGCCCGCGCTCTGGTTCATCGCCCCGCGCTCATCATCGCCGACGAACCGACGGGAAATCTCGACCCGATAAGCGCCTGGGGAATAATCCAGCTTCTCATCAAAATCAACAAGCTTGGAACGACCGTCATTCTCGCCACGCATGACAAAGACATCGTCAACAATATCAAAAAGCGCGTTATCACCCTTGACCAGGGAAGAATTATCAGAGATCATTCGAAGGGGCGGTACGCAATTTAGCAATTCGTAATTGGTAACTAGTAATTCGGATAAAAAAAGAATCCCAATTACAAATTACAATTTACCAATTACAAAAATCATTTATGATTTTTCTCACCATCTCCCGAACATTCAAATCCGGACTTCAAAATTTTTTCAGAAACGGCTCTTTGAGCGTGGCCGCGGTAAGTATTCTGACCTTGGCGCTCCTCATCATCAGTATCGTTATTGTCCTTTCCATCAGCGCCAATCTGGGTCTCAAATACATTCAAGAAAAAATCGACATTCGAGTATATTTCAAAAGCAATGTTGAAGAATCTCAAATTATGGCTTTTCGGTCCGAAGTCCAGAAATACGCGGAGGTGAAATCGGCCGATTATATTTCCAAAAACAAAGCTCTCGACGATTTCAAGGTCAATAACGCCAGAAAACCAGACATTCTGAAAGCCATCGAAGCCGTTGACGAAAATCCGCTTCTGGCTTCGGTCAACATCAAAGCGAAAAATCCGGAGCAATACGACCTCATTGCCAAATCTGTGGAAAATTCCATCTACAAAGACGACGTCGCAAGCATCAACTACCAGCAATACAAGCTTGTCATTGACCGCTTCAACACAACAATCAAAACAATTCGCAAAACCGGCGCCTTTCTTTTCATTTTATTCTCCCTCATCGCGATTCTCATCACCTTCAACGTCATCCGGATGACCATTTTCAATCACGGCACGGAAATTGAGATTATGCGGCTCGTGGGCGCTTCGAACAATTTCATCCGCCTGCCTTTCGTTTTTGAGGGAATAATTTACGGATGTTTCGCGGCCGTTATCGCCATTCTTCTCCTTTTTCCAATAGTGAAAATAATCACGCCTTATGTCGTCGGTTCGACCTACGTGAACATCATCCAGGCCGATTTCTTGAAATATTTCTTTCTTATCTTTGCCGTTCAGCTTCTTGCCGGCACCGCGCTTGGAGTGATCTCGAGTCTCCTCGCGATCCGGAGATATTTGAAGGTGTAGAGAAACTTTTTTATCCGTGCAACAAAAAAATACGTAACCGATTACGTATTTTTTTTATGGCTGGGGAGGAGGGATTCGAACCCCCGATGGTGGATCCAGAGTCCACTGCCTTACCGCTTGGCTACTCCCCAATATTATTTCAACTCCCATATTCTACTGAAAATCGAGTGAAATTTCAAGCTACTTGAAAAAATCGGGGGACTGTGATAATATATTCAATACATTAACCGCGAAACATATGGCCGACCAGGAAGTTGGAAAAGTGATCCACTATTATGACAAGGCAATGGTGGCGGTGGTGAAGCTCGCGCAGAACCTCAAACTGGGCGACAGTGTGAAGATCGTGAAAGGCGAAGAGGAATTCGACCTTACGGTCGATTCCATGCAGCTCGACCACAAGCCGATAAGCGCTGGAAAAGCGGGGGAAGAAGTCGCGATCAAAGTGCCCAGCCCTACGAAGGAAGGCGCGCTGGTCATGAAAGCTGAAGCGGCTTGAGTCGTATTTAGTGGAAGCGGTTCCAAGGGACACTATCCTAATCCCTCATGTTTGTTTTGTTTTATTGTTATGGAAAAACTTTCAATTCTCAACAATTTTTGGATTCTGATTCCGCTCATCGTCTGGACGCTTGCCTGGAAGGGCATCGCCCTTTGGAAATCGGCGCGACTCGGCCAAACGGGATGGTTTATCGCGATTTTGGTTCTGAACACGGTCGGGATTCTCGAGATAATTTATGTCTTCCTGGTCGCGCGAAAAAAGTCCGAAATCGACGACGCCGTTTCCGTCGAGGATGATTTGCCCCGCAGAAAAATTATTTAGCCACCCAGTTGACAATTTTCAAAATAGGACCTAGTATTCATAACCGAATAACAATTTAGTTCTCAAATATGGCAAAAAAAGTGAACATCCAGCCACTGGGCGAATACGTGCTTGTCGAACCCGCGAAATCGAACACTAAAACCGCTTCCGGGATCGTTCTTCCCGACACTTCGGAAGAAAAGCCGCAGGAAGGAACAGTGGTTGCCGTCGGAGACGACAAAAAAATCAAAGTGAAAGCCGGACAGAAAGTGATTTATTCCAAGTATTCGGGAAATGAAGTTAGGATTGGCGACGTGGAGTATCTTCTCGTCAAAGCCGAAGATATCCTCGCGGTAGTGAAATAGTTTTATAAATTCTCGAATGCTTCAAAAATAAAAGGGAGTACCTGCTCACGCGGGCGCTCCCTTGTTTTTTGGCATTTTTGACCCAGGTTTCTTTGCTGGATCAATTATTTATCCTGTAATACAAAAATGCTTCATCCAGAGCGGTTATGACGCGCCAGCGGGCGATAAGCTCAAAGCTGACGCATTCGTTGTAACGACAGGGTATATCGCAGTTAACCCGGATGGCGAATTTCACGCTATCCTTACCGTCTTCACCCGGCTGGGTTTCGACAGACTCCACGCCGCACCCTTCTCTTTTAATTAATTGGTGAAGCACGGCTATGTTATAGCCCTGTTCCCAAATGCCGGATCCCTCTACAATCGCCCTTGCCTCCAAAAGAAACACCTCCCTTGGTTAGAATTTTCTTGTGAGTAATCCTGCCCAGGAAACTCCTTTTCCTGTTGACTGCCTGTATCCACGCGCCAAAGAGTGCGTCTGGCCCCGCCCCAGCGGAAAGTGAAAAACGATCGAGTCGTCCAATTTCTCATTGGGTTTGCGGACTATACAGAGCACGCGCCTTTTAGGGCATCGGCCCTGAACTTCCGTGTCAACAATGAGACCTGGCTGGCCAGAATTGCCACCCTCTCCCCGAGCGGATAGTTCGAAGCTTCCCGGAACGGTCCTCTTTCTCCAAGTGAATCTCACCCTCCCCCTATACAAAATTTCGTCACTTCCGAGAACCTCCAGGTCGGCTTCAAAATAATAACCGTTCTTAATGGTATGCTTTTCTTTTGGCACGTATTACCCTCCCTTCGCGTTTTTCTGCCGGCAAGCCTCGTGCTTCCTCCTATTACGAGGACAAGCTGACCTTGTATTTTATAAAAAACAATCCCATTTGTCAACAGAACCGCTTTACCGGATTTTTTGGTTAATATTTCGTCTTATGATCTTTCTCTATTGCTCGGTCTTTCCGCCCGCCGCTTTCCAGGCGTCAAGGTCGCCTTCGAGGACGTACACATTGAAGAAATTGAGATCGAAAAGAGCAATGGCCGCGTATCTCGCTCCATCTTCTCCGTTTCCATAAACCACCACTTTTTTGACTAGGGATATTGAGTCAGGACTTCTTTCAATCTCCGAAAGGGAAATATTATCCGCCCCCGGAATATGGCCGGATTCGAAATCCTCTTTGTTCCGAACGTCAATGAACTGGACAACACTCTGGCCGTCTGAAAGAACGCGGGACAACTCTTCAACGCTTATTTTTTTTATTTTGCTTTCATCGAGCGGAGATTTCCCTCCGGAAACAAGGGGATATCCCTGCGATTGCCAGGCGGAAACGCCTCCCTGAAGATATTTCGCGTTCACGTATCCGGCCGCAACCAGTTCGTTCGTTTTTTTTGCCGTTTCATAGGCGTCATCTCCCTGATTCATGACGGTGACGGACGAGGTTTTATCTGCGCCAAGCGAATTAAGCTTGTCCGCGATCAAGTCTTGGGCCGGAATGTTCACGGCTTCTGCCAAATGGAATTTTCCGAATTCATCCGACGTTTTCATGTCCAAAAGAAAAATTTTTTCTTTGTCTTTTATTTTTTCATACAGGCCTTTCGAGGAAACAACCGGCGCTTTGAGAATTTCTTCGTTTATTTTTTCCTCCGAGTTATCGTCCTTTTGGATCAATTTCAAAATCGCCGGCCGGAAAAGCGTCCACGCGACGACAATCGCTATCAGCGCGAATCCAACAGCAAAAATTTTGTTCTGATTTTGTTCAATTTTCATTTATATCTTGTGTCAATACTTCGATACCATGTGTTTCGAAGCGTTGTATCGCATGACGGATTAGGCAGCATAAACATTATCTAAGAAAGAATCATTCCTCTGAAATCTTTCCGGCCGCGCAAAAACTCCTTGATGTCCATTTCTTTTTTTCCTTCCGGTTGCACTTTTTTCAAAATAATGATTCCTTTCCCCGTTTGAATCACGATTTCTTTCTCGTATTCTACAACTTCTCCCGGTTTTTCTCCAGCGCCGGCGCCTGGAATTGTTTTTATCTCGACCAATTTCAATCGCTTCTTTTTTCCATTGTCCGAAAAAAAAGAATATATTCCCGGCCAGGGAAAATAGGCTTTGTATTTTCTGAATATTTTTTCGGCTGAATCATTCCAATCCATTTTTCCGTCTTCTTTTTTGATTATTTTGCAAAAGGATGCTTTTTTTTCGTCTTGAGGAGCGGCTTTTATGCTTCCCGAAATCCAGCTGGGAAGAGTTTCGGGGAGCAATCTCGCGCCAGTTTTGGCCAGCTTTTCAGTCAGCGTTTGGGCATTGTCGTCTTTGGCTATTTTCAGTTTTTCCTGGGCGATTATTTCTCCGGCATCGAATTTTTCACTCATAAGCATCAACGTTATGCCCGTTTCTTTTTCTCCTTCCAGAATCGCTTGCTGGACGGGAGAAGCCCCGCGGAATTTCGGGAGAAGGGAAGCATGGATGTTTATTGAACCGTATTTCGGAATATCCAGAATGGATTTGGGCAAAATTTTCCCATAAGCGGCAATAATAATAAGATCTGGGCGCATTTTGGCGATTTTTTCAGGAGTTTCTTTCAAATCCTGCGGCTCAAAAACTTGAATATTATTTTTTTCAGCCAATTTTTTTACCGGCGATTTTTTCATTTCCCGTTTTCGTCCGACTTCCTTGTCCGGCTGTGTGAAAACAGCGACGATATTGTATTTCGCCGCAATCATTTTTCGAAGAATCACTTCCGCAAAATGCGGAGTCCCCATGAAGATTATCTTTAGATTCATCCCGAGGTTCAACCCCAGGAAGTTCCTAAGGCTGAACCTTAGGAACTTCCCGGTCGATTATCAAAATTCCGTCTAAATGGTCAATCTCATGCTGAAGCACACGCGCCAGAAGCCCTTCGGCTTTGATTTTCATTTTTTTTCCAGCAGCATCGCGGGCCTTTATTTTCACCTTCACCGGCCGTTCAACTGGAAAAAATTTTCCCGGAAAGCTCAAGCATCCTTCTTCAAAAATCTCTTTTTTACGGGAATATGAATAAATTTTCGGATTTGTCAAAACATAAAGGACATTATTCACTCTAGCCACGCATATTCGAAGATTCGAACCGACTTGCGGCGCGGCAAGACCGATTCCTTTCTCCGCCTCCATCGTTTTCGCCATATCAGAAATAAACTTGGATAATTTCGGATCCTTGAAATCTTTGACTTCTTCCGTTTTTTTGCGGAGAAAACCGTTAGGATATTTTAATACCTTTAAGATTTTGCTAGTCATAGAAAACTATATGTCTAAAATACCCAATACAAGATACTAAATACCAGATACTAAATCGTACTTATCGGCTCAACATCAATTGTCCATCCCTTCTTGAGTCCTCCAAGAACCGGGAAAATGGGCAATTTGCGAAAATCATTGTTCGGATCGGCTTTGATAAGTATGTTTTTGTAATAATATCCCCGTTTTTTCGCCGCAAACGGCTCGTACGGCTCGCTGATATCAATACTACTATCCGAAAGGGCTTCGAGCAAGCCAGACACTTTTTTGGCTTCCGCGTCGGCTCTTTTTTTGCTTTTGTCGCGATAAAAAATTTTGACGAGCCGCGAAAATGGAGGATTGATTGTTTTCTTTCTCTCCGCCAGCTCTTTGTTCAAAAATTCCGCCGTGCTTCGGTTTCGAAAAGACGCCAGCAAAAAATCATCCGGATAAGTCGTTTGAATGATTATCTTACCGTTTCTGTCGGCGAGGCTCTTTGCTTGATTGAGCATGGCGAAAACCAACTCCCTCGAACTGAAATCGGGAATACTTCCCAAATTGTCAAAATCGGGAAACGCAACCAAATTGAATTTCCGAAGCCCGCCAATTTTCAAAGTGATTTGCGTCCCGACAAGAATGTCAAAATTTCCCTCCGCCAGATCGTTCAGAATATTTTCATTTATTTTTTTTGACTTCGAAACGTCCGCGTCGAGGCGCAAAATTCGCGCCGCTTCGAAAAGTCTTTTTGTTTTTTTTTCGACAAGCTGGATTCCGACTCCCTGGTGAGAAAACTGGCAGGCGCCGCAGGTCGGACACGAACTCAAAAGATCAGCCTTGTGCGAGCAATGAAGGCATTTATATTTTTCTTTTTCCTCAAAATAGACAAGAGCCCGGTCGCAATTCGGACAGCGCAAAATTGTTTTGCATCCGCGGCAGATTGAGTAACTCGAAAATCCTTTTCGATTCACAACGATGAGCGCTTTTTCTTTTTTTCTCATTGCGCTCGCAAGCGACGAATATAATTCTTTTCCAATCGGGAAATCGGCGCTTTTTTTCTCTTCGAAAATATTGACAATCTTGATTTCGGGCCCGTTCGAATTGTCCGCGCCCGTGTCTGCCATCCTGATATTTTTTTCTTTCCTTCTTTTCCAAATTTCAACCGATGGAACGGAATTTGAAAAAACCAATTTCGCCCCATGAAGATCAGCAAGCATCCGGGCGACTCGAACCGCGCTGTATCTTGGATTCATATTCCATTGCTTATGGGAAATATCGCCGGATTCTTCAACGGAAACCGTTCCCAGTTCGCAAAAAGGCAAAAACACGCCCATTTTCGAGGCGACAACAATTTTCGCCTCGCCATTTTTTATTTTTCCCCAGGCTTCAAAAAACTCTTTTTTCGAAACGTTTCCGTGAATCAGGACTGTTTCTTCGGCCGGGAAAAATCTTTTCAATTTTCCAAAAAAAGCGGCAGCGGGAAAAATTTCAGACGCCAGATAGAGAAACTGCTTATTTTTTTCGATCGTCTGCTTCATAACCGAAAAAATGATTCGGTCTCTTTCTCTTTTTGGGCCGATGAGCGCAATTTCTTTTTCTTTTGAGCTCATTATTTCTTTTGCCCGGCTGTTATTTTTTGCGACTTCCGGCTTCACTGAAATCTTTTTTTTTCTTTTTCCCGCCTTCACGGCTTTTGGAACCATGCATTTCAGAACCGTTCCCAGCGGCGAAAGATAATAATCGGAGATTTTTTTCGCCAGTTCTATTTGTTTTTCGGAAAGGATTTTTTTTCTGGATATCTTTTTCACCGGCTTGATTTCGAAATTTCCTTTCCGGGGAAAATCGCTCCGGCTTTCCATGACGATTCCGGAAATATCCCGATTATAGAAAGAGATTTCCACCAGACTCCCGCGTTCTATTGGCTCGTGAAATAAATACGAAAAAACCTGCGTTCTCGCAATCGGCAGGCGAACAAGGGGAGCGACTTGAATGACATAATTTTTGCTCATAAGAGATAGCTATAGAAAAATACTTTATCTATTTGCCATTTCCTTGCCCGTTGCTAATTATTGCTATCGCAAAATTTAGCAATGATTTGTCTTTTTCGGTTATAATTATTGGAAAAACTTGTTTACCTGAAACTTATATATTTCGGCGTCGGCATCAGCTTTCAAATTTATCCCGCCTTTTTGGCAGGCAATCAAGATTTGCTGTTCGGTCGAATCAACTCCCTCGATATCAGGGAGCAGCAAGCCGCATCGCCCGTCAAAACATTTTACGACAACACCGTATTTTTTTGGATCAAGCTCATCGAGGCTCGATATACTTTCCGGGACACTCAAAAGACTGATTTCGACTGAAAGCGCCGGCAATTCTTCAACAGTTATCGGGCTAAAGCGGGAATCTCTTGAGCAGGCCGCCACGGCGTTGAGAATAATTTCTTCAGCCAGATTTTTGTGCGCCGGAAGATACGTCCCGATACAACCTCGCAATTCTTTTCCATTATGGATGCTCACAAATACCCCGCACTTATTTTCATAAAAATCGGGCGGCAAATCACTTGGTGCGCCAATCACTTTTCCGTAATGAATATAATTTTCTATAGCTTCCCTTGCTAATTTAACATACAGGTTCATATTTTAAAATGTTGGGAAATAAATAGTCTATCCTGCGAAGCAGGGTTCCATAATTTTTCACTTTTCATTTTTAATTTTTCATTTAATATTCAGATTTACCACCATATATCCCACCCCGAACGGCGCTTCGTAGCTCAAAGACTTTACTTCCCATTTCAAATTTGCGAGAGCTCCCAAAAGGATAATAATCGAGCGCAAGCCGCATTCTCCGGCCTCTTCGATGAGATAGGGATCAAAATTGAGAATACTCTTCACGTTTTTTCGCTGGATAAATTCAGTTAGATTTCTGTCAAATATTCTCCCTTGCGAAGAATATCCGGCCGGTGCCTCCGGCGTTACCCGATGCGACAAATCACCGCTGGCAATGAAAGAAATTATTTTGGGGCTGCTCTGCAAAACTTTTCCCAGAACTTCCCCGAAGCGAAAGTGATAGTCAAGGGGCAGCATCGAAAAAGACATGTGCACAAGACGCGGATTATAGCTCAAGTCCTTCTCGTTTATCAGATAATGGAGCGGCACCAGGGCTCCGTGATCAAGCTCGAGTTCTCGCGCCAAACCGACCGGAAGATGGGAGGAACGGCTGCTTTTCACGATCTCATCGACAAGTTCCCGATCGTTTTCGAAAATAAATTTGCGGTGATCGCCGAATTGACTCAAATCTCCGCGCAAAGTTGACGAATAGTTGACCACGAATTTGTCATACTGCACCGGACCGTGGGGCGAAACAAGAACAATCGTATCCGCTTTCACCGCCCGGAATTTTTCGCCGGCCGCCTTCATCGCGTTCACGGTCTTTCGGCACAAGTTCAAATTGCTCCTGCCGATTGTCGGGATAATGATGGGAGGATGAGGAATAATAGCGGCATATCTAATCATATGTTTCCTGTGTAAACATGCTTGAGGCCCGCTGATTTTCCAATCTCGCAGGCTTTTCTGACCTTTTCAACCGGCGTTCCCGGGATATGCTGAAGTTTCCAGGATATTGCTCCGGAAAACGCGCTTACATGCCAGGGAACAAAGTCGCCCAGTTCGTTCTTGATGAAGTGGGCAATTTTTTCCAGCATTTTTTCCTCGTCGGATAAAGTCGGAATCAAGAGTGTTGTGGTTTCCAGCCAGATTTTATTTTTTACGACCTCCTTGCAGTTTTCAAGAACTGGCGCGAGGCGCGCTCCGCAATTTTGGCGATAGAATTTATCGTCGAAAGATTTGATGTCGATATTCATTGCGTCGAGATAGGGGATCACTAATTTCAAAGTTTCCTTGCTCATAAAGCCGTTGGAAACCCAGATATTTTTGAGCCCCGCATATCTCGCCAGTTTCATCGTATCGAGCGCGTACTCGAGATATATCGTCGGTTCGGTATAGGTGTAGGAAATGCTCGGACAATTGTTTTCTTTGGCCAGCTCCACGATTTTTTCCGGCGGAAAATTTTCGCCGCTGGTTTTGATCATCTCTCGCGTTACTTCCGGCCTTTTGCTGAATTGCGAGATATCCCAATTCTGGCAATTCCCGCACCGGAGGTTGCAGCCGACCGTCGCGATGGAAAAAGTGAAAGTGCCTGGCAAAAAATGATAGAGCGGTTTTTTTTCTACCGGGTCGATGTTGGCCGCAATTGCCCGGCCGTATGTCAAAAAATATAGTTTTCCCTCGATATTCTCCCGCACTCCGCATATCCCGCGTTTCCCCGGCACAATCACGCAGAAATGACTGCATGTTTTGCATTTCACGGCTTTATTTTTCAGTTTTTCGTATAAGACCGACTCTTTCATTGCCTTATTCACTGATCTCTATTACAATTCTAGCATAAGAAATCATTCTGAAGAAATGCAACTGCTCGACGGCAGAAAACTGGCCCAAAAAATCATTCGAGACCTCAAAAAACAGGTTTCTCGCATGAAAAAGAAACCTGTTTTGGCGATGATTCTTGTTGGCAATGATCCGGCGTCTGCGATTTATGTCCGGCGCAAATATGTTTTTTGCGAAGAAGCGGGCATCAGATCGAATACCATAAAGCTCCCCTCCAATACTTCCGAAAAAAAACTTTTGGTGATTATCGACAAGCTGAATAAGGATAAAAGTGTTTCCGCCATAATGGTCCAGCTTCCTCTGCCGAGACATATCAACAAGATCAAAATCATCGAGTCAATCGACCCAAAAAAAGACGCCGACTGCCTCCATCCGGAAAATTACGGAAAATTCGCGCAGGTCGATGAAAGCTATTCGGTTGTCGCTCCCGCCACGCCGTTTGGAATCGTGAAGCTTTTAGAGGAATACAAAATCAAAATCGAGGGTAAGCACGCGGTCGTTGTCGGCCGTTCCAATATCGTCGGAAAACCGGCCGCCCAACTACTCCTCAATCGCGGAGCCACGGTCACCGTCTGCCACCGCCACACCAAAAACCTGGCTGCTTTTACGCGCCAGGCGGATATTCTCGTCGTCGCTGTCGGGAAAAGAAATTTGATCAAGGCCAGTATGGTGAAAAGGGGAACAGTCGTCGTTGACGTTGGCGTCAATCGCGTCGGAAAAAATATTTTCGGCGATGTGAATTTTCCTTCGGTTTCAAAAAAAGCTTCGTATATTACACCCGTTCCGGGCGGCGTGGGACCGATCACAATCGCGATGCTTCTTTGGAACATGGTAAGGCTCGCGAAAAAATAATCAAACAACAACTTCCTGTTTCGGCTCCTCTTGAGGTATTTTTTTATTGGATAGCTATATTGTCAATAATTTATGCTATAGCAACGGATGTTGACAATAAATTTTCAGATAATTTCCTCTTCTGCTGTCTTCTTGCCAACTTTCTTTCTTTTCAAAAGTTGTTTTACTATTTCAAGTTCCGGCGAGCCGAATTCTTTGAGGACAAAAAGAACAACCATATAGACCGCGAACAGAATCGCTGACCAAAAAATGAAAATATAGTGCCCGCCCGCGAAGAAAGTCGAAAGAAAATACATCGTCGCCGAAGCTAGCATAATTTTCAGGAAACTTGAAAACTTGAACAAATATCCAAAAAATTTGTAGGAATAGGCAAGAACCAGCGCCATTGCCACAAATGACGTGATCGACGTGGCCGTTGCCGCCCCGAGAAGGGCGTATTTTTTGATGAGAAAATAGCTCAATATAATATTTGTCGCGAGCCCGACAAAAGAAATCAGCATTGGCGCTTTCACTTTGCCCGCGCCGTTGAGGGCAAATGCCATGACATAGAAAATCGTGAGAAACGCCACTCCTGACATCAGAATCGACATCGAAGCGGCCGCGTCGAGAAATTTTTTCCCGTAAAACAGCTGAAGAATCGGTGTGGAGTAGACGGACATGAGAATCGCGATTGGAAGAAGAAACATCACCATAAGCCGCAGAGACTGACTGATCAGTTTTTTCGTGTCCGCGTGATTTTCGCTTGAGGTTGATTTGGAAACTGCCGGCAGGATAATAATTGTGAGGGCATAGAATAAAAAATAAGGAATTCGGCCGACGGTTATCGCTCCGTTATAAAGTCCCGTGAGTCTGTCATCCCGCAAAATTCCTTTGACGAGATAAAGGTCGATTGTGATCAGAAATTCATAAGCGATGAGAAAAAGCGTCATCGGCCAGGCATAACGCAAGAGTTTTCTCCAATCGAAAAAACCAACTGGCGCTATTTTTTTGAACTTATCAAGAAGATTGGCTTCAAAAAAAATAGAGAGGGGAGCGAGAATATATCCGATAATCGCTCCCTCAAGCGCGTATCCCTTGGCTTTGAGAAGTAGGGCTAGTCCCAAAATGAAAACGAGGCGGGCAATGGAGCGGCTTGTTTTGAGCCAAGCCTGAATTTTGAATTCATGGAGTCCTGTGTAGTAATAGAAATAAAAAGAGGCCAGCGCGAAAGCGGGGATGACAAGAGACGACAACCTGAAAAGATTCGCAAGCGACGGATCGCGAAGCGCGTAAGCGATCGCCGGGGAGACGATAAAAAATATCACGGTCGTACCGCCGATCAGCGCGAACTGGATTTTCGCCGTTTGCCGTTTAATGACGGGAATGAGACCCAGCTTTGTGTCATAAATCTCGCCAAGATATTTTGCCATCGCCGTCGGCACGCCCTGCCCAATAAGAACCACGACCATTGTCGTGAGCGTGACGACAAGCCCGTATCGCCCGTACTGGGCCGGTCCCAAAATCCGCCCCATGCCGGAATGGATGATATAGGCGGAGAGGTTGTAAATAACTTCGCTTATCGCAACCCAGAAAAAAGATTTTACGAGAAAGTTGGACATCTTACCCTAACATTCAATGTTAGGAGCGTCCTAACATTGAATGTTAGGGTATCTCGCCCCAGACTTGAAGTTTAATTTCCTCAAATATCTCTTCTTTATTTCTTTCCCCATCCACAACAATCATCCCCCAGTCCTTTATCCTGCTCTTATATAATTTTTCTTTCGCCTGCAAATATCCCATTCCCTGATCCGGCTTGCGCTCACGCTGCATGATTTTTTCAGGAAAAACTTTGAGATAAAAAGCATGATTCGGTTTTAGGATAAACCGCTCCGCAAACAGTTTACTTGGAAACTTAGTTTCCAAGTAGTTTATATTCACGACGCTGTCATAAAAATACCGGTCGGAGATTATATAATTTACTTTAAGCTTTTTGATTACTCGTCTAAATCGAAAAATATCAATCAGAAGCGCGAGCTTTCTTAATTGTATCTGCAACCAATTAGCCTTCATGACGCTTTTACCATTTGTAGACGTCCGACGTCTACAAACGTTCGCTACGGAATATTCAACGGCATGGAAATAATAAAAAGACTTGCCCTGCGATTTCAGGTAATTTTTCAGCATCTCAATTTGGGTCGATTTTCCGGAGCCATCAAGGCCGGAGAGAGTGATTATTGACATTATTTATTTGATGTATTATAACATAAATTAGGAGGTAAAAATGGACCAATTAATCGATCCTTCGCTCAAAGTTTTGGCTAGGGTGCCGCATAACAGTGCAAGTTTCGTTATTATAAGCATTCGCGGCGGCAAAATCTTCTACATGACTGGATTGGGCCAAGGATTCACGATCTATCCAGTCCTGAAAAATGGAGAAGTTTCCAGAAAGGGAGAACCTTTCCCTAATCTGAGCGATGTGGATATCATCGCCCCCGAGCGCTTGTTTAGTTTGCCAGAGGTCGATGCCATCCAGAACCCTTTGCGCTATGCCCTGGAAAGAAACTTGAAGTATAGCCAAAGGTCACCAAATAGGTAGAAAACTTAACCGGAGGAAATTATGCGACAGATACAGTATGGATATGGGGTATCCTTAATCACGCCACCCCCTGAAGATCCTAAGCGGAAAAAGTGCCCAGACCCGGATTGCAAGGACGGTTTCCACACGGATCATTCAGCCCCTGGTCTCGAATTAAGGAAATTGCCTTGTAAAACTTGTGGGGGGAAAGGTGATGTTGCCGTGGAAGAGGAGGCATAATTTGTACATTTTGCGCTTTGCGCGCCCATACCAGGATCGGCTCTTCGGAGACCGGTCCTTCTTTTTATTTGTTAATACATCAACACCGCCACTGGCTTCATTTTCGCGACCACACGCGCGATGCCACTCTCTTCGATACCGGCAATGACCTTGTCAATGTCTTTGTATCGGGCGGAATCTTGGTTGACCACTTTGGATGACCGGGCGTTATAAAGCCACACGCCCTTGTCCCTCATCTTGGCGAATAATTCATCTTTCGTGCTGATGGATTTTTCTTTTTCGTTTTTGCCCTTCCCGGTGCCGTGCGGAGCGGAAAAGAAGCTGTCTTCATTCAAGTCCTGCCCGACGCAAATATAGGCATCCGTAGACATGGAAGAGGGGATAAACACCGGCTCGCCGGTATATTTCCAAATCGGGTGATCGGTCATTTTTTCCGGCCCATACGCGCGCGAAGTGTTGCTGCGATGGACAAAAACGTCGCACCCGAAATGATTTTCTTTGGATATGGAAATATGGGGCATGTCATAAATCAAATCCATCTCCGGATCACGATTAAATAATTTCTTGATCGTTTTTGAAATATTGTGGGTAATAACCGCACGGTTGGCTGTTCCGAAATTAGAAGCGGCGGCCCTGGCGCTCATGTATAATTCGCCGTCCGGTCCGTTGGCATCGTATTTTAGAAGCGTTTCGTCGCCGCGCATATGTTTTCTGATTTTCTTCTGCATTTCCCGATAAATATCTTTTTTTCTCGAGCTAAACGTCAATTTTCCCAAACTGACCGCGAGCGATTGGGACAAATGCTCCCGTTTTTTGGCGGTGTGGGTATACATCGTGTATTGTCCCAATATACCGGATCCGGTGTGGATCATGAAAAGATACTGCCCTTTTTTGAGCCCAAAAATTTCAGCTATTTCCGGGTCGACAAGGTCAGTCACCTTCATCAGATCCAAAAAATGATTTCCGGCCGCCCCCAGAATGCCCAGGCGGAATTTGGCAAAAAACAGATAGAGCTTTGGAATGACATCAAAAATATCCTGGCGTTCCATCTCGCGCTCAAAAAAATTACCGTCGTTCTGGGTGTTTTCCAGTTCGTTTTTGGTTTTGATCCCGAGATGATCGATGATGGCTCGTGTTCCTTTGCGGCAAATGTCCACGACGACGCTGAATGGGACGACTGTCCCGACAAATTTTTTGGTGGGAATAGCCCTTACCAGTTCCTGAAAAAGCTTGTCAATTTTTTCTGGTGAAAAATTATCTTCCGTGAGATTTGTTTTCAGGAGCCGCATGCCGCAATTGGGATCGGAATCGTTGACTTGGGGCAGAATATATTTCTCGGAAACAACTGTTGTTCCAGACGCGTTTTTCCGGCCGGGTTTTGAGGAGACATCGGGCATGGCCACTAAATTGCGGAAGAGAGTATCCGGATTGGACGCTACATCCTCGAGTTTTTGCCAAGTTTCGTCCTGCGGGAGCAATTCTTCGCTCATGAAAAAAATCGCCGGAACTTTCATCTTGCCCGTTTGAAATTTCTTTTTGTGGGCGCTCAAAGATTCTATTTTACAATTCATAAAAATTTGCAACTTGCACAATACTCTAATACTTCAAGTATTGAAGTATTTGTCTTTTAGATATTTTTATAAACTTCTTCGTATTCTTTCACCACCTTCATTATATCAAAATTTTCCCTCGCGAAACGCATCCCTTTTTCACCCAGTTCGCGGCGCGCGGCCGGATTATTATATAAATACAATATTTTTTCTTTGAGCGCCGCTTGGTCGCCCGGCTCGATCAGAATACTGTTATTGTCATTCAGGAAATACCGCAACCGCTCGAGACTGCTGGCAATCACCGGTTTGCCGCAAGCCATTGCTTCGGGAACGACGAGGGGAATATCGAATTTTCCGGCCATCGTCCGCGCGGGAAAAATGGAAACGTCGCACAAGTTGAAAATATCTTCCATGACATAGCTCCCATCGTCAATGAACGCCACCCGGTTAATCAAGCCCTCTTTTTCAAATCTGGCCTTCACTTCTTCTTTTTTTTCGGCGTCCTTTTGATTTTTCACCCGGACGGCCAAATGCAACTTGAAACGACTTTTTTTGTCGTCCCCGTGAAAGCGGGGATCCAGAACCAATTCCGAAAAAACTTCGACAATGTCGTCCATATCTCCAAGCCGCACGTATTCTCCGGTGTAGTTTATCACAAAATCATTCTCTGCCGTTTCAAATTTTTTCATGAGCTCCGGTTTTTTGGGAGCGGGGGAGTATATATTCAAATCAATACCGGGATAAATCCTTTTTGTATTGCTGAATCCGATTTTTTCAAGTTTTTCTTTGGCATAATCGGAGTAGGTGATGACAAGATCGGCAAATATAATTTTTTTGAATTCTCTGGCACTATACAAGTCTTCTCGCAGAGTCGCAACCGTCTGAATTGTCTTTGCTCCTTTTTTAAGGCTAAACCTTAAAAAAAGGGAATTCGTCCGTGTAGGGGTGAATAGTGAATGGGCAATGTCATAATCGCTAAAGCTTCTTAAAAAATTGAGCAATCTGAGTTTCTGCGCCAGATTCAGTTTCAGCGATGTATAAATTGGATGTTGCACAACATTTCCCGGAAGTTCCGCGACTTTCCCGCAGGTCAGAAGATGCACTTCAAAATCTTGAGTGTATTTTGCCAAAGTATAGGCAAAATCTTTCGAGCCTTCGTCCCACGGCGGGCCAATCGGACGAGTCAGCAATAGTATCTTTTTTTTGGTGCTCATTTATGGCTTTTATAAGGCAATTAAATAGTATTTTAGGCAAGAGCTGTTGACAAATGACAGTCATTGATACATAATGCATGCAAGAAAAATAAAGGAGGACACGATCAAATCCAGATAAATCATCTCGCACGCGCCCGGCTGCACTTAAGTGCAAAAAGCCGGGCCTCTTTTTTTATATCCCCAAATTCTTGTAAATCCTATACTTCAAATCCTTCGCGCTGACTTCGATTGTAATATTCGCAGGACTATTTTTGTACAGATCTAGGACCGGAATAATTTCTTGTTTCGCTCCTTTTTCGATTCCAACTTCATCCTCGGCGACTTTCTTATCATCAATTAGAATTTCATAATCATATTCCATTTTTTCGCCCTCGTGATTCTCAATTGTGAAATCCAAAGAATTGTCCCGGGGATTTTCGAAATAAACCACGCTCCACGATTTTTTGTAGTCAAAATCGTGGTTTTTCGCTTCGATGACAAACAGTACCGAAAAACTTATTATCAGCAATATTATAGTTGTAATGACGATGATTTTGGAGGACATTCACATTTTTTAAGGCTAAACCTTAAAAAAATTCAAGGTTTAGCCTTAAAATTAATTCCTTTTGAAAACCGAAATATAATTCGACGAATAAACTTTCGAAAACTCCGGGTACTTTTCAAAACTATTTCCTTCGAGCTGGGCGTTGAGCGCGAGAAAATTCACGCCCGTTTCGGAAAAACATTTTTTTGCCGCTTCGGTTTCGGGAATCGTTATCATGTCCCGCGTGCAGATTTCACGGGGCTTGGTCGGATCAATATAGCGGGAAAGCATTCCCCGACTCAACGGATACTTGTAATCTTTCATGAAAAATAATTTGTACCACGAATCGCCATATATGTTCACATGGTCTTTGAGTAAAATGTCCTGTGAAGTGTCCAGTTTTTCGGCGAGATACTGCGCCGAGTGGAAGGTCTGCACGGCTTCCTGAAATTGCGGCCGGATTTTGAAAGCTTCGGCGCTATCGGAGAGTCCGTCCGTAATCACAAAAAACAGCAAAACGAAAAGCAGAACCGTCGAGAAAAAAGCGGTGGTTGATTTTCGGAAAAAACCGATAAATTCCGCGAGGCCATAAGCGGCAAGAAGCGAAAAGGGAAGAAAAAGATAGTTTCCGATCCGGTTGCTGGGAACATTGACATAAAGCCACGCCGGTTTCCAGCTCATGAGAAAAATAACTGCCGCCCAAGCGAGAGTGAATCCATATTTATATTCTTTTCTCTGGAGTCCTGCGAGAAGAAGCGCGAATCCAAGCGCGCCGAGAATCAGTCTCGCGCTTCCAGCGTTAATTTCCAGTTGGGAAAGATTGAGTCCGACTCTCGTGATTTTTGTTGGGGCGCCGGTTGCTTGACCAACCGCCGCCGAATTGAAATACGACGGAGTGAAAACAAACAGCAAGAAGCAAAGAGCGAAAACCAAAACCACGATCGGAAAAGGTTTCAGAAATATTTTCAGCCAATCACCTATAATTTTGAAAATCCGCGTGAAATTTAGCGCGAGATATGTCAAAACAATCGCCGTTGCAGAATACAAAAGAATAAAACTGGACAAGTGATGGGAATAGAGCAATCCCGTTAGCGAAAAAAGAAAAAGTCCCGCAAAAACGGAATTTTTTTCCGAAAATGCCCAATACAAAAAATACAAAGCGGCCGGAATCAGCATATTTCCCAAAATATTTCCGACCACGCCTCCGCTCACGTATTTTCCCTGGGGGGCATTGATGGCATAAAGAACTCCCGCCGCGAAAAAGGCCGCCGCCGCAATTTTCGGACTTTCAAACATTCTTCCCGCCAGCATCGCGAGGGCGAAAATTCCGGCAATATTCATGAAAAACAAAACTATCATCGGCATCGCCCCCATCACGCTCGCGCCGCTCACGAGATTCACAGCCGCGAAAATCGTGTGTTCGCCAATGATGAAATCCGGCATTCCGTAGTCCGGAAGACTCCCCGTATCAATGATTTTTTGAACCCAAAACATATGATGTCCCATATCAGTCGCCGAAGGGACAATTGTGTCGGAAAAATAGGTCGCTCGGATAAAAATCGCGAGAAAAAGCGAGATTAGAATAAAAATCGTTTGCCAGCGGGAAAAATCAAAAGGATCTTGCGCCGCGTTTTCGCCGTCATCTTTTTTCCCGCCCTTTTTCCCAAAACGCAGTTGAAAAATGATGTAGCACGTGAGACAAAAAGCGATGATCACCGCCACCAGTACCGGCCCGCTCAAAAAAATTTTCATTCTATCGAGAAGCAGAATCAGAAAATCAAGAGAAATGACGCTCATCGGAACAACCAAAATCGCTTTTTCAAAAAAAGAAACTCTGTAATTTTTCCAGCCAAAAATGGCGAGTAAAATAAAAAAACCCGGCAAAATGAAGATAAAGGGGATGGTTATAATAAGTTTTGTTAAATCGAAAATCATAAAATAAGCTGCTCCTAATCTCGGAAATTAGGAAAGAGTATTTTCCAAAACTTCCAAATACTTTTTCGCTATCTTGTCCCAGCTGTAATTTTCAACAACATACTTTCTCGCTTTTTCGCCAAATTCATTCCGAAACTGGTCATCCGCGAGAAGTTCGTTTATTTTCGCGATCCAGGCCTGGGCATTTGCGCTTTCGACCAAGAATCCATTCTCGCCGTCTTTGATGGCGTCTTTCAAACCTTCGATTTCGGAAGCAACAACTGTCAACTTGCAAGACGCGGCTTCGATGACAACCAGACCGAATCCTTCCATGGTTCCTGGTACTTTTATGTTTGGTTTTACGTACAGATCGACTGTATTGTATAAAATCTTCAACTCGTCGTCGCTTACCTGTCCAAGCATTTTTACTTTTTCCTGAATATTTTTTTCTTTTATTATTTTTTCAATCTCCTCTCTTTTTTCTCCGTCACCGGCAACGAGATACAAAATATTGTCATCAAGCTCCGGGACGACTTTCTCGCAAAACCAGTCCACTCCTTTGTGAATGGCCAAGCGTCCGGTGGTCAGAATTGTTTTTTTGCCTTCCAGGCTTTCTCCGACAACTTTTTCCAACTCTTTCTTTGTGCGAGGTTCAATGAATTTTTCCGTATCCACTCCATTGGGCACAAAAACAAACTTCTCTTCCGGAATATTCCGCTTTACTCCCTGTCTTATTGTTTCATTTCCAACCGCGACAAGCTTATCCAAATTTTGAATGAATTTCCCGATCCAGAATTTCTGATAAATCCAGAGGGGATAGGTGAGATCCAGCCCATGAACGACGGAAACCACCTTTTTTCTTTTTCCATAAAACAATTTCACCGCCCAGCCCACAACGCTCATGACTCCGTCTCCCAGGAGAAGAACATCAAATTTACGCATTGAGATAACAGTTCTGATCAAAGCATAAGGAAGAAATACCGGAAGAAATTTTTTTCCGTACGGATTGGCAATTATTTTTACAAAGGCAAGTTCGGAAAGATTCTTTGAAAGTTCAAAATTTTGATTTTCCATTCCGCCTATTATTGGCGGATATGTTCGGGAAAGAAAAAGTATTCTCATTTCTTGTATTTTTCTTTTTTAGCAAAATACATCTGGTCTTCCGTAAGCTTGCGGTTTGTTTTGATCATGTCGGCAATGAGCGCGAAAACGAGAAGCTGTATCCCGACAAGCAGCAAAACTCCTCCCAGCATAAGCCAGGTGCGAAAAGGGGAAACCTTGAAATGCGAGAAATAGTATATGAGAAAGGCGATGCCGATTGAGAAGGCCGTCGTCGCGAGAACTACCCCGGGAACTCCGAAAAAAATGAGGGGCCGCGCGTCGCGAACGGTGCGCAAAATTATCATGAACGACTGGAAAACGAATTTGCCGACCGATTTCACGACCTTGGATTCCCGATCGTCGTAATAGGTGACTTCAACCGGAATCCATTTCACGATCAGATTTTTTGAAATCGCGTCAATGATTGTTTCCTGCGTATAGGTGAAACGATAGGCAAGATTGAGCCGCAGCATCGTCTCACGCGAAAGCGCCCGAAATCCGCATGTCAGGTCATCGATTTTATAGCGAAGAAATTTTCCGATGATGCTCGCCGCCAGGCGGTTCAGCCAACTTTTTATCCACGGCATATTTTTGGCGGACTTTATCCCGAATCGGGAAGCCACAACCATATCCGCTTTTCCGGTAAGAATAAGTTGGGTGAATTTCGGAATGTCCGCGGCCGGAAATTGGCCGTCGGCGTCAATATTCACGAAGACATCCGCCTTGTGCTCGAGAGCCGACTCGATAGCCGTCCGGAAAGCCGCACCCACTCCCTGATTGCGATTGTGGCTGACAATTATATCGGCTCCGGCATTTTTTGAAACCTCTATCGTTCTGTCCCTTGATCCGTCGTCTATAATCTGCACTTTCACTTCAGAAAACCCCTCAATATGCCGTGGTATTTTTTTGATAACTTCGCCTATGGTCTTTTCTTCGTTATAGGCGGGAATATTGACGATTAGACGCATAAATATGGATAATAATAGCTAAACTCACCAGTCCACCAGCTAAAGCTGGTGGGTTGAGTCGGGACTAAAAGTCCCT
>JASEHL010000018.1 GCA_030018805.1 Patescibacteria group bacterium
AGTCTTCGCCTAAAGGCGAGGGAATTTCTCCCATTCCCCGAGGGGGACATTAAAACGAATTAGAACTAATCTTCCGCCTTTTGTGTTCGTTGATATTTTTCAAATACGCTTCGACGAAGCCGTCCAATTCTCCGTCCAGCACTTCGCTGGGATTTTTGGATTCGAATTTCGTGCGATGGTCTTTGACGAGTTTGTAGGGATGGAGAACATATGACCGAATCTGGCTTCCCCATTGGACGCCGGCGTGCTTCCCTTTCAGTTTTTTCTTTTCCCGTTCTTTTTTTTCGAGCTCTTTTTGGAACAGCTTCGCCTTCAAGACTTTCAGAGCCTTTTCTTTGTTCTGAAGCTGACTTCTTTCGCTTTGGCAGGCGGCGGAAAGTCCGGTCGGAATATGAGTGATTCTCACCGCGCTCGAAGTTTTGTTCACGTGCTGGCCGCCCGCTCCTCCAGCACGGAAAGTGTCGATTTTGAGATCGGACGGGGAAAGCTCCACCTCCCTCATTTTATCAATTTCCGGCAAAACTTCAACCAGGGCAAAGGATGTTTGCCGAAGATTGTTGGCGTTGAACGGCGAAAGTCGCACCAAGCGGTGAACGCCAGCCTCCGCCTTGAGATAGCCGTAAGCAAGTTTTCCCGAAATTTCCAAAGTGGCGCTTTTTATTCCGGCGGGCTCGCCGCGCGTTTCGGAAATTATTTTCGCTTTCCAGTCCTTCCTTTGGGCAAACCGAAGATACATTCGAAGAAGCATTTCCGCCCAGTCTTGCGCGTCGGATCCGCCCGTTCCACTATGAATGGAAAGAATGGTGTTTCGCTCGTCATATTCTCCGGAAAACAAGCATTCAAATTCGAAATTCTCAACTTTTTTTTCCAAATGCTCGAGACTGTTTTCTATTTCCACGGCGAGTTTTTTGTCTCCTTCGGCTATTTCAGCCATTTCGGAAAGGGCATTGATTTCTGTTTCCAGGTTACTCACTTCCCTTAGGCTGCTTCGCGAATTTTCAAGTTCCTGCATTATTTCCTGCGCTTCTTCCTGATTTTGCCAAAAATCCTCTCTCTCGGCTTTTTTTTCAAGGGATTCGATTCTCTTTTTCTTTTCGGGCAAGTCAAAGACGGTCACCCGCGAGGGTGATTTTATTTCGGAGATCTTTGATTTTGGCGGATAAATTTTCCATTGATATTATGTTAGCATATTTTCCACGACATTGCCAGAATGGGAATAATTGGTATAATTCCTTTGTATTCGCGGAATTAGTATAGTGGCGGCACATGACCTTCCTCCGCCGACGCTGCGCTTTGGCGGACAAGCAAGGTTGAAATACGGGCCCGCCCCGCACCAAAAATATGCGCGAGAATAGTACAGTGGCAGTACACTAGCTTCCCAAGCTAGGAACGCGGGTTCGATTCCCGTTTCTCGCTAAAATTATGATGCGGGATGAAACTCCCGTATCCCGCTCCGTGGCAATGCCGAGATAGCTCCCCGAAAAATTTTGCTGCGCAAAACTAACGGGGCAAGCAGCTGATAGAGCATTAAATTTGCCGGAATAGCTCAAGTGGTAGAGCAGCGCTTTCGCCCGCCTGCTATCGCCATTTGCCAGAGTAGCTCAGTGGCAGAGCAACGCACTCGTAACGCGTAGGTCATGGGTTCAAATCCCATCTCTGGCTCAAGCAAATGCGGGCAGGTAAAGCGAAGGTCGCGAGTTCGAATCTCGCTTCCGGCTCACGAAAAATGGCGCGGGGTAAACTCCGGTCGCCGGCCCGCCCCGTTAAATCCCGCCACGCAGGAATTTCGCTCCGCGAAATTATTTAACGGGGTGAAAATCCCGGCCATCGGCTCAAATGAAAAACGACCCGACGCAACAAAGGGACGTTTTTTTGCACAGCTTTATTAAGGAAACACCGACGGGTCGCCTTGCGAATTGGCGTCAATATTCTTTTCAAATTGACGCAAATCTTCACTTCTGAATTCAACACGGGCGCTGTCCTTGTTCCATTGATAGTCCCGCAGAAAAACGACAATCCTGTAATTTTTCATTTGCTCCTTGAGCCAATCGCCGAAAGTCGTTTTTTTCACGAAAATTTGGCGGACGTGAACCAATTCTTCCCCGTCTTCCGCCTTTCTTTCTTCCAGTTTCACGATATGGAATCCCAAAGGGCTTTCAATGATGCCGCTTGTTTCGCCGACTTTCATGGAATACGCCTTGTCGGCCAATTCCTGAATGAGCTGGTTTTTCGTCGACCAACCGAGATCCCCGGCGTTTTTCGCGCTTTCTCCCTCTGAAAATTCCCGGGCAACCTTTGAAAAATCTTCTCTTTTTTGCGTGACTTTTTCGAAAAGATCGTTTATTTTCTTTTTTTGCGTCGAAGGGTCGGCCTCGCTTGCGTATATCTCGGCCAATTTTTCCGCGTAGAGTTCTGGCTTTACGACCTTTTCTTTGAAATCGGAAAGCGACCAGCCATAAAGCCGGGCCAGCTCGCTCATCAGCTTCTGCTTGTTTCCGAATTGATTGATGCTCGTTTGCACTTCAGTTGAGACATCCGAATCGCTTATCGAAATGCCGCGCTTATTCGCCAAATTTTCGATAATTTTGTTTTCTATGAGCTTGTCCAACACTTCTTTCTCTTTGAGGAGCAGTCTTTTTTTGCCCTGATCCGTGCTGAAATCAACTCTCATTCCGATTTGTTCAAAATCCTGCGAGTCATAAAATTTTCGAACTGACCGAACATCCTCTCCGACTTCGCCGGTGGTTATAATTCCGGCTTTGCCCATATAAACCGCGGGGAGAGGAATAATTTTTTCGCATGCGGCGACAAAGCGGTTGTTCCAATTGTATTTGTATACGCCGGCGATAAGAACGAGGAGCGCGATAAATATCAAGCCGGCAGAGGCAATGACGCCGAAAATTATTTTCTTGTGTTTCGCCTTTTTGTTCATAATTGTATTTTTAGTGCTTTCTTTAGCTTCTTTCGGCGAAGAAAAATTCCAGCCAATTTTTCCAGTTCGGCCCTTTTTTTTCCGGTGGAGCGGTATTTTCCTGACTCTCGTTCCGCCCTTCACCCTTTTTGGCTTCGCCTTCTTTTCTTAAAACGACCATTTTCTCGTTTTCTTTTTGCAGGTTGAGCTTCTCGCGGGCTTCTTTTTCCTGAAACTCCTGGGTTGAAAGATAAGAAATAAGATTGGAAAGTTCGGTGTTTTCCCGGTTCATTTTTTGGATTTCAGTCTGTAAGCCTTCAATTTCCTTCTGAATTTGTTTTTTGCGATAAGCTTCTCTTCCGAGTGAAATGCCGATCATGACAAGCACACAAAGGCCGGCAATAAAAAACAGCCCGGAAAAAAACGCGACACTCTTTTTGTTTTCATGCTGGTTTCTTTTTTTGGAGGCCATTTTGTCTCTAATATTTGCTTAAGAGGGGCGCCACAGTGAAAGCGACCATCGAAAGAACGGCTAAAACCGTAATAATAATCCAGATAATCCTAATTTTTTTTCGATATCTTCCCTGCATACTTGAAAATGAAAATTTAGGACAATTATTCGCTGCCCCCGACTTTTTTAGTATACCACTATTTCCGCAAAACCGCCAAAAAAGAGGAACTTGGGATTTCGACCCGGCCGATTTGAGACATTTTTTTCTTGCCTTTCTTTTGTTTTTCAAGAAGCTTTCTTTTTCGGGTAACGTCTCCGCCGTAAAGTTTTGCCGTCACGTCTTTTCGAAAAGCCTTGATGGTTTCGCGGGCAATAATCTTCCCTCCGATCGCCGCCTGGATTGCGACCTGAAAATTTTGGCGCGGGATAGATTCTTTCAGTTTTTCCACCATTGCTTTTCCTTCAGAGAACGCTTTTTCCTGCGGCACGATTCGCGAAAAAGCGTCGATTTTTTCTCCGGCGACCAAAATATCAAGCTTCAAGAGGTTATTCGGGCGGTAGCCGATAAATTCATAATTCATTGAAGCGAATCCCGACGACGCGCTTTTCAGCCTGTCGTGGAGGTCAATGATGACATCAGTGAGGGGTGATTCGAAAGTGAGAATCATCCTTTCGGCGTCGAGATATTCAGTATTTTTGTATTCGGCGCGGGTGTCATTCATGAGCTCCATGATCAATCCCAAATATTTTGACGGCGAAATAATATCCAGTTTCACATAAGGCTCTTCAATTGATTCGATGACGGAAGGGTCGGGCATTTCAAGCGGAGAAAAAATTTGCAACTTTTCTCTTCGTCCTTTCGTTTCCACTTCATAGACGACGCTCGGCGTGGTTATGACCGGATCAATTTCGAATTCGCGCTTCAGCCGTTCCTGGATGATTTCCATGTGAAGAAGCCCCAAAAATCCGCAGCGGAATCCCCGACCAAGCGCGAGATTGGCTTCCGGCTCAAACGCGAAAGCGGCATCGTTGAGCTTGAGTTTTCCGAGCGCGTCGCGCATGAAGTTGTAATCGTCGCCCTCTTTGGGATAAAAACTCGCGTAAACGACCGGTTTTATTTCTTTGTACCCGGGAAGAGGAGCGATTTGGCCGCGCGAAGCTTCCAAGGTTATCGTATCGCCGACTCGGCAGTCCTCAACGCTTTTGAAGCCGGTGGCAATGTATCCGATTTCACCGGCGGACAACATCCGCGTTTTTTTGAGCTCGGGAAAAAAGCAGCCGACTTCAATCACTGAACTTTTCTCCTTGGTGGCCATGGTGAATATTTTATCCTCCCCTTTCAGTTCCCCGTCCATTATCCGCGCGTAGGCGAGAACTCCTTTGTAGGAATCGTATTTTGAATCAAAAATGAGCGCGCGGAGAGGTTTTTTCGCGTCGCCTTTCGGCGGCGAAATTTTGCGGGTGATAGCTTCGAGAATTTCAGGAACGCCCTCCCCGGTTTTTCCGCTGGCTTCGAGAATTTCCTCTTTTTTGCATCCCAGAAGATGGACAATTTCTTTTTTCGTTTTTTCGATTTCGGCGTTCGGGAGATCAATTTTGTTGACGACGGGGATAATTTCAAGATTTTGCTCGATGGCTTGGTAGAGATTGGCGACCGTTTGCGCTTGCACGCCCTTGCTCGCGTCGACAAGCAAAACCGCGCCTTCTGCGGCGGCGAGAGACCGGGAAACCTCATATTGAAAATCAACATGGCCCGGAGTATCGATTAAGTTCAATATGTATCCGGTATTTTTTGAGGATTGATAAATCATCCGAACCGGCTGAAGCTTGATCGTGATTCCCCTTTCGCGCTCAAGATCCATCGTGTCAAGAAGCTGTTCTTTCATCTTTCGCTGTTCGACAGTTTTGGTAATCTCAAGCATTCGGTCAGCCAATGTCGATTTCCCATGATCAATATGAGCTATGATGCAAAAGTTTCTGATATTATTCATATGTTATAATCTAGCGTATTTTCGGCTTTTTGCAAACAAAAAAGCTCTGCGACAAGAGTCGAAAGCCTTACCCAACATTCAATATTGGGGCGGGTTAGTGAAGTTCTGTCCCCTGCCGGCTTTTTGCGCTCCTTTTTCGTCAGAGCCAAAATGATGGGCAATTTCGTGACGGACAGTTTTGAAAATTTGTTTTTTTAATTCCTCATTTGTTCGACAGAGACTTTCCATGGGTTTTTTGAAGATGGTGATTCGGTCCGGAAAAACGGGCCCAACGTCGAGCCGCTTTGACTGGTGATAGCCAACATAGAGCCCGAGAAGGAAAGTTCCCTTTCTTCCCGGAAGTCTCGCCTTTTTCAGTTGCTCCCTGGTTGGATAATCTTCGACGAAAAAAACCAGATTATGGATTCTTTGCTGGAATTTTTCCGGCACGTTATCAATAGCTTCGGCCACCCACTTTTCAAATTGTTCTTTGGAAACTTGCATGGTTGATGAAATGCTTTTATTTCATCCTCCGCCGGAATTCGGGCGATGAGGTTTCCTAAAGCTTAGCTTCAGGAGCGGTTAAGCTGCCGCAGCAGCAAAGGAAACTTTTAAACCCCGGTCTCTTGATCGTCGACTGCTCGAAAGCCTAAAATATCGACATAATTTATTTCCTAACATCGAATGTTGGGAAGCGATAATCCTTTTTGACTTGGAACTTCTTCGATAATAACTGCCAAATTCTGGTCTTTTCGGTTTTGGATGAAAAGTTTTTCCATATATTTTACACCCTCATCCTACCCCAATCCGCCTTTTTTTCCGCTAGATTCCCAACTTCTTGATTTCTTCGTATTTGCTGATCAAAAAATCAATAATCTCCCCGTCTCCTGGCAGGCCAAACTGCTTCCGGAGCCTTATCAAGCGGTAACGGTCTGATCTCGACGAATTTACGCCCGAAGGCGCATGTTTCAAAAACATCCGTCATGGCAAGCAACCTGCCATTCCTTTTGTCTCTTTCATTCATATTTTTTTTGCGCTTGATCGCGAGTGGCGGATAAGGGTCCGGCTGGAAAGTGTGATGGATCAAGACGGGATTATACACCTCATCACTTCTGCCGCAGTGTTTCAGAATATCATATCCCTTTTCCACATGTTGTTTCACTATTTCGAAATCTTCCGGACTAAACTTGCCGGATGTCTTGATCAGACTTTTGTAGTCAACTTCAATTTTCCCCAAATCGTGAGACAGACAGGTTTCAACAAAAAGCTCGATGTCATCATTTGAAAGCTTCTGCTCTCGAGCCAGATGTCTGATCAGCAGATATCCGCAATTGGTCATGCGCTGTGTATGCCGCAACGTATCTCCCTCATCGCTGATCAAATCCAATTGTTCCCGCACCCATCTCAAAAAAATGTCATTTTCAATGATTTTTCTCACGGGATCCAGATAGACTTGTCTTCTCTCAAGATTTGGTATCTCCATACTTATCCGCTTTTTCTCTCCTCATCCTACCCTAATCCGCCCGTTTTTTCAAATGAAAAAGGGCCTTGCGGGCCCTTCGAGACTTTCTAGGTTCTAAATCTTCAAAGCGCAGTAGGGCGGTTGAGGCAACCTCCTCGCCCATGCTTCGAAAAAGTTGAAAATGGACTGCCCGGCATAGTGGTCTATCCACTCCTCCTTCAGCTCGACGTTTTTCATCAACTGCCTTAGCTCCGAGGAGTCGACCTTCAAAAGCTCCTTGAGAATTTTGTTGAATTTGTCGATATGTCTCAAGAAGCACATGCCGATGCCCTCGTGTATCTGGGGCAATCTCTTTTTTCGCTCTCTTAACCTCTGATAGACATCGAGAAGAAAACATCTTCGCGTGCAACCGAAAATCCGTCCACCGAAATCTTCGGAAGCGACAATTTGCCGGGCCGTGGCCCGGTCACACTCCTCCCGTTCCCTCGGATCTTGGATTCGGCATTCCACCCTCACGTGAATAAGGATGAACATTTTTTTAGCCGAATAATCCTCCATGGAAGGAACGAGTGGAATAACGAAGGCGTCAATGTCACCAAAGAGATGGATCGTTTTGCACATCTCTTCCAGGCCCCTGAAAGACCAATCTCGCATTTCCTCCGGCGAAGCAACCATTGACCATCTGGCGAATTCCATATCTCTTTTCCCTCTGGATCCTTTTTTTCAATCTTATCCCATAATTCCCTTTTTTTGCAAATAAAAAAGGCCTCGCAACTTGAGCGGGGCCTCATGTATATTTGAAATTCAGTTTCAATTTTTTGCGGTTTTTCGCGTTTTTTGGCGATATTATAACCCGCTGGCTTGCGTCGGGTCGTCCGGAATGGATTGGCGCAGTCGGAGGTATTTCCCGGTGAAAAGTTTTTTCACCGCATCGAATTCTTCAAGGCGCAAAAGTCTTGAGAAAAAGAGATAGACGGCGATACCGGCGCCGCCGCTCGTCAAAAGCTGGGTGAAAACTCCCAAAAAAGTGTCAAGGTCAATGTAGGGCTCGATGATATATTTGGAAAGTTGGGCCGCAAGCCCCGCGGCAAGAGCCGAAAAAATGATTCTGGTTGCCGAAAAAATGATTTTTTTGTCGTCGAGGCCGCCCAATTTGTGGCGAAGAAGCACGAAAAGCAAAAACATATTGACGATGCCCGAGATTGAAAACGCCCAAACGAGCCCCAAAACGCCGAATTTTTGGGAAAGAAATATCGCCAAAACAAGATTCACGATTTCGCTTGCGAGTCCCGTGAGAAACGGAACGCGGGTATTGTGAAGAGCATAGAAGGACCTCGCGAGAAGCGGAATGAGACTTTGCGCGAAAAGACTCACGGCGAAAATTCCCAAGCTTTGGAAAGTAAGGATGGTATCTTCCCAGTCGAATTGGCCGGATCCCAGAACAACGCGCACGATTTGGGCCCGGAGGACGATGAACAAAACGCTTGCCGGAACGACGAAATAGATGATTTGCCGGAAAGTTTGGGAAAAATTATGGACAAATTCGCCCTGCTCGTCGCGCGCGGCGTGGCGCGAGAGAATCGGAAAAACAGCCAGAGCGAAAGGAATGCCGAAAATCCCCAGAGGAAAACTCTGCAAGTTGTTTGCGAAATTGAAAACTGCCAGGCTCCCCGCAGCGAGAGTCGAGGCGATGATTGTTATGATCAAGAGATTGATTTGCGTGACAGCCAGGCCCATTGTCCTCGGAATCATAAGCGCGAGGACTTTGCGGAGACTTTTGCTTTTGAAGCCGAAAGTGAAACGAAAATCGAAACCGGTGATTTTGACGGCCGGATACTGGATGAACATATGGAGAAAAGCTCCAAGGATGACGCCCCAGGCGAGCCCCGCGATTCCGAAAGGTTTCACCAAAAAAAGCGTCCCGATGATTATTCCGAAATTATACATTATCGGAGCCAGCGAATATATGAGAAATCTTTTGAAGGAATTGAGAATTCCGCCGAAAATTCCGCTCACGCCGAGAAGAATCGGGCTCAAAAACATAATGCGGGTGAGGCGCACAACCTCCGCCATTTTTTCGCCCGAGAAGCCGGGAGTGATGATTTTCATGAGCTGGGGAGTGAAAATCGCGAAAACGGCGCTCAAAACGAGCAGGACGAGAAGAGCGACGCTCAAAAGATTGTTGGCCAGTTTCCAAGCTTCGTTTTCTTCGTCGCGGGCGATGAGGCTGGTGAAAACGGGAATGAAAGCGGCGCTCAAAGCTCCCAGAATGAGAAGATTATAGATAAGGTCGGGAACCCGAAAAGCGGCGTAATAGACGTCCAATGCGTCCCCCGCTCCGAATTTCGCGGCCAGAATCCGGTCGCGGACGAGTCCCAAAAGACGGCTCAAAACACCCGCCGCGGCAATAATCAAAGCCGCCGAATTGATTGAGTTCGACGGTCGAGAATTTTTCAATTTTCCAGCGAGGGTTTTTATCACGGGTGAGATTAATTTTTTTCAATCGCAAGCCCGACAAATTTGTCCGTGTCGAGCGAAGCTTTTATTATAAGACTATTGTCTTCCAGGTCAATGTTTTCCGGCCAGCGCCAGATGGAACGCATATTTTCCGGCAGTTTGATTTCCGAAGAGAGCAAGCTTCCCTTGCTTCCCGATTGCTTTTGATAGAGGACCGAAAAAGTGTCGGCCGGATGGTGAAGAGAATCAAAGCTCAACTCGAAAGGCAAAATATATTTATAAGTGATCGTCACCGACTCGCCCGGACTCACGTAAACCCAGTTGGCGAAAACGGTTTTTCGGTTTTCAGTGTATATTTTCGTTCCCGTCGCGTCGTCGATTCGCGTCGAATCCTCGTTGGCCTGGACCTGCGGGTCCTTTTTGAAACCGAGATTTTGGTAGTCAAGCGGAGGCGACACGAATTCGCGCGTTTGGCCGCTTGCTTCAAGAAGCTTCGACCCTTCCGGTACATAAACGCGCATGAAGTCAGCATTCACTTTGTTCCACCAGTCGTATTTTTCGTTTCCGCCGTTGTGATGACGGGTGACGGAAACCGTGTCAATGACGCTCCCGTCGTTTTGAATTTCGCTTTTGTGCTCGATTGTTTCATCAATCACGCCGTCGGTTTTGTATCCGTTGATGTTGGTGTTGACGACGCTCAAATAATCTTTTGATGTGTTCAAAATTTCACCCGACCAGCCTTGCGCGGAAACCATTTTCTGGATGTTGTAATTCTTCGAATATATGAGAATCTGCCTTTCTTTGAGGGCGGAAGAAAAAATTTGGAGGGCGCGAAGCATGTCTTTCGGGTTTTTTGTGTTGGAAAACTCGTCAAGAATCTTCGGAGTGAGGTCGGCAATGAATTTTTTGGGGCGGTTTTCTTCTTTGTCGTAGTCCGTTTCAACTTCGTACTCTGTTTTTTCAACGAAATTTTCTTCGTTGACGGTCGTGTCGTATTCGGGCATTTCAATCGGTCCGGTGACAGAAAGCATTTTCTCAATCACGGTCGGAGTCATAGCGACCACTCCGTCAACCGTCGGGCCGCCAGTCTTTTCATAAAACCAGGCCACTTTTTCGGCGGACGTCGGGAAATCCGGAAACCAGTTGGCATCGTGCATCGTCCAGACAGCGCTCATTTTCTGGATCGGCTCGGGCGGAATCACCCGGGCGGTGAGCTGCCCGTCTGGGTTGTATATGTCGTCCACGAAAAGCTTTTTGATTTTCCCGTTTGAAATGTCAAGAATGCCGTAGCTTCCGATGAATCCGCCCGTGGCCCGCATTTCTTGATTGTTTTGAAAGAGAAAAAGAAATTTTCGCGGCCCGTTGCAGCCCAATACGTCGAGAATGATGTTTGAATCGTCAGAAAAAGACTTGAGACTCGAGACGACAGAGGGCAATTTTTCTTTGAGTTCGAGAAATTTGGGCCGGATTTCCGGCGGAAGATCGTCCAAATTGGCCTTGTTCAGGCTCTCCCGCGCCTTTTCCATGTTTTGGCTGGTCTCGGATATTCCGCCCCGCAGGTTCAAAAACAATTCCGTGAGAGAGATATTTCCTTCGCCGGAAAGCGGGTTTTCCAAGCCAATGAGAGATTTCACCGAATCAGTCATCGCTTTTCCGGCGGAAGCGATGTTTTCTCCGGCGCTCAAGATATAGCTTGCGGTCGCGACTTTGGAAATTCCCGGCACGAACCTCAAAATTTCGCTGAAATCGCCGCCAATTTTTGAAACTTCGCCGTTTGCCGCCTCAAGAATTTCGCGGGAATCTTCAAAATTGAGAGACGCTTTTTCAAAATTTCCCGAAACGAGATTGTCTTTGGCTTTGGCGAATTTTCCGAGAGCGCTTTCGCTTGAATTGAGAAGAAATTTTTTTGTCTCAAACCCTCTTTGGATATAGGAAAAGCAAGGGATAGTCATTGAGAATATGAGAATAGCAGCGGTGAGGGCGTAGGCGTGGGAAAATCTCTTTCCGACCGGCGCGCCGAGAGAAAAAATATTTGGAAACTCGAAGTTTTGGTCGGATACTTTCTTCCCCCTCTTTTTCTTTTTTGATTCAAGAAGCTTGAGGGTATCGTTCGTTGATTTGATAATTTCCTCTTCGGAAAGAATCAACTCCGGACTTTCTTCTTCCGTGATTCTCTGCTCGAAAAAATAATCAAAATCAGGATCAAAGTCGGTTTTCGGGGGGTAAAAAATCTTTTCTTTTCTGTCCGAAAACACCTCGCGAGTTGGAATTTTCGAAATGGATACAAAATCGTCCGGCACAATTCTCCCCAATTGAATGGCATTCGACTTGCGGGGCTTGTCAGATATTTCTTCAGAGACTTTTTCTTTTCGCGATTTTTCTTTTTTTCGCGAACTCAAACCAAGGGAAAAAATTTCCCGCGGACTCCTCACGTCGCTCATTTTTTTGAAGAAAATTCCTTTTCGCGCCGGTTTTTTGCGCTCAACGCGCACGATCCTTCCGCGCCCCTCGATTTTTTCCAAGTCCAAAGAGCCGTCTTCTTTCACGGGCCGGACATCGAACATTTGTTTCAGTATTTGTTTTCGTTTCGCCATTTATGCAGAATGATAAATCTCCAAAGTTTCTCTCGCCATTTTTTCCCAGCCGTATTTTCTTATTTGTTCTTTGCCTTTTGCGACAATTTCCTTTCGAATTTCTCCGTCGGCAATCACTCGCTCAATCGTTTCCGCCATATTCGCCATTCCTTCGGGGTCGAAATAAACGGCCGCTTCTCCGAGAATTTCCGGGAGACAAGACGCATTTGAGCTTGCCACCGGCGTGCCGCAAGCCATCGCTTCAAGCGGCGGCAAGCCGAAGCCTTCATAGAGCGACGGAAAAATATAGAGCAAGGCTTCGCGATAGACAGCGCCCAAATGCTCATCAGGAACAAAATCGGCGAATATCACATTCTTCGCGAAATTTTCGGAGACAAATTTTTTGAGGCGTTTGTAAAAATAATCTTCCTTCCCAACCAACACAAGATGCAAATGAGGATGTTTTTTCGCAATCTCCCGAAATACCAAAACAAGCCTCTCGAGATTTTTATGGGGATAGGCATTCCCGACATACAAGAGGTACGGCTTTATTATACCATATCTCTCGAGAATTTTCCCGCCGGGCTCATTTGGTGCTTTTTGCGCGAGGTCGATAGCTTCATAAGTGACGATAATCTTCTCACTCGGCACGCCAAAATATTTTTCGATGTCTCTTTTTGTGTGCTTCGAAACGGCAATTATCTTTTCTGATTTTCTGACGGCTCTTCTGATGACAATCCCATAGGCCATTTTTTTGAAAAAATAAATGAAAGGCGAAAACGTCGAGGCTCTTTTTGTCGGATAGCGAAGAAGTATGAGGTCATGGATTGTCACGACGAATTTCCCTCTGTAGAAAAGCGGCACGTTGAAATGCGGAAAATGAACGAGGTTAATCTTGAATTTTTTGAAAAGTCTTGGGAACTGAATTTGTTCTCGAAAACCGTACCAAGGAATGTCGGCCAATATTTTTTGGAAATTCTTGTTTTTAGGCTGGTACTCGCTCCAGTTTTCTTTGCGGATAAAAATAAAATATTGATTTTCAGAATCAATTTTTTCGAGATTTTCGACAAGTTTTTGCGTGTATCGCCCGAGGCCTTTGCCGATTGAACCGAAAAATCGAGCGTCGATGCCAATTTTCATAAAAATGAATCAGGGATATTGAATTATGAATTATGAATATTATGGAAAATTTTCAGTGTTTCTCTCGCGGCTTTTTTCCAGCTGAATTTTTTGGATTGCTTCAATCCCCTTTCGCGCAGTTCGCCGAATAACTTCTCGTCGGTCAGCGTATTTCGCATAGCCTCAAAAATTTCCTGAGGGCGGTTCGGGTCAACGAAAATTGCCGCGTTCCCGGCCACTTCCGGAATTGAGGAATTATTGGAAGAGATCACCGGTGTGCCGCAAGCCATTGCTTCAAGAAGCGGCAGGCCGAATCCTTCAAAATGAGAGGGATAAACGAACAGGGACGCGAGATTATAAATAAATGGCTTGTCTTCGCGGTCAATGTATCCGATGACATGAATATTTTCTTTCTCAAGTTCTCCGCGGCAAAGCAAGCTGACATTTCCGGCCAGAACCAGTTTGTATTTTTCCAGCTTCGGGTTGTTTTTTTGAAGTTTTTTATGCGCTTCGATCAATGATCTGACGTTTTTGCGCGGTTCTATATTTCCCAGATAAAGAACGAACTTATAGGGCAAATTGTATTTTTTCTGAACATCGAGCAGTCTTGGGTCGTTTCGGCTGATAATTTTGTAATCCGCGCCCGTTCCGTGATGAACAACCTCTAATATTTGCGGATTTTTGCCATATAATTCTTCCATATCACGCTTTGTCGATTCCGAAACGGCAACGATCGAATCGGATTTTTGGGCGATGCGGCGCGGATTGACGAAATAAAAATGCCAAAGCCTTGTTTTCGCGGTGAAAAATTCAGGAAAACGTTCGAAAGATAAATCGTGGAAAGTTGTGATCAGCTTGCAATCCTTGCCCCGCGCCAAATCCACTCCAAAAAACGCCTGCGTGAAAAAATTACCTAATAAATTCCGAGGAGGAGATTTGACGGGGGGTGAACTAACCGCGAGAAAATTGATATTCGGCGCAAAAAAAATGTCAACTCCGCCAATGAGGATATCGAGTTTCGGCCGACCGAAATACCAAAGACAAAAGTTCAGCAGCCTGTTCGGATATCGGAATCGCTTCAATTCAGCGTTTGGATATTTTTTGAGAAAATCGAAATTTTTGCTTGTTTGTTTGTATGAGTTTGAAAATATTATATATTGGTTTTCGCGGTCTATTTCGAGCAGATTGCGAATAATTTCCAGAGCGTATTCTCCCACTCCGGATATTTTTTCCTCCTCAAGGCACCTGGCGTCAATTCCAATTCTCATTTTTCATTCTGAAATATAATGTTTTCCGAAAGCAAGAAGAGTTCCGACGAAAAGCCCGACAAAGGCAGCCAGCGCCAAGTTCAATCGCAAATCCTGCGTATTTTTGAGGACTATCAAATCGGACATATCAACCTTGAACCAATTCGGATCGCGGGCTTCGGCGTTCAAGCCTTTTGTTTTGTCCGATACGACGGCCGAAACAGCATTGGCGATTTTTTTCGCTTCGTCTTCGTTTTGGGGAGAGAAACGCACGCTGACCAGTTGAGAGGACAATTTCTCCGCCTGAAAACTTTTTGAGAGTCCTCGCATCGTTTTTCCCTCCGAACTCACGCCGGCTTTGTCAAAAATACTCCTCACCGCCCCCGAGGATTTGAGCCACTCGGAAACGGTTTCGGCAAATTTTTCGTCGGCCTGGAGGCGGTAAAATTGATCGTATTTATATTCCGCCGTCGGCTGGGTTTCGACGCGGCTCACATCGAGCAGAAGCGACGCGTAATACGTTTCCGATTTTTTCACCGACCAGGCATAAACAGCGACAACGGCAACGAGAACCGCGTATATCACGACCGAAATATGCTCCCTCCAGATTTTGTAGTATTCTTTCAGTTCCATTATATTTTCAATTTATGCTTATTAAGGCTGTTTTCAACGTAGTCCTTTATTTTACCCTTAAACAGCTCCCTGTCAAACGGAAGGGCTCGCTCGCGAATTCTTCGGGGCTCAAAGTTTTCGGACTTGAATTTTTGAAGCACTCCAATCAGCGAGTCGGCGGTCTGCTCGTTGAAAAATATTCCTTCCCGACCGTCAACGACATGTTCCACGATGTCGCCGCCGCGGAAAGCGATCAACGGCCTGCCGGAAGCCATCGCTTCAATAGCTACAATTCCAAAGTCTTCTTCTTGGGGAAAAATGAAGGCTTTGGCTTCGGAATACGTTTTTGCCAACTCCTCGTCGCTCAATCTTCCCGTAAAAACGATGTTTTTATTTGCCATATTCTTCAGGCGCTTGAAGTCGGGCCCCCGCCCGATGATTTTCAAGGGCCAGCCGAGACGATTGAAGGCTTCCACGACAATATCGAAGCGCTTATAGGTCATGAGACGGCCAACCATCAAAAAATAGTCTCCTGTTTTTTCGCCGATGCGGAATTTTTTGACATCGACCGGCGGATTGATCACAGTGGAATCTTTTTTGTAGTATTTTTTTATCCTTCCGGAAACAAACTTTGAATTGGCGATATATACGTCCGGTCGGTCAGCGCTCACCCGGTCCCAAACGCGAATAAAATTCATGAAAAACGGAACCATTTTTTTGACGAACGTTGGAAATCCGAATTCGTCGATGTATTTCTGGCAATCGTCCCAGGCATAACGCATTGGTGTGTGGCAATAGCAAATATGAAGTGTTTGGGGCGGTGTGATAGCGCCCTTGGCGTAGCTTGAAGAATCGGAAAGAACGATATCGTATTTTGACAAATCAAACTGCTCGATAGCGGGCGGCATAAGTGGCGGGAAGATGCGGTGATTTTTTCGGGAATAGGGAAAATTTTGGAGGAACGAGGTGTAAATTCTCTTTCCTTCGAAAATTCCGTGCGTTTTTTTCTCGTCGTATATAAGCGTATAAATCGGCGCGTACGGCCAAATTTCCATGAAGCACTCCAAAACTCTCTCCGCCCCGCCGTATTGGACCAAATAATCGTGAACAAAAGCGATTTTCATAAGAAAATCATAGCTTTTTTTGGCGGTTTTGGCAATAAAAAAGGCGGCCAGTGACCGCCTTGAATATGATGGGAATCGAACTCCCGTTAGAATCAGAATCTTTTAACTTCCAAAGTTTCCAAATTGACCGTCAAAAATCCTCCTCCCATTCCAAACATTCCAGTAGGCCCAGGGATTACCCTAACATTCAACACTCTCATGAGGCGAGGAATATTTTTCCGTTTCTGGAAATAGGCCTCAATTTTTTTTACCATCACGCCGTTTCCACTGGTGGCATACCACAGCAATAGTCTCAGCGTCCAACGATATGGGAAAAGGATTGGCACATTGAAAATCGCAATAAGCGCTTTCACAAATCCCAGAGTCACAAGTGAGTGATAGTGCCCGCAAAAAAATAGTTTTATTTTTTCGCGATTGGCTAACAAAATATGGCGAAGTCCCGGGTCATCCAGGGAGTCAGGATCATGCGTGAAAACGACAATTTTTTCATTCTTTTGGAAATCCTTCGCCATTTTTTTCAGAAAGTTAGCCTTTTCTTTTTCGATGTCGAAGTCCACGGCATGATCTTCCGTAAAAAGATACGGAATGAAAACAATCCAGAATCCCTCCAACTCGAAAGAATGATATAGTTCGGTTCTTCCCGTGAGGCGCAGAAAATTCCTCAAGCTTTTCAGGGAAATGCCCGCTTTCGGATCACTAGAGAGAGGTAAATTATATCCCGATTCATGGTTGCCCATGTTCAGGAGAATTTTAATCCGGAGCAATTTTTCCAGCCACCTTTTGACTTTTCTTGCCGCCTTATAATCAGTTTCCTTCCAGATTCCCCTTTCTGTTGCGGAGGACTCCATTAGATCGCCGTTCACGATTCCAAGAGTTATGTCGCGCTCCCGGGCGATTTTCATCATCTCAACAAAAACTTGCTCCTCCTTTTTTTTCAAGAGATCAGCGAATAGTTGAATTAACCATTCGATGGGATTTAGTTTTTGAGTTTTAAATTTCTCCTCACGAAAAGGAGAAATATGAAGGTCGGAAAGCAATATCTCCATAAATTCCCCCTTTTATATTTAATTGGAAATGTTCAGTTTGACATTATATACAAACAAAAGTGGCCGAAAATGTCAATATTTTCACACAAGTTCGATAAAGTACTCCTTTTCCAGTAATTCCGGATATTTTTGGAGAAAAATTTCCCAGAGATATTTTTGGCTTTTGTATGTATTTATTGCCTGCAATTTTTTGCCGAGCTCTTGTTCATTAAGCTCAATTTTCTGACTGATTTCCATTGTTCCGAAAAGAGGCAGTTTGTATTTTTTTACAACTTTAGCCGGAATGGTTGCCCCCAATATTTTCGGCCTTTTGTCGGCGGGAGGGGATTGGACAACCTTTATTACGCTTTTGGCCAAATATCTGTGATCAGGGTGGTCGGTTATGCCGTTTGGGTGAAATGTATAAATCAGTTCGGGTTGGTAGAGTTCGATATACTCTCTGACTTTATCCTCGATTTTTACGATACTTTTTTCGAATCTCATATCCTCAATTCCCAAAAAATGCAACTTTGAGATTCCGTAAATCCGCGCAACTTCTCCAGCTTCAGATTTTCTGATTTCCAAAAGTGTTTTACTCGGCTTTCGAAAAATTGAAAGCCAGCAGATGATCAGATTTTGAACGCGTATTAGAAACGGGAAATGTCCCAAAAGAAAATAGGCAAAATAAAAAAGGCGCGGCGAGCGCTTCTCGGAAATTCCTCCCCTTTCTCCGAAACTAGCGCATATCCAAATAACACTGTCTCCATTTGCAACGTGTCTCGCTATAGTTCCTCCCGCGAAAACCGTTTCGTCGTCGGGATGAGGAAAAATAAATAAAATTTTCATTACTATTCCAAAATCTCCTTCGCTTGTCTCTTTTTATACAGTGTCAGGCCAATGAAGAATATTACCGCCCCGGCAAAAATTATCACCCCGGCGTATTTGATGTAATCGCTGATGCGCTCCGCCGCGTAGCCGAAAAAATATCCAATAACAACCAAAAGAGAACTCCAAACCAAGCCGCCCAAAATGGAAAAAGTGACGAATTTTGAGAGTTTCATCCGAAGCGATCCGGCGGTGATGAAGGTGATGTAGCTCAACCCGGTCGTTGATTTTACGTAAAATACAATTTTCGCGCTGTTTTCATGAAATTTAGCTTTGAGTTTTTCAACGACCGAATCTTTGACTTTGAGAAATTTTTGAGCTTTTTTTGTTATCGCCGGGCCTCCGAAATAACCAATAAAATATAATATAATATCCCCAATCACGTCTCCCGCAACGCTCAAAATGAAAACGATAAAAACATTGAAAAATCCCATTGAAGCAAGAAACGCGCTGATTATTGTCACAATCGGTCCCTCGAGAATCATCAAGACAAACATCGTGGGATAGCCCCAGTAAGGCAAAAATCGCATAAATTCTTGGGTAGTGTGACCAAACATAGACTTTTATAAATTTTTTCTTTTCTTGAGTAAAACGAAAAATGTTTTGAAAAGTATTTCGATATCCAACCAAAGCGACCAATTTTCGATATAGTATATATCCAGTCGGGCTTCGTCGGAAAAGGAAAGATCCGATCGGCCGGAGATTTGAGCCATTCCCGTCACGCCGGGCTTGATGGAAAGAGTACGTTTCTGCCAGGTTTCATATTTTTCAACTTCGCGCGGCTGGTGGGGGCGCGGTCCAACCAGGCTCATATCGCCCTTGAACACGTTCAAGAGTTGAGGCAGTTCGTCAATCGAAAGAGCTTCAATGACGCGCCCGACACGGGTTTTTCGCGGATCATTTTTTATTTTATAAAGCGGGCCCTTTCGGACGCTTTGCTTGTGAATGAGATCCTTTTCAAGTTCCAGAGCTTTTTCAAGCTCCGGGTTTTGCGTTCCCGTGCAATGCTCGATCTTCATATAGCGAAATTTCAGAGCATTGAAATTACCCTCATGGCCTACCCGTTCGTTTTTGAATACTATCGGACCTTTTGAATCAAGTTTGATGGCAACGGCGGTAAAAATTGTGATTGGCAAAGTAATCAGTATTCCCAACGCGGAACCGACGATGTCAAATATTCTTTTCGCGATTTTCCCCCAGCCTTCGAGAGGAGTGTTTTTTATGACAATAATCGGTTCGTCAAAAAGAGTCTTGATTTCGAAATTCGTGCTTACCGACTGGAGAATCGCGGGAACAAACCTGAAAGCAATGCGGTTTCGATTGCAAAAATCGCTGACCTCTCGAAGATCTTTCATCGATATTTCCGGATCGCATACCAAAATTTCATCAATTCCTTTTTCTTTGTTGAAGACACGAAGAGAATTAATGTCGATTCGGTTTTCCACCGCGATGACTTTATATCCATGCTCGGGATTTTCTTTGAACTGGCGGCAAACGGTGTCGCAGTACCCGCCTTTGCCGACAAGAACAAGCCTGTGGACTCCATAACCTTTATAAACCAGAAGAAGACGCTGAATGAAATTTGTCGCATAGCGGGCAATCGTGATGAATAGGATCGCCAGCCCCCAAGCGGTGAGGATTACGAACCGGGAGGAAAACCAATCTTGCTGCAAAAAAATCGCGAAAATTATCAAAGTGATTCCGACCGTCACGGAAAAAATGATTTTGAAAAACTCGCGCCAAAAAGAGCGAGTTGATTTCAGGGAATATAGTCCCTCGAGAGCGAAAATCAGCAAAAAAAACGGCGCGACCGTAAGCGCTATTTTGAGATAAGTGTTGAAAGGAAAATCGAACAAAACGGGCTTTATCTCAATTATGCCGGGCGTGAATCGAAACCAATAAGCCAGAACGGCTGCGGCGACAATCATCGCGAAATCAACCGGAACGAGAAGCAGAGCGAAAAAAAGTTCGGATTTCTTCATGATTTCTCTACGAATTACGAATCACTTACGAATATACGAATGTACGAATAAAGAGATTTGTATATTCGTACAAAATTCGTAATTCGTGAAGCTCCACGCGCAAGCGCGTGGCATCTTGCCTGATTGCGTTGCGTGGATTCCTTCCCCGCTTGCGCGGGGAGCGGAACCCCGCACCGAAGGATGGAAACCATTCATCCACGGGCAAGCCCGTGGCCTTCTGGTGCGTGGGTAAAGTTAGTCGAGGCCTATAAGCCGGATTCTGTCTTATCCCTCACCACTTTCACTGAATAAAATTCGTATTGCTTCGAAAAAACTTTTGGAATAAATTCACGAAAAGTGGTGAGGGATGAGATAACCATCTATCTAGCCCCGACGTTGCCGTCGGGGTCGAGCGTCTTCCCCCGACGTTACGTCGGGGGTACAGACTTGCGCCAGGCAGGGTTTGCCAAGTTCCGGCTGTCGCCAGCCGGCTCCAATTGCAGCTCAATACCTCACGTGAGTGAATATTGAACATCAATCGGCTTTTCACCTTTGCCCCGCCCCAGTTTTTAAGATTAATTCTTGTGCGTGCAAATTTATTGACAGCACTTATTTTCTTGAATCATAAATTAATCACGAAAACTGGGGCTGGGTTGTATAGTCTCTGTGGCTCCGGCGCTCTTGCGTTGCCGCAAGAGGTCGGAACTCCGACTGGAAACGTCGGAGCACTTTCCCTAAACGCATTTTTCAATGCGTCCGATGGGGGTTACCCATTGCCCTTTTTGCCGATGTGAAACACCGGCAGGTGTCCGGACTTTCCTCCCCGCCCCAGTTTTGAGATTCTAAAGCTTGCTGCCCCCAAGTCTTTTTATGAGTTCGTGTTTTGCGCTACCGTGATATTTCAGCCGTAACTCCCTTTTGTCGGCGTCTGATTTTATACGATATGCTTCGGCATAAATTGGAATCCATTTTCCGTTCAATCTTTTCGTCGAATGATTGTCTCCGGAATTATGTTCCAAGATTCTGCGCTTTAGATTATTGGTTTTGCCAATGTAAATTTGTTTAGTTACATCATGTTGAATTACATAGACAATCCACATAATTTTCTCAAAACTGGGGCTGGGCGATTATCCGGCCTCAACCAACTTTCTATATTATAGCATATTTTTCAGATTGTCAACCCAGTTCCAATAGAAAAAGGCTTTTATAAGCCTTTTTATGTCTCTAAAACATCCTTGACTGCGCTCGGGTGGCCTCATCGAGAGCCAGATTGGCCAATCGATCAGCCTCGGAATTTTTTGAGCGCGGGATATGGAAGTATTTCACTTCTTTGAAATCAGTCGACAGATTCCAAAGAAGAAGAAAAAATTTTTGGATATTTTCCTCGAGAACTTTGTATTCGTGACCGAGCTGCTTCACAACCAGTTCGCTGTCAAGATAGCAATCAAGAATCAAATTTTTGCTTTTTGTTTTTCCATGAATCAGTTTCACTTTTTGGAGAGCGAAAATGAGAGCCTTATATTCCGCTTCGTTGTTTGTCGCGTATCCGATGAATTCGCGGTAAGTTTTTTTCGATCCGTTTTTCTCGATGACGATCCCGATTGCTGACGGGCCCGGATTTCCCCGCGCCGCGCCGTCGGAATAAATTTTTATTTTGTTCATACAGTTTCGGATTTAATGTCCCCCTCGGGGAATGGGAGAAACTCCCTCGCCTTTAGGCGAAGACTT
>JASEHL010000019.1 GCA_030018805.1 Patescibacteria group bacterium
GGACTTTTAGTCCCGACTCAACCCACCAGCTTTAGCTGGTGGACTGGTGAGTTATAAATTTTGCCGTGTCGAGCAGATCTTCCGCAATATAAGCAACATCCGTTTTATGCTTTTCGTCACTCTTTCCGCCTTTTCCCGTTTTGACCAGGATTGATTTTATCCCGAAATTTTTGCCGCATTTTACGTCCGCCCATTTGTCGCCGATAATCCATGACCTCGAGTTGTCAATGTGAAAATCCTTTTCGGCATGTTCCAGCATTCCCGGTTCCGGCTTTCGGCAGCGCGAGGCTTTTTTGTATTTCCCGATCCCTTCCGGATGAAAAGGGGAATAATATGATTTCAAAATTTGGATCCCGTTTTTTTTGAGTTGAGCAACGACATGATCATTGAACTTTTGATAATCGTCTTCGGAATAGTAGCCGCGTCCGATTCCGGATTGGTTGGTGACGATAATAAACTCAAAGCCCTTTTTTTGAAGTTTACCCAGCCCTTCAGCCACATTTTTTTCAAACTGAAAATCCTCGATTTTGTAAGCATAGCCGGTATCAACATTGATAACTCCGTCGCGGTCGAGAAAAATTATTTTTTTCATAACCTAAGGTCGAACCTTAGGATTTTCCTAAGGTTCGACCTTAGGAAAATCCCCGATCCAATTTAACAATTCCTCTTCCATAACGACCGAAGTCCCGAACTTCCTGATCGCCACCTGCGAAGCGGCCACGGCGAGTTCAAGCGCTTCGGGCATGGTCGCGCCGCCAAGATACGCGGCGATGAGAAAGGCCGCTACCGTGTCTCCGGCGCCGGCGATGTCGAACTGTTCTTCCACTTCTTTGGGCCGGACAAAATATGGTTTTTTTTGAGGCTCAAAATATACCGCGCCTTTTTTTCCTCTCGTGATGAAAATATGAATAGGGATTTCTTTTTGGATAATACTCGCTATTTCGATTATTTCTTCATCGGTGGTCCCGTCTTTATCAAAGCCGTTGATTATTTTGGCCGTCTGGGCGGATTCCACCCGATTGGGCTTCAAGAAAAATAAATCCGGTTTTTTTATGAGGCTTTTATGCTTCACGAAGGTGCTTTGCTTGAGGTCGGCGAATATGGGAATATTTTTTTCACTCGAAATACCAACAATTTTTTCAAAAACTTTTTTTGTGAGAAAACCTTTTATGTAGTCGTGTATTGAAATAATCTCCGGTTTTATTTCGCCGGCAAGGTTCTCCAGGTAAACCGATATCTCATTTTCTTTTTTTTCGCTCAAGGGATGCGTATCCTCCATATCCACCCGGGCGATATGCTGGGTGGTGGTTTTTATCGCTTTTACTCTCAACTTGAGCGTGGTTTTGCGATCCGGATCAAGGCTGAAATGGGTGATTATTCCGCATTTTTTGTATTCTTCCTCCATAACCTCTGTGTATTTTATTCTCCCTTTTTCTCCGATAACCCCGACCAGATGAGGGACAAGACTGATGGCGGCCATGCAGGCGGCCGCGTTTCCGGCGCCGCCCGGAAAAAATTGCTCGTCGTCGATCCTTATCACGGGAACCGGCGCTTCCTGGGAAAATCTTTCAACGGGCCCGGTGAGATAGGCGTCAAGCATCACGTCGCCGCAAGCGAGGACGGGTTTGCCTTTGGCGTTTTCTAGGATTTCTTTGGCGCGTTGAGTGTTTATCATAATTTTTCCAAAGCTAAGCTTTCGGATTCTCCTAAAGTTTAGCTTTTTTTTTAAAAAAATAATTTTCGATTTTCTCGCATAACCAGTGAATGACCATCAAATGAATTTCCTGAACGAGCGGGGTGTCATCTGTTGGAACGATTATCGAAACATCAGCCAAATCTTTCATATTGCCGCCGTCACGCCCAAGAAGGGCAATATTTGTCAGCCCTTTCTTTCTGGCTGATTCCATGGCCTTGAGGCAGTTTTTGGAATTTCCGCTGGTGCTGATTGAAAATAGTATATCATTCTCATTTCCCAGACTGTCAACAAAGCGGGAAAATATATTGTCATATCCATAATCGTTTCCGACCGCGGTCATTGTTGCCAGATCAAAAAGGGAAATCGCGGGAAGTGCCGGACGGTCAAAGGCGAATCGTCCCACAAACTCGCCGACCATGTGCGAAGCCTGCGTCGCGCTCCCGCCGTTTCCGCAAGTCATTATTTTTCCCTTATTTTCAAGGGATTTGATGATAATCTGCTTAGCGCTTTCCAGACCTTCCAAAAAAACAGAGTTTTTTTCAAGTTGATCGAGTAGATTTTTTGAATTTTTTATTTTTTCAAGCATGATTTTTTTTGAACCACTCAAAAGTCTTTCTTATTCCCGTTCGAAAATCAACTTTCGGCGACCAGCCCAACTCTTTTTTTGTTTTCTTGAAACTTAGGCAGCTTGTTTTTTGCTCGCCGGGTTTAGCCGGACCATGAAATTCCTTAAATTTTCCGGAGAAATGCTTGTTTATTTCGCGAAAAATATCGTTTACGCTTTTTTCTTTGGCCGTGCTAGCATTGTATATTCCAACTTTATCGAACTTTTCGAGCGCCTTTAGATTCGCTGAAGTTATATCATCTATATAGATATAATCCCGAGTTTGCGTTCCGTTTCCGTTTATGATCGGCTGTTTTCCCTGGAGCATTCGGCGAAGAAAAATAGCGATGACGTTGACTTCGCCAAACGGGTTTTGCCTTGGACCGTATACGTTTGGATAGCGAAGCGCGGTGAAATTGAGGCCATGTATTTTCCAGGCATAATGCAAATATTTTTCGATAGTCAGTTTCCCGATTCCATAAGGCGAAACAGGCCAAGGCTCGAATGCTTCCGGCGTCGGTCGCACATGTGTGTCGCCATAAAGCGCGCCGCCGGTCGAGGAAAAAATAAATTTTCTTACTTTGTTGCGAAGGGCAGTTTCTATGAGGTTGACACTGGCAAGGACATTATTTTTCGACTCAAAAAGAGGATCGGCGACCGATTTTCGGACGTCAATCTGGGCGGCGAGGTGGAAAATGACGGCCGGTTTTTCTTTTTTGATTATTTTTTCCGTTAAGGTATGGTTAGTTAAATCAGCTTTGTAGAATTTCGCTTTCGGATTGACATTTTTTTTGAATCCGGTGGAGAGATTATCAATCACAAAAACACGATGCTTTTTCGCGACGAGCGCGTCAACCAAATGGGATCCGATGAACCCCGCACCACCCGTCACAAGAATTTTTTGCGATTTTTTTTTCATAATTGTGCAAGTTTTGCTAGCGGGTGGTGGGGGGTGAACCCGGCACCGCCGGTGACTAAAATTTTCATATGCTATGCGAATTAATGCTAATTACGCAAATCTGCAAATTACGAATTTATTTATTTTACCTTCCAGATTCCCGTTAGAGTTTTCGACTTGATATTTCGCGCGAGACCCCATTTTTTTTCGGACGGCTCGAGAAAATTGTTGTCCACTTCCAGCATATCAAAAGTTTTACCTTTGACAAGGTCGGCATACCATGTTTTTTCTTCGGTGAGTGGAGCAACAAGATATATATTTTTGTAACGATTTTGATCAATATATCCCAAGTCGTCGGTATTGAAGAAATAAACGGCATTTTTGCCAAATAGCGCGCTCATCGGCTCGCTCATGAGCGAAAATCCGCTGCCAGTCGCCATCCGATCTACCATAACCAGATCATTGAAGCCGAATTTTCGTGATATTTTTTCAATTTGAGGAAGGAGATTCCTGTTTTCCGAGAGAGTGAGAAAACGCCAGCTTATGACGCTGTTTGCCGCGATGAGAACTGCGAGCGCGAGATAGAGAAATATTTTGTGGTAGAAAAACCGATTGAGAAAAAAGATCGAATAAAAAATGAGCATCGGGAAAACGGCAAAAACGAAGCGGCGGAAAAGCCAAGGGTCGTCGAGAGAAACAAGCGGCGAAATGAGATAGAAAAATGACGGGAACAAAATAAAAATTATCAGAAATTCCGGTTTTGTCCAGTTTTTTTTGATTTTGGCCGCAAGCCAGGCGATTCCGGCAATACCAAAAATGAAATAAATCAAAATATTGTAACTGAAAAATATTCGGGCAAGATAGGCATACAAGTTCGCCGACGGCGCGGAATCTTTCGTCGAATTTGGCAGAAATGCTTTAGCGATGTTTTTCAAGCTGTCGAAAAGAGCGGAATAATTGAGAAAACTATAGATTATTGCGAGAAATAAAATTGAGAACAAGAGAAGCTTGAAGAAGTTTTTTGGGAGATGGATGATTTTTTTTCTGTCGAGAATGAAAATATAAATCACCGCCAGAGCGAAAAAAACGATTCCTTCAATCCGGGTGAGCGCCGAGAGACCAAAGGCAGCTAAAGAAAGCTGTAGACGTCCGACGTCTACAGCTGTAGACGTCCGACGTCTACAGGTAAGTAAAAAATAAATTCCCGCCCAGACGAGAAAAAGCATGAAAATTTCGGTGAGGGCGTATTTGGCAAACCACAAAAACGGAAAAAAAGTCGCGGCGATCAAGAATCCGAGAAAAGAAACTTTTTCGGAGAAAAACTGGCGGAGCGTCAGCCAGAAAAGAACAAAGAACAAAAAAAGGGGAATAAAATTTGCAAATTGAATCCCCTTGAGACCGAAGAGTGAGTATAGGCCGGCAAGATATACAATGTAAGCCTTTGGAAATCGAGTGACGAGCTGGCCGTTTTTCGTGTAGTCGAAGCCCGGATAATTCAGCGCCTTTCCCGGACCGTATTTTTGGAACAAGTCATGCGATTCAGGGGTTGAAAAAGTGAAGGTTTTGTATTTCGCGAGGTTTATCGCGGCCGTTGCGATCGCGCCCTGGTCGCGTCCGCCAAAAACAGTGGGAGTCGCAAAATAACAGGTCGTGAAACTTGCTACGAGGGCAAAGACAATGATTATTGACAAAAGAAACTTATTGTATGATAATTTTGTCTCAGAGCTCATAAAGCCATAAATATAATAAACAAAGCTAATTTTATTGCTTTAAATACCTTTTTAGGTTACCATAAAAACATGGAAAAAGCTAGTAATAAACCAGATATATCCGTTATTGTTCCTCTCCACAATGAAGAAGGAAATATTCAGGAATTACACGGGAAAATAGTCGAAGCTTGCGGCGCTTTGGGCAAGCCGTTTGAAGTTGTTTTTATTGATGACGGAAGCACTGACGAAACAAACGTAGTGTGTCGAGAATTGAGCCCTTTGAAACTTATTACTTTCAGGAAAAATTTCGGGCAGACGGCGGCGTTTGACGCGGGAATCAAAAATTCTTCCGGAGAAATTATCGTCACGATGGACGGCGATCTTCAGAACGATCCGGCTGACATCGGGCTGCTCTTGGAAAAAATGGAAGAAGGATTTGATATCGTATCCGGATGGCGGAAAAAAAGGAAAGACAATTTTTTGAAAAATTTAGCTTCACGTCTGGCCAATGTGGCGAGAAAAATTCTCATCAATGACGGAATTCAGGATTCCGGCTGCAGCCTCAAGACCTACCGCCGGGAATGTTTTGAAGACGTGGATCTTTTTGGCGAGATGCACCGCTTCATTCCGGCGCTTCTCAAAGTACAGGGATTCAAAGTGGCCGAAGTTCCGGTCGCGCATCATCCGCGCAAATTCGGTGAGACGAAATACAACTGGAAGCGGGGAGTGAAGGGTTTCGTGGATATGATCTCGGTCTGGTTTTGGAAAAAATATGCCAATCGCCCATTACATTTGTTTGGAGCGGGAGGGCTCATCATTTTTTTTCTGGGTTTGGCGGCGGGTGCGGCGCTTGTTATTGCGAGAGTTTTCTATGATGTACCGATGTCAAACAAAATCTGGCCGCTAATCGCCGTATTTCTGGTCCTTATGGGCATTCAACTATTCATTTTTGGGCTCCTTGCCGACATTGCGGTCAAAAACTACTACAAAGCGCAGGGAAAGATGAATTATAAAATAAAGGAAATCACGGAAAATTGAAACCTAATCTACGAGATTAGGATTTTCCTAATCTCATAGATTAGGAAAATAAACGTTGAAAATATTGACTATTGCCGCGACACCTTTTTTTTCTGATCGTGGCTGTCACATCAGGATTTATAACGAAGCCAAATATCTGGGAAAAATGGGCGCGAAGGTGCGCCTTTGTACTTATCATCTCGGAAAAGACGTCCCGGAGCTCGACGTCGCAAGAATCAGGGGTTCAAAGTGGTACAAAAAAACAACGCCTGGTTTTTCCTGGGGAAAAATATGGCTCGACTGGAAGCTTCTTTTTTTGTGCCGGCGGGAAATCAAAAAATTTCAGCCGGACGTGATTCACGCGCATCTCTGGGAGGGTCTGGCAATTGGATACTTGGCAAAAAGATTGGCAGGGAGAAATAATATTCCGATTATATTTGACCTTCAGGGAAATATTGACGAAGAATTCGCGAGCTACAGCCGAAGAAATAAATTGGCGCGAAAATTTTTTATCTGGCTTTCAAATATTGTTGAAAAATGGGCGGATAAAACTGTTGTCAGCAGCGAAAATGTTCCCTGTAGACGTCGGACGTCTACAGCTATCATAAAAGACGGGATTGACCTGGATTTATTTCAAAATTCGCCAGAATTATCCAGAAATGAAGCGGAAAAAATTGAAAGTATAAAAAAGTGGTCCAGAGGCAAGAAGCTCTTAGTCTACATCGGCGGGTTGAGCGATAATAAGGGAATAGGGGATTTGATGGAAGTTAATACCCGAGAGCTTAGCTCTCGGGTGGAAAAGAATTGGAAACTGCTTCTTGGTGGTTTTGGGAGCGACGAAGAGAAGTACAGAAAATTTGTCGAGGAAAACAATCTTGAAGAGTTCGTGTATTTCGCAGGTAAAATTGACTATTTCTCTCTGCCGCATTATCTCGCGCTCGCGAGTGCCGGAATCGACCCGAAAAAAGATTCAACCGAATCGAGCGGGAAAATTGTCAATTTGATGGCCGCCAAACTTCCGATTATCTGTTTTGCGAGCAATTTCAACCGCGCGCGGCTCGGGAATAAAGGGTTTTATCTAAATTCTTTCGATGATTTGGGGAAAATATTGGAAAACATTGATGGCGCGGGGAAAATGGATTATAATCTCGAGGATCTGAGCGAGGAAAAGGAAGTTCAAAAACTTTTTGAGATTTTTAAATCGTTAATCGAATAATGTCAGTACAGTAATACAGTATACTGTACTGGAAAAAAAGAAATACGTTTACAACTATCCAGTATACTGTGAGCGGAGCTAAGTTAGAATTATGAAAACACTTCTTATAAAAACCGGAAAAGCGTGGAATGCCCTGAAGCAAGAGGGGCTGGTTCGCGGCGGGAAGCGGGTGGCGAAATCTTTTTTCGCGCAGTTCGGACGGGTTCGGCCGGGGGATATTTTGTTCGTGACCATTGGCGTTGGCGACAGCGCGCGCTATCGCGCAATCAACCAAAAAGAAGAGCTTGAAATCCACGGCTTCAAATGCTCGGTGACGATTCAGGACAATCCATTTCTTCCCACGTACGCGGACAAATTCAAAATATTCATTTTCCACCGTCCGATATACACGTGGAAAGTCGAAAAACTGATTGAAAAAGCAAAAAAACTGGGAAAAGAAATCATTTTCGAAACGGACGACTTGATTTTTGATCCAAAATACAGTCAGCAAACTGATCATTACAAGAAAATGAATATTCTCGAGCGCAAGCAATATGAAAAGGGGATTGGAGAAGAAATTTTGAAGGACCCCTACGTGAAAGTCTGCACGACGACAACTTCGTATTTGGCGAAAATTTTGGAAGGATACGGCAAAAAAGTATTTGTTTCGAAAAACAAACTGTCACTGAAAGACCTCGAAATCGTCGAAAATATTTTTCCGAAGGTCGAACCTTCGGAAAAGAATAAAGGCTTGAGAATAGGGTATTTTGCCGGGACGAAGGGGCATGATAAGAATTTTGCAACCATAGAGAACGCTCTTGTGAAAATTCTTGAAAAGTATCCGAAAGCGAAGCTAGTTTTGGCCGGGCCGCTTAATATCAGCGATAAATTCGATGAATATAAAAATCAAATAGAAAGATTGCCGTTTGCGTCGAGAAGAGATCATTTCCAGAATATTTCGGATGTGGATATAAACATAATCCCCCTCGAAAAAAGTGATCCATTCTGCGAGTCAAAATCAGAACTCAAATTTTTTGAAGCCGGAATTTTGGGCGTGCCTTCAGTTGCGGTGAATAACCAAACCTACCGCGAGGCGATTGAAGACGGAGAAAGCGGCTTTCTGGCGGGCAGTGACGACGAGTGGGCCAATAAACTTGAAAGGCTGATCGAGGACAGGGAACTGCGAAAGCAGGTGGGAAAAGAAGCGCGGGAAAAATCATTGCGGGAATATACAACAAAGAACAGCCACAATAGCGACTATTATAGCCTTCTTCGCTCGGTGATGAACAAAATTAGGATACTTTAGTAATGTACTATACTAAAGTATTATCATGGGATTACTATGCGAAATATTGAAGCAGCCGTTATTATTGTCAATTGGAACGGGAAGAAGTATCTCAAGGATTGCTTCGATTCGCTCGAGAGACAAACGGACAAAAATTTCAAAGTGATTTTCGTCGATAATGGATCGGAAGACGATTCGGTCGTTTTTGTGAGGGATAAATACTTGGAAACTAAGTTTCCAAGTTTGGATATTATCGAGCTCGAGAAAAATACAGGGTTTTGTTTTGGATATAACGCGGGAATCAAAAAGGCGCTTGAAGATGAGAGCATAAAATACGTTATTATTCTCAATAACGACACAAAACTTGACGAAAAATATATCGAAGAATTGACGAATTGCGCCGAGAGGCATCCTGACGCCGGGTCGATTCAGCCGAAGATTTTTAATTTTTATGAACAAAACAAAATTGATTGCGCCGGAATCTACATTACCCGTGATGGGACGGCGCACAACAGGGGATATGGCAAAAATGAGGAAAAGTATAGCGAAGAAAAAGAAATTTTCGGCGCTAACGGGACGGCGTCGCTTTTCACGAGAGACGCGCTTGAGAAGACCGCCCTTCCGGGGCATAATTACTTTGACAATGACCACTTCGCTTTTTATGAAGACGTGGATTTGGCCTGGCGGATGAAAAATGCGGGCTTTCGATCATATTATTGTCCAAAAGCAGTCGTCTATCATGTTCATAGCGGAACGGCCGGAAAAGCCTCTCTCATGAAAGCGTATTATCTACACAGAAATTATTTTTTCACGATTTTCAAAAACTATCCCTGCCGGAAACTCGCGAAAACACTTTTTTGGAGATTTATAAGCTATACTAGGCTCGTCTTAAACGTATTTAGAGGAAAAAAAAGGGAGGCCGAATTTGTGAGCGGGAACAGTAAGGGCAGGGTAGCGATTGTGATTCTCAAGGCTTGGGTGAGCGTGATATGGAATTTTCCGAAAATATTGGCAAGGAGAAGATTTATCAAAAAAAAGCTTCATGAAATTCAAATTTGATTGGAAAATTATTCTTTTTTTACTTGTTATTGCCCTTGCGGCATATCTACGGGTGTACAATTTTTCCGACTGGCTGTTTTTCAAAATGGACCAGGCGCGGGATTCTCTCTTGATAAAGCAGGCCCTCGAAAATGGTCCAGGATGGCTGCCGCTTCTCGGTCCCAAAGCCGGCGGAACGGAGCTGAATCTCGGGCCGGCGTTTTATTATTTTCAGTATTTGTCAGCCGTTCTTTTTCAAAGCGTCCATCCGGCCGTTTTGGCATATCCGGATCTTCTGTTCGGAATTTTGTCGATTCCGCTCTTCTATTTTTTTCTCAAAAAATATTTTTCCCGCGACTGGTCGATGATTCTCGCGAGCCTTTACGCGGTTTGTTTTCTTGGCATTCAATATTCCCGATTTTCCTGGAATCCGAACGGGCTGGTTTTTTTTAATCTTCTCTTCTTTTTCTCGCTTCTCAATGTGTTCGATTCACCCCGCACCACAGAAAATCGCCGGGACTTGTCAAATGAAGACAGTACTGCCGTCCAGCCGGAAGAATATGTGGTGCGGGGCAAGGGCCGAAAATACCGCCTGCGCTGGGTGGTTCTCGCGGGTTTTTCTTTCGCCGTTTCGACGCAGCTGCACTTTCTTTCTTTTCTCACTTTGCCGGTGATCACAGCCGTATTCATCGCCCTCAACCGGAAAGAGGCGAGAAAAGCGCTCAATTGGAAATACATTTTGATATTTCTCGCTATTGTGGCACTCGTGTATCTTCCGGTCATTCTCAATGAAATTGCTTCCAAAGGCGAAAGCACGAACGAGTTTTTGAAAGCGCTCAAAGAAAAACCATCCGCCCACAGCTTCTCAAAAAACGTGAAACGGGATTTCCGATATTGGGGACAAAACTGGTTTTTGATTCTCACCAGCTGGATAAGCCAAAAAGGCGGGACGAAGGGCGCGCTTCTCGCATGGCTGGGCGCGATTGTTCCGGCGTTGCTTTTGGGTTTCAAATTTTTCCGGCGGGAAGAAAATCCGGCTCGAAAAAAATTTCTTCTCATTTCACTTCTTTGGTTTGTTATATATTTTCTCGCCTACATCCCGATCGCTTATCAGATCCGGCCGAGATTTTTCCTGCCGCTTCTCGAACTGCCGTTTATATTCATCGGATACCTCGTGATATTTTTCTGGAGCAAGAAGCAAAAATTTTGGAAAATTTGCGTCGTGGCGGCGCTTCTCATCGTATTTTTTGGAAACTTGATTGGAACACTTTTTTGGTTCAAGGAAATCCGGGCGGCCCAAAACGGGCCGATCCGCCCCTGGCGGACGATAATCCTCAAGGCCAAGGACGGAATCGTGCTTTCGCAGCTTGAAAAAGCGGCGGAGTTCGCGAAAAAAGATTGCGGAAAACCGCTCGTATATTATTCAACCAGTCCGGAATACAAAAGTCCGTTCCGATATATTTTTTCTTACCAAAAAACAGAAGCGGCTCCAATTCTCGATTTCAAAAAAGAAAAAGAAGGATGTTTTTACGCCTTTGGCCTCACGCGGAGCAAAAAAAGAAAAATCGACTCGAAGATTGCAAAAAAATTCGATATTGTTTTTCAGGAAAAAATCGGCGCGCTTTCGGCATACAAACTTCAGCCAAAAGAGGAATTTGCGGAAAATATCGAGTTTTCGGGAGAAAAAGAAGAAAAGTCAAAAAGAATATTTTGGAAAGATCTGCGAAACCTGTGGAAATAAATTCGCGCTTGCTGTAGAATAACGAGGGGTTGTTTTTTTATGGAAAACAGGTCAATAACGGTGGTCATTCCTTGTTTCAACGAAGAAAAGACCATCAAAAAAAATTTAATGAGGATCTATAATTATCTCAAAGGTCGTTTTGGTGTCTTTGAGATGATTGTCGTCAACGACGGGAGCGCGGATAGAACGCTCAAAGAAGTGAAAAAAATTCAGGATGAGCTGCATCTTCGCGTGATTGACAACAGTGTCAACGAAGGAAAAGGAAAAGTCGTGAGGCAGGGAATTTTGGAAAGTTCTTGCGAAATCGTGATGTTTCTTGACGCTGATTTGGGCATTCCAATCGAGGAACTTGAAAAGTTTGTCGGTGAACTTGATAACGGATATGATATTGTTATTGCCTCAAGATTTGTCCCGGGACTTCGGATTGTGAGGCCGGTTTTGTGGCATCGGCGCTTCATGGAAAAAATTTTCCGTTTGCTTCGGATTGTGATCATAAACATCAGAAATGTGAAGGATACCCAATGCGGCTTCAAAGTTTTCCGGCGCGAGGCGGCAATGAAGATTTTTCCGAAACTTACCGTGAAAAGATTCGCTTTCGACGCAGAGTTGATATATGTCGCGAACAAGTGTAAATTTAGGATAAAAGAACTTCCCATTTCGCTTCAAAATCCTCCGAACAGCCATGTTCGTCTTGCGCGCGACCCGCTCAACATGATACGGGATCTTGTGAGGATAAGGATTAATGACGGGAGAGGGCGATACAGTGATCAGTGAACAGGGAGCAGTGATCAATACCATTTTTCACTGATCGCTGATCATTGGTTACTGGTTACTCAAGTTTATGACCTCTTTTAAAAACGAAAAATTTAGGGTAATAGTTTTTTATGCAATTCTGACGGTGGTTCTCACCTGGCCTTTTGTCTGGCATTTTTTTTCGTCGGTTCCGAGTCTCGGTTCCGATACGATGCAGGTGATCGGCGTGGCGGGAGAGAGAGTGAATGTTTTGAAGGATAATGGTTTTTTCAAAGGGACATTCGAGCTCTTGAAGCGCTCGGAATTCAATATTGTCACGCTTTATGCCTATTTCGAAATCATTTTCGGCCGTATTATCGGCTATAACCTGCTTTTTTTCGCCTCTTTTGTTCTTTCCGGCTTTGGGATGTACTTATTGGCTTTCTATTTTACGAAAAATAAACCAGCCTCTCTAATTGCCGGAATAATCTTTGCTTTTTCGCCGTTTCATGTGCACAATTCTTTGAGCACCAACGTCGGAACGATGCATCAAGAATGGCTGCCTTTTTTCGCATTATATCTCTTCAAGCTTTTCGATGATTTGAGGGCAAAAAACTTTGTGTTAGCCGGTCTTTTTTTGGCGCTTATCGCTTTCACCGAACACCAGCTTCTCGCTTTCACGCTGGTTTTCGTTTTGTTTTTTCTTGTTTATAAAATTTTCACCCGGCCCAAAATTTTTCTCAAGGGAAAATTCTGGCTCTATGCGGCTGTCGGCACCGCGGTTCTTTCGGTGGTTTTTCTTTTTATGTTCCGTTCGCTTTTCGAGATCGCTTTTTCCCAAAACAATTATCTTGATCCGGGATTCAAGGCGGCGGTGAAATATTCAAATGATACTTTGAGTATTTTTGTCCCGCCGAATTTCCATTCTTTTTGGCCGAATGCTTTTTCGAAATTGCGGGAAACATTCGCAAGACGCGCGGACAGCACTTACTCGGCGTATGTTGGTTTTCTTATTCTTGTTCTGTCCGCAGCCGCCTTTTTCAGAGAGCGGATCTCCAAGAAGTGGTTTTGGCTGGCGGTGGCGCTCGGTTTTTATATCTTGTCGCTCGGACCGCATTTGCACTATATGGGAGAACTCGACCCGCCGGTGAAGATGCCTTATCTTCTTGCCTATAATTATCTGCCGTTTTTCAATAACATCCGGACCGTCGGCAGGTTGTTTGTGTTTTCCATGATGGCTTTTTCGGTTTTAGCCGCATGGGGGGTCGCTTACGCGATGTCAAAAGTCAAAAGTCAAAAGTCAAAAGCAGCTGCAGATGAAGATGAGTTAAAAAATCAAGAAAACAATAATCGGATCAGTCTTTTTGAGGATATCGATCAAAAGCAAAAGATTATATTTTTTATAATTAGTATAATCATTATTTTGGAATTTCTCGCGGTTCCGCTCAAGACGAATTTGCTGCTCCATTCCTCTTTCTATGAAAAATTGGGGCAGGACAAGGAAAACTACAGCATTTTGGAAGTTCCGGGGAACACGGATTATGATTTTGCTTCACGCGACCTGGTTTGGAAAAGCATCCACCGGAAAAACACGATCAACGGGCATGATTTCGCCCGAGTGATCGAAGACAAATACACTTTTCAGCGCGGAACGCCGATTATCCGAACGCTTCTTTACGACATTCCCGAGGGCGACGAAAAGCAAAACGACCGTGACATAATGAAAGATTCGTACTACAAAATATCCAATGAAATTTTGAATTATTACAACATCCGCTTCGTCATTTTGGACAAAGAAGGACTCAAAGGAAAACCCGAGAAGGGTGACGCGGATCAGTTTTACGGCGCGAGGGCCTACGCGCAAAACGTTTTGAAATGCGCGAACGAATATGAAGACGAATATCTGTATGCTTGTGAAATTGACCGGGCAGCCGCGCCGAGGCATATGTTCGTCGCGATGGACTATTCCAACAAGCATTGGGTCGGAAAAGACAAAGGAAAAGACGGAATCCGTCGTTGGGCGGAGTCTGGAGCCGGCGTAAAGCTCGTGAATATGTCGCCAGAGGCGCAGGCGGGAAAATTCAATTTCAAAGTGAAGCTGTACAAGCCGGTTCGGGTGAAAGCGCTTCTCAACGGCGCGCCTGTTTTCGACAAATATATCACGCAAATTTCCGAAAAGACATACGTATCGGTCAACATCTCCGGCATAAAGCCGGAGGAAAACGAAGTTATTTTTGAAGTCCGCGCCGCCGACGGATCGGAAATCCGGTCTGAAAAAAAATCGGACGTGGTGACGATTTATGACGTGGAAGTCGAGTGAAATCGGTATTCAGTATTTAATATAATTTATTCGAAAAATCCTGTATTTCAACAGGATTTTTTTATTTGCCCCAAATAGCGTAAAATGCTATAATTTACATATGCAAAAGCGCTTGTTTGTGGCCGCTAGTTTGCCGGAGGACGTCAAAAAGCGCCTGTTTCGTTTTGTCGAAAAAGAATACAGGGATTTGCCCGTGAAATGGGTAAGAAAGGAAAATTTTCACCTCACGCTGAATTTTTTGGGGTATATTCCGGAAGAAAATATTCCTGAAATCTGCGATTCCATTCGCGAAGCGGCCGAAAATGTGCAATCTTTCGAGCTCGAATTTCAAAAAATGGAATTCGGCCCCAAAAAAGATGCAAAAAAAATGATTTGGGCGTCGGGGGAAAAAAGCGAGGAATTATCGGAACTCAAATACCGGCTGGACAAAACGCTTGGTTTTCATTCCGGAGAAAAAAGGAAATTTCGGCCGCATATCACGCTCGGCAAAATTATAAAGGAAAAGTGGAGAAAAATTTTACCCGAGCCGGAAGTTGAAAAAAATTTTGTTTTTTCCGTTCCAGTCAGCTCAATTGAGCTTTTCGAGAGCAAATTTGAAAAGGGGAAAAGAGTTTATTATATTTTGGAATCATTTTCGTTACACTAATTAGGAACGAATTTACAGTGAATGGGAACGAGTGAATTGAAAATTTTGGGAGTGAGAATCGATAGCCTTTCGAGGGCTGAAATAAACGATTGGATAGAAAGTACTCTCGACGATCCGCCGGAGCAGAAATTCGTGACGACGCTCAATCCAGAGATCATCCTCAAGGCGCATCGGGACGAAAAATACCGCGAAATACTGAATAGTTCCGATCTCGCTCTTTGCGACGGGTTCGGGATAAATTTTGTATCTTGGTTCAAGGGTAGAAAAACAAAAGCGAGGCACACAGGAGTGGATTTGGTTGATTATTCATTGAAATTGGCGAAAGAAAAAAATCTCGACGTCCTGGTTGTTGTTTCAAAACACAGCTTGAGCAGTCCCGAGGAAATAAGACGGGGGATTGAGGCGAAGTATAATTTCAAAGCGCAAGCGCTATATTTGAACAGTGAAATAATTTTTGAAAATGGCGAAGAAAAATCCGCCCAAATCGTATTCGTTAACTTCGGCGCGTCTCATCAGGAGAAATTCATTTTTGAAAATCGGATGAAGTTTCCGAATGCGAAAATATTGGTCGGAGTGGGGGGAACATTTGATTTTATCACGGGAAAAATAAAGCGGGCGCCAAGATGGATGCAAAAGGCGGGTCTGGAATGGTTTTGGCGATTCGTTCAAGAACCGAGAAGGGCGAAAAGAATCTGGAACGCGGTCTTTGTCTTTCCGATTTTAGCCATTTTAAAATCGAAATAAAATGTCAAAACCGAGAATAACAACTCTTATTTCATCCGCTGTTCTGGCTTCGGGACTGGCATTTTTTCTTTTTGGCGAATATGTTTTCTGGTCCGCGACGCTAATTTATTTCCTTCATATTTTTTTGGCTGCGTACTTTTTTGCGATTTTGATTTCCAATCAGCAATACAAAGAGGATTTTGCGGCGAAAGGGGAGCGGGTTCTCGGCGCGATTCTTTTTTCATATGTTTTTTTCTTGCAGATGTTTTATGCTCCGACGGCCCGATATTTTTTTGGAAGTCTCATCGAACAGAGATCTTTTCTTTCCGATTTTATGGCGCTTCTTCTTTTCCTTTTTTTCTTGTTTCTTTTTTTGACGTCGACGTTTGCGCTGGCCGGTTTTTCAAGAGGCGGTTTTCTCTCGAATTGGTCCGTTCTCAACAATCCAACGTCCTATTTTGTTTTGCGCAATCTGTTTTTTCCAGCCCTCCTTCTCACAGTTTTTCTTTTTTGGCAGATGCCGTTTATAATAATCACAGTATAGCTTATGAAGAAAAAAGTCCGGGTGCGGTTCGCGCCCAGTCCAACCGGATATTTGCACATAGGAAGCCTTCGAACAGCGCTGTATAATTTTCTCTGGGCCAAAAAAAACGAGGGTGATTATTTTTTGCGGATTGAGGATACAGACCAAAAAAGAATCGTCCCGGATGCCGTCGCCAAACTGATTGAATCTCTCGAATGGGCGAATATTTTGCATAACGAGGGAGTTTTTTTCGGAAAAGACGGAAAAATCTTGGAGAAAGGGAAATACGGACCGTATATCCAGTCAAAACGGATAAAAATCTACCAGAAATACGCCCATGAACTCGTGGAGAAGGGGAAGGCTTACTGTTGTTTTTGCGCTTCAGAACGACTCGACACTTTGCGTGCTGTCCAGGAAAAGGCGAAACTTGCTCCGGCGTATGACAAATTATGCCTCAAAGAAGTTTCGCCTGAAGACGCAAAAAAAAGAATCACCAGCGGCGAGAAATACGTCATTCGTTTTGATGTTCCCGAGACAGGGGAGACAGAATTTTCCGACGCGGTGCGAGGGAAAGTGAAATTCGGAAATAAAAATCTTGATGATTTCGTGATTTTGAAATCGGACGGTTATCCAACCTACCATCTGGCTCACGTTGTGGACGACCATTTGATGAAAACGACGCTCGTTTTACGCGGAGAGGAGTGGCTTCCCAGCACTCCGAAGCATATTTTGATGTTTCGGGCTTTCGGCTGGGAGGCGCCGCGGTACGGGCATCTCTGCGTGATACTCAATAAAGGAACAAAAAAGAAACTCTCAAAACGCGACGGGGACGTGAGTGTTGAAGATTTTATGAAAAAAGGCTATCTTCCCGAAGCGGTCGTGAATTTCATCGCGCTTCTGGGCTGGAATCCGAAAACGGAACAAGAATTGTTTGCGCTTGACGAATTGATAAAGGAATTTGATATTGCGAAATTGAACAAGTCGGGAGCGATTTTCGACACGAAAAAACTGGATTGGATGAACGGGACGTATATCCGGAAAAAAAACATAAAGGAGCTAGTCGAATTGTGCGAGCCATATCTTGAAAAATACAAAGAAAAATTGTCAGGCGAATATCTCGAAAAAATTGTGACGGTTGAACGGGAAAGAATGAGGCGCCTGGCGGATATCGCGGATGGAGCGGAAATATATTTCGAAACACCGGAATATGAGAAAAAACTGCTTTTGTGGAAAGAAATGAGCGAAGAAAATTTGCAAAAAACTCTTGCGAAATCTCTGGATATTATTTCTGGCGTCAAAGAAAATGGCTGGACTCTTGAAAATATAAAAAATGAATTGATGGCCGCGGCTGATTCCCGAAATAGGGGAGAGTTCTTGTGGCCGCTTCGGGTGGCGCTCACCGGAAAAGAAAAAAGTCCCTCGCCGTGGGAAATGGCGTGGGCGTTGGGGAAGAAAGAGAGTATAAAGAGAGTTGATAAGGCCATAAGTTTAATCAAGACTTAGCTTGTCATGATAGACAGAAAAGCAAAAAGCAAAAAGCAAAAAGCAAAAATTTTGTGTCGCTTCGCGATGATCTTTTTGATATTTTTGTTATTCAAAGTCGTGCTTGCCCAAAGCACGACAACGAATAGTACGGGCAGCACCAACACGGCCGACCAGCGGCAGATTCAGGACAAACAACAGCAAATTGAAGATCTTCAAAAAAAGGCCGAGAGTTACCGCCAGATGATTGAAATGAAGCAGAACAAGGCCCAGACGCTTCAAAACCAGATTGATCTTATGGAGGGACAAATTGCGAGCCTCGAAAGCGATATCGCGAGACTTCAGGAGCAAATCAATTCCACTTCGGCAGATATCGAGAATCTTGGCGTCCAGATTGATGAAAAGGAAAAAGAAATAGGGTCGAAAAAAGAATTGCTGGGCAATGTCTTGCAAGCCTACTACGAAAATAACCAGGATTCCATTATGGAGATTATGCTTCGCAACGTGAGCCTTTCGGAATATTTGAGCCAGCCGGATTATGTCGCCCAAACGGGAGTCAAAGTCGACGAAGTTTTGACATCCGTCGTGAGCGCGCGCGACGAGCTGGACAAGGACAGAAAAAAACTGGAAGAGAAAAACAACGAGCTCAAAGAAAAGCAGGGGCAGATAGGGGAAAAGAAGCATTATCTTGGCAACGAGCAAGAATCAAAAGAAGTGCTCCTTGGTGAAACGCAAGGGGAGGAACAGAAATATCAGGAAATGCTCGTCCGCGTTGAACAGCAGAAACAGGAACTTCTTGGAGATATTGATCAATTAAGCGGGGAAAGAAGCTCCGAGCTTGCCGCCGTTGAAGCGACGATTGAGAAACCAAAATCGGGTCTCGCTTCAACAAGCTGGTATTTTTCGCAAAGAGATTCGCGCTGGGGTGACCAACATATCGGGCTATCAAACACCCGGATGAGAAATTACGGTTGCGCGGTGACGGCGGTGGCCATGGTGCTTCGATATCACGGCGTTGACATCAATCCGGGGTCTCTTGCCCAGCAGCCGATTTTTTATCACGACCTTATTGTTTGGCCCGAACAATGGAAAGGAATCAAGCTGGTTTCTTCGCATACTCACGGAAACATAGACTGGGATGTTGTCGATCAGGAAATCAAAAACAAAAATCCGGTAATCGTTTTCGTAAAATCCTCAAAGAGGGGAGCGGGGCACTACGTTGTCGTTCATGGAAAAGATAAAAACGGCGATTATGTCGTACACGATCCTTATTGGGGCTCGAATCTTTTTTTGAGTTCGACGAAAGCTTATGTCGGGGCATTGTACGGAAGCGGAACAGTGGTTGACCAGATGATAATTTACCATTAATCATGAAATCTATAAGAAAAATTACCGGTGAATATATAGCAGGTTTTGTTGATGGAGAAGGCTGCTTTTCTTTAACTTATAGAAAGGACAAGGGAAAGTATTTTTATTGGAAAGCATCTTTTGCTGTTGCCCTAAGAAAGGATGACAAAAATATATTGGAAAGCATTAGGGAATATTTTTGTGATGGCGCTATCTCTTATTCCAGAGAAAATGTTAGATTTGAGATTGCAAATCCCGATGTCTTAAGCGAAAAAAATAATTCCTTTTTTTGAGAAACATCAGCTTATTGGAAAGAAAAAGAACGATTTTGATTTGTGGAAAGAAGCCATTCGAATAATAGTGAAAAATAAAAGAAAAAGCATAAACAGTGCAAGAGGTCATAGGGGTTTTATTAGCAACGAATGGGATAGTAATGATCTGACAAGATTGAGTCAGATTAGAAATAATATGCAACTATACAAGGGTGGCGGAATGACTAGAAAGTTCAAGCATTCTTTCTAAGGGGTCGTATAACCTACATTGTACGACATAGTATATCAACCCCAGCTCCTCCTTCCCTCTCGAATTTTCTTTAAGGAGCTTGTCTAGAACAGCATAGAGATTTATGCTAAATCTATGACGGCTCGATT
>JASEHL010000001.1 GCA_030018805.1 Patescibacteria group bacterium
ACCCTCCCAAGTCTTTGATGATTCGTCCAATGGTAGAGATTTTAGGACACTCAAGATTATGAGTCCGGCAATATTCCAGAAGTTCCGGGTAGAGCTTGTCTTTTCCAAGATTGGGGTAAGTGAAGCGCTGGCGCTTGATTTCAGCGATTATTTCCTCCGGCCAGATGCGAGTCCGTTTCTTCTCGGGAGCGCGGGACTCATCATTCAGAGATTCCAGTTTTCCGCCGGATGTTTTCACTCTCGCTTTCCAAGAAAAAAGAGTTCTTCGTTTTACTAGAAATGCGTCAAGAGTGGCTTGGAGACCGTGCTTTTCCCAAAACACCAGCGTGCGAGCTTTCTTGAGCGCCTTTTCACTGACCATATACTTGTATTTGAGGTAATGATTATACACAGTAATGAAACCCCGAATACCAGTATATTTGCAATGTATTTTATGAAAAAACGGCACGCATTTACTTTCTCATAGAGTGCAATATGTTAATGAACTTATGCAGCCGACTTTATCCACAGCCCTATGGTGAATTTCCCTCAATTTATTCCAGTCAATGGATACATAGTGATTTTTGGTAGTTCTGATGTCAGAATGGCCGAGAAGTTGGGCGGTGATGAAGATGTCGCTTTCGGCAAAAATCCTGCTTGCGAAAGTCCGTCGGAAGATATGAAAGGTGATATTTTTGGAAATACCGAGATTCTTCCGCCAGCGTTCAATCCAGTTCTGCGCCCCGTCAATGCTCCACCGGCGCGCCTCAAATTGTCCGCAATGTGAAACAAAAAGAGCTTCGCAATCATCCGGCCGCGCCGTCAGATATTCTTTGATCAACTCGACCGCCTCGTCGCTGAAAAATACCGTCCTGTATTTTCCCCCTTTTCCGCAAACGACCGCCTCTTGGTTCAAAAAATCTATGGAGTCCCGATTCAAAGACAGCGCCTCGGTTATTCGCATGCCGGAAGACCGCAAAACTTCGATCAGGCACTTCCAGCGAAGACCCTGAATGTTGACATTTTTCTTTTTGATTTTCGTTTCGATGTTTTCTTTTATCCGCGCGATTTCTGATTCCGTGAGAATTTCAATGAAATGATTTTTGTCCGGCGTGGGAACTTTTATTTTTCCCGCGTCCAGCACTTTGTATTTTCTCTCGTCCCGGCAATATTTCAAAAACGCTTTCATCGTGTAGAGAATACTTGCCACCCGGGCCCTACTGCAATTTCTCCCAAAATATATTTTCTTGATTTCTTCAAAGTGTTTCAGCTTGATTCTTTTGATATTGATGTCCCCGAAATGCCTTTTGAAAAGTCCGATGCAATCCCGACACTTCGCAAGTGTTCCCTTGGCCCTGTCTTTTTCAAATTGAGCCCAGAAATAGTAGTCATCTTCGATTCCAGAAATGCGCATAAACATAGGAGCCCACCGCCGGTGCTACCCTAAACGATGAGCTCCTAACCCTCCAAAAGAGGAGAGGTAGCGGCCTCGAAAGATCGCTACAATTCGATTATAGCAGATATAATTTCGTTGGGTAGCACCTGCTTTGAGCAGACAACGAATTAAATTTTCAGATCAACATAGCACCACCCCCGAGAAGTTGTCAAATCCTAGAGCAAGTCTTTTATTTTCGTATTCGGAGAAACTCCCATGACCCATGCTACGCTTTCCGCGTATCCTTTAGGATAATTTCCATCAGTTGACGGCGCGTATTTGGAATAAAACTGATAGAGCGTCATATCCGGTTTGTAGGAAATGAGTTTTCCATTCGCGGCATCGGTGAGAAATTTTTTCAAAGCGTTGAATCCGATGTCATAAGTTTGATAGATGACAAAGTTCTTGTCGTCTTTTCCCTTGATGAGTCCGAGTGAAGCCGAATATGAAGTGTAGCGAAGATTGCCCGGATTGTTGTTTCTGTAGGCCCGGCTGCCTTTTGGGTATTGCGCGCAAGGAGCGATAAATCCCTCGTGTTTTTTGATCGCCAAAGCCCACTGCTCGATCTTACTTGACGCCGGAGGCACACTAGGCGCGTTGTTTGACGCGGGAACAGGCGCAATGTCTTTCCAATCAAATTTATCCGGATCGAGAAAGTTCGCGAAATTCCAAATGTTGACCGCGCCTTTGGAAATATCGAGATGAAGATGCGCGCCTTTCGTGAGTGATCCGCTATTTCCGGTATACCCGATGACTTGTCCTGATTTTACTTTTCCGCTAGCGTTGAAAGACGAGAGATGCAAAAACCTTATAATGACATTTTGGCCGTTTGGTTTAAACCAAATCGTATTTCCTCCCTCGAATCCGTAAAATCTTTTCAAGATTTCTCCGTCAAACGGAGCATAAAGCGGCGTGCCTTTGGACGCGACATAATCAACGCCCAAGTGCCGGGACGAATACCAAGTCCTTTGGGCGAATTTGTATCCGCCTATTTTTCTTTGTTTCAATGGAAACATTATTTTTTTACTTTACTTTTTATAACTCGGAAATCTATTTTCCTTTGATTGCTCGGCCAATAGTTGCCGGCGCATTTCCTGATGTTTCTTTTCTGCTTTGCTAACTGCGCAAACTACTATCACGATAAGGATCAGACCAATAATTGCCAACACCATTCCAGTGATCCAGTCAAAATTTGGATCATCATTGTAGGAGTTGATACTCATATTTTGTCTTAAATAATTATTCCTCCATTCAGCAAGAGTGCGACCAAGAGGTGAAAAAAAGCCGACTCTTGCCTTTGGGAGAATAATTCTCCTGCAGGAGGGGCGAACCGTGAGGCTCGCCCGGTTGGGGTCATTGCCCGCTGGGGAGGGCGATAGTCGCCATGAAAAAGTTGTTGTCGAGGCCTTGCAGGAATTCAGCGCTTTTCTCGCACTGGACGGCTTCCTGCTCTTTGCCCTCATCGCGATAGACGCTGGCCATTTTGGCGGCGGCCATCAGCACCTCGTCTGAATGCCGGCGGAGTTTCTCCACCTCGTGTTTGAGTCTTCCCATTCTTTGTGCCATTTCTCACCTCCAAATTTTTGCAGCCAAGATGATGATCCTGGCGCTTGCAACGATCATGATAGAGTTTCTGCGACACAAATTTCCGGTGTTTTCGGCACCACCACATCCACGCACCTCCCTATTTGAAATGAACTACTCTTCGAATTGGGGAACACCCGCCATCCACTCTTTCAAAATGTTGACCAGTGTCGGCACGGCCCACGCCACCACATAGGCGACCACCGGATTGCTGAACTGCAACGCTCCCACATAGTTGAGGAGAGCCAGTCCTGCCGCTCCACTCACCGCTATTGCGGCGCCTTTCATCATCTTCTTGACGCTTTCCGCGTCGAATGAGAATTCTTTCTGCATTTTATTTATTTTTAACAAAATTAAACCGCCATGATTGGCGATTTCATTTGATATTTCTATATTCAATTGGCTTTATTTTACGATATTCACATAGGCTTGTCCACTTGACTTATCCACCGCTCCTGCTATTATCCTCTACTGCAACATTGCGCGGATTTCGGGGGTAGTATATTATATAATCAAATAAAATCTTCAAAAAAATATGCAAACTCTAGCCAACAAGTTCTATCGTCTTTTGTGTCCAGCCAAAGACCCTTTTTTAATTAGGCAGGAATATAATATTCCGGATAATATCAGCGTTGCAGTGGATACAAAAGATGATTGGCTCGTCGCAACTTCTCCGGATCTTCCAGGGCTTATCACTCAAGCACGAGACACAAGCGAACTTCTTGATATGCTCAATGACGCTATCCTCACGTACTACGATGTCCCAAAACGAGACGGTGATATAGTTTTAGATCAGTTAAATAAAATTAACCTAAATCTTCAATAATAAAATGAAAAAAATACTCTACAGAATCGCCTCTCGCTTTCCTTCCAGGGGCGGCGCCGAATCTTTGGACGACTTAATCCGGTTTTTGTCAACGCACGGAATAAATTTTCGTATTGAGGAAATTCACGATGAAAGCGGCGCATATTTTATAGCTGAATCAACCAACGCTCCGAACAAGGCGATTATAACTTCCGGCAAAACGGTTGAAGAACTCGACAAGAATATCAAGGATGCCATCTTCACCATATTCGATGTCCCGTCCTATTATTGCGACGAGCGCGTGATACGCACGACCCTGCCTAAAAAATCCGTGGAACTCGTCTATGCCTCCAAATAATCTTCCGTCAGATTCAAACCAGAAAAGAATATTGAGAGCCTTCAGAGAAATCGGCTTCACAATCTTACCTCCCTATTCCGGCAAAGGATCGCATCAGTGGGCAACCGATAAAACCAAGGCGAGGAATGGCGATCAGAAAGATTATGTTTTCTTTTTTCAAAAATGTTTAAACGAACAGGGGGTGAAATAGATCACTCTTCAAATCCTAATTTCTTTTTGATCGACTTATACTGCTTGTATTCGCTGTCTGTCATATCATTAACGATTGTCTGAGCTTCGCCATCCTTCCCTTGCTTCAAAAGTTCCTGAACATTTTTGACTGTTTCTTCCATAGCCGGACGCGCTTCCTCGGTCTTTCTTCGTTGGTCAGACGATTTGGCTTTTTTATATTTTTCGTAGTCGTCATCGGATAAATTGTCCACGATGACCTGGGCTTCTCCGTCTTTCCCTTCCGCAAGCAGTTTTTGAACTTTTTCGAAAGTCGGCTTGATGTCGATTATATCGCCGGAAGTGGAAATGCCTTTAGTGTCGAGCCCTTCTTGCTGAAATATGTATTTCATCTTTCCCCGCTCGTCATCATTTGGAAGGTTTTTTATGTATTCTTGCATTCTAGTTTTTCGATCTTCGGGAGATGCTTTTTTTAGTACTTCAAATAATGCAGCTTTTTCGTCTCTGGTATCCGCTTTTTGGAGTTCTTCTTCTGTTTTTGACGTTACGAATCGGCTAACAAAAGGTGTTTCTTTAGGTTGCGGAAGCTCACCTTTCGCTATCGCCGAAACAGTTTCCATTGTTTTGGAAATTGTGCGCCCAGCCCCACCAATCAGCTGATCATAAGCGTATTTAGCATCCGCAGGAGATATTTCAATCTCTCCACCCGTCTTTTTGGATATAACGCCCGCAGCTCCTCGGAATAATCCGAATGTCTTCGATTTATCAGACGGCTCACCTTGCTTATTTTGAAAAAATTGTTCTGATCTTGGCACACCTTCTTTATCCTCTGGACGCATAGGTGATCCAGTCCACTTTTTATTTCTCCATATTTCTGATGGGGTATCGAGAATAGTTGGCGTAACTGATGATGGAATGTCAGTCCCTCCGGCAGGATTGTAAGCGTCAAGAGCCGATGCGATGATACCTTTCGTTGTGCCAAGCGCTCCGTCTTTATTTTTTCCCGCATAAGCATCCGACGCATAATCTGCTGCCACCTTTATCGGTTTGATTCCCCAACTAACCGGAATTTTGAAATAAGTCGCTCCTTTGTCGGATTTATACATCACGATCAGATTATTGGTTCGATCCCATTTATCAACCTTATCTCGCCAGTTTTCATCAACTGAATCGTTCCACTTGTTCACGGCAAATACGGGAACGGCCACGCTCGTTATGGTTGCCGCGGCTACTTTGGGATTCTTCATTGCCTTGAGCATCTTCGTCGAACCCTGAATTGAAGCATTAGAAAACATATACAGGGAATTGATAATTTGCCCACCGGTTCCTTTTTTATTGAAGTTCACCGTCGCTTCTTTGGCGAGTTTCGCAGCTTGGTTACGTCCCATTCCTTTTTCGAGAGCAGTCTTATAAACTGATAAGCGTGTCGAATCTTCGAATACGGTGTTCCAACCATCTATTTTTCCCAATATATATTGAGCTGTTTTTTTAGCGCTACTCCTGTTTAATTTTTGTATTTTTTCGATATTTAACTCTAGATTTTTTCGGGTTGAAAGTGCCATTCCGCCAGTTGTTCCGCCATCAAGCTGCATCTGTTGATAGAGCTTGCTGTTCCTGACGACATCGAGCATGCTCGCCGCATCTCTTCCGACAGTCTTTTCCGCACCTGAAAATCCGACATCTTTTTGCGCGGACATATAGACAGCCATTTCCTGAATGTCCCTGAGCTTGTTTGACAGCACGAATTCTGGGTTAAATCTCGTCGCTAACCCCGCGTAAAGACGAGTGAATGATCCGACAAATTTAAACACTCCGGGCAATTTGTCGTTCCCGACTCCCTGAAAAACTTTAGCTAGTTTCTCGTCTTCGATTCTTAAATATATAGGTTTTCCTTTTTCTCGAATAGCAAGGGTCAAAGGATCGCGCACCTCTGCCAGGATAACTTTATCGTCAAAAGTTTTTCCTATCGCTTTCGGTTTAACTTCTTTGAAGATTCCCAGATCAGCGTTGTCCCTTGCGAATTTCAAAGTGGCAAGGTTGACGCGGTTCTTTTCAGCCCGTACAATAGCCTGTTCAAGATTCGCTGTGACATTCGTCATTATGTCCGCTACTTCCCTTTCACTTCCCTTGGCGCGTTTGATTCCCGTCCCTTTTGTCGAAAAGCCTTTGCTGGTTAGCGCTTGCCCCACATCTTCAGTTTCTTCAAAGAGGCGATTAAGCGGAACGTGATTTTTGTATGCCTTCTTTAGAGTTTCATAGAGTTCATCGCTGATGACTTCGCTGTCGCGGAGAATATTTAAAGTGTTTGAGTGGACCTCCTTTACCTTGTCGGCAATTCTCTTGATTTCTCCGGCGTGCTTTTTCACTCCGATTTCCATTAGAGTATTAGCCGCTTCGTCATCGGTCATTCCGGCCGCCTTTGTTCCCAACTTGGCATTTCTTTCCGGTGCGTGCGTGGCGATTAAGTATTTGTTCACATCCGCGTAAAGTTCTTTATCTTTTACTCCGACAGATTTGGCAGTTTTGAGAACATCCATGTCTACTTCCTTGACCGCTTCTTGAGCGAGCTCCAGTCTTCTCCCGACCCGTCCGTGAAAAAGTGTTTCCGCATCATAAGGATTCAAATCTTTAGAAACTTTGACTCCTGGCTCTCGTTGCAGATTTTTGACTCTAATCCAGTTGTCCTGCACGGTTTCGCGCGTTTTTGTCCACCATTCTCCGAAAACTGCTTTTTTGGCTTGTTTAAATATGCCAACCTTCGATGGATTCACTTCGCCGGGAATCAAGTTTTTGTCCGCTTCAAATATTGACTTATAATCATTACTTTGCTTTAATTGGCTCAAAGTAGAATCTTTTTTGTATGAAGGACTTTTTAATATATCTTGGTCTGTCAGTCGTGGCGTTTCTTGTGGTAGAGTTTTTTCTAATGCAGAAGCCGTCTTACCAGTGCCAGCCGACGGATGAATGGTGCTTTGAGGAAACGCAGGAGCACTAGCCTTCCCCGCTAACTCCTCAAACACAACTTTTGGGTCCCGCACGCTTTTCAGTTTGGATGCCAAAGCGGGAATCTCATTGTCGGCCACGCCGACTTTTTTCAATTCTTTCGCGACAGTCGTGGAAAGGACTGACTTGGCGATTCTGTTTGAGCTCACGGCAAGTTTCGCGCCCTCGATGAAATTCTTCGCTTCGTCGGCGCTTTTGATGTTGATGATAGCCTTGATCATGTTATCCGTGGTCTTAATCCCCAATTTTTGGGCGACTTTGACCGCGGCGCGCGGCGTGAGAGCTTCCACGGCTTCCTTGGCAAGGTTTTTCGCCCCGAAGCTGGGGATTATGTCTCCCGCGACCAAAGCGACCGGCAGAAGCGCCGCTCCGAACTGGACGCCTTTTCCGTGATCTTTGTATTTTTCAATCTGTTCTTCGGCGAGGGTTTGAAGCGGTTTCCTTTTTTGTGAGCTGATTTTGGTTTCATACTAATCAATTCGTTTATATTTTTTACCATTCAGTTCGATAATCTCAGCGGAATCTTCGCATTCGTTTTTTGCTTCTTCGTCTGGCAATCCAATTTCTTTCAGAGTTCCGTATTCAACTTTCCCTTTTTCCAATTTTCCGCAGGTGATGGTTTTTTCATCTTCAGTGGGTTCTTTTTTCCAAACTGCGACACCGGCAAAAATTCGGTAGGAGATCGAGAGAGCTAATTTGCAAGTGATGAATAAGCCTGCTTCGATTCCCGAGCCTGCTTTGATTCCCTCGCCTGCTTCGATTCCCGAGCCTGCTTCTGCGAAAATATAACCGGTCGCACTTAACCGACCCGCGAATCTCACATAACCCAAACCACCCTCGATCTCGATATGTCCCTCATATGCAGACACATCCTCTTTCCCGACGTAATCTTTCCAATAATTGTCGGTTTCCTTGAATTCCTTTCTTTGAATTTTATTCCCAATTTTGAAACTCGCCTTTGCCAGCGGGAATTTCTTTTCCCTCGATATTGGTGCGACCCGTTTGTGAATTTGAATTTACTCATCGCTTTATTTTTCCTTTGAAATTTTTCCTTATCTCTGCCAATTTTTCCATATTCTTTTTGCGATCTTCCTCGCTGATTGGAATTTCAGGCTCTTTTGGCTTTGGCGCGGGTGGCCTCTCGGGAAAATCTTTTTTTACGGCATTTAGGAGAAAAGACCGGTAGTTTCTATAGGTTTTTCCTTTCGCCTCGCAGTAGAGAAATAAGCTCTCCGCTTTGTTTCGCAACTGCCCGACCGATAAATCGAATCTTTGAATAAAATAATCTTCATCGTCTTTTGGAATATTTTTAAGAAAATCGAGGGATGATGCGCCGCTAGGCGCGCTCTCTTTCTCTTCTCTTATCTTCTCTTTACTTCTCTTATCTTGTAATGGACTTTTTTGGGGATTATTATTTTTCCCAGAATTTTCTTGGGAAATTTTGGGGATTTTTTGAAACTTCATTTTTGACCGCTTTTCCGCACTTATTGACTGATGATTCTCAAATCCAAGGAACTCTATGCAATCTTGATAAACTGTGCATAACTTTTCAACCTCTATTCTATTGACAAACTGCTTAATATCTTTTATAGTGATGTCTTTTATCATCGGACAAACTGTCGCTTTGATCACTTCGGGGTCGCTGTCGAGTAATCCATAATCGTCCAAATGAGGAATAGACCACGTAAAAAGTATTTTCTCTTTTAGGTTTAATTTATTCACCTGTGCCGATAGGCTGATGCTTTTGCTTAACATGCGTTTTTGTGCCATATTGTTTTGCTCTGGGCCGCCAACCCTAGGAAGATTGACAGCCCGGAACATCCTAGGTTAATTTAGCCTTGTATGTGTCTATGATGTGTTCGATATGCTTCTGATAAAATACTTCGAATGTTTTGGTCGATTTGACTTGTTTGTAATAAACGAAAATAACATTATACAGCCTCTCGCTTGGGGATTTTCCATCCATTCCCTTTTCAACCTTTGTCTTGCTTTCAGGGTCAACATCTGTCGGTTCGATTGTCATTCTCACGTTCAGGTTTTGAAGGTTCATAAAAAGCACCTTCTCGCTTGCGGAAAGCTCTGGTGTGCTTACGGAAAGACCGAGGGAACCGTCAACCTTGGCTCTGATCCCCGTGATGACGGCTTGAGATTCTATGCTTTGTGTTTTTTCTTTTTTCATTTACTCGTAATAAATGGTTTATATTTCCCTAATATCGGATATTATTTGTATATCGCTTTCGACTTCATTTCCCCAAACATCCCAGCCCTCGGTTTTTTCTCTTGCGAATAATTCTATTCTTGGAATGTCGCCGACTAGCTGTATTATTTTATCTCTTGCTTCTTGCGGTTTTTCGCTATGCTTTCCTCTCGGCTGTTGAATAAGCTGAAACACTGATGCGGATATTCTCTTGGGCTTTCCCTTGGTGGCAATAAGGCAAGGTTCGGTATTTCCCCTTGTCCATCTCCCCAACCCATAAAAAGGAGTTCGGCTTTCCGGGTTTAATTTCAACCACTGAAACGCAATGCTTTTATATTCGAATCCCCACGCCTCAATCACTTCTAGCGCTTCTTTCAGCATTGGGTAAGTCGCCCAGAGAAACAAAACACAATCTTTATCCGCTAATCCCCCCCCACAGGAAGTTTTTTAATATCTTGCAGTTTCATTCCCTTGTAATGGTTTGCCATTGTTCCCTGACATCCTTGGTCGTTATAATTCCACGGCGGATCGGCATAAATTATTTGATATTTTTTTCATTTTTATTTTTTAGCTGTTGCGGGGGTTAGTATTGATCCAACCGAGCTGTATGATTCTGCTCACGGACCCGCAGTTGGATTATTCCTTTTCCTCGTCTTGCGACAAGGCTTTCCACTTTGGCTCAATAACCTTCAGAATTTCATCGAGATAAAAGCGTTGTTGCTCTACGCTTTTTTCAAACGACTTTATTCTGTCGGATATTTTTTTGAGAGCCTCGGCAACTTGTTTTTCGAATTCAGTCATTGATTTTTTTATATTTAGTTTCCAACTCGTTGATCAGCTCTTTTCCTTTTTCAATTCCAACTTTGATTTTCTCTTGGCGTTCTACGTTGGGCGTGATCCGGAATACCAGCATATTTCTATCAAAGTTGGTGTTATAAAAGACTATATCCCACCACTTCCGGCCCGAAACATACATACACATTTGAGCCTGCCAGATGTATTTTGTATCAATGGCGTTTTTTCCGTTCACCATCACCTTGAAGAAATTAGTATCGTTCACGCATTTGATTTCTAATCCGCCATCTTCACCGACAAGGCCATCCGGAGAACACCCGACAAGTTCATCCAACTCGATAAATCCAACCTGTTCGACTTTCTCCCGCTCGATTTCGTAAGTCATCCGGGCCTGATCCTCCAGCTCGATTCCCCTTTCGATGTCGCTGTTGGTGTATATCTCTCGGTTGTTAGAGTATTTTTCAGCGAGAAGCGAGTAAATGTACGTTTCGAGTCCCTTTCCGTTTGAGGCGATAGACTGGGCGTTTGACGCAGTCATTTTTCCCCGCCGGATTTCAAACCAATCCTCGCTCCTTTGGTCAATTTGATGCAGCTTCATTTTTTTTGGCATCAAGGATTAGGTCTTTTATCTCCTTGGCATAGGCGATGACTTCCTTATTAGCTTTAAGCTCTTTCGGCAACCTAATCCAAGTGTCGTTGAATTTCTTTGCGGTCATGCAATTTCCGAAAGCTTTTTTGACTTCTTCGATTTGATCCGAACTAACCTCCAGCGCCGCCTCATTATCCTCGTCCCCCGTCATAATCCCCAGCGCGTTCATAAAAGCATAGCGCTTGGAGAATGTCGCCGTGGCCGCTATTTGCTGCGGTTGGCTCATTATTCCGGTCTTTGTGGTAAGCGGTGTTTCCATTTCAGACTGCTCGCTGTGTCCGGCGGTATGTTTCACGATTACAATTGACTTCACTTTGTCTGTACTCACCTCGGTTTTTACCGAATAGCTCAACCCGTGCCTTGACAAAATTCCTTTCACTTGCCCAATAATTGATTCAAGCGGGGCATATTTATACAGCAACTTCCCTTGGTCGTTTTTTACCTCTTTGAGCTTTTTTATTTCCGGCAATTCGGCTTGAAAATCAGCCATTGCAAGATCAAACTGCTTTTTTGCTTCGGCGGCATCGATCCGCTCTTTCATCGCCAATATCCTTTCAAAGGTTTCTACTGGCACACCCTTTTCGACGGCCTGTAAAATAATTGCTTCCATTGAAACTGGTCTGGCTTCTACTAGTCCCCTTTCTTCTTTAGGCGCTAATGCCTTTGATTCTTTTGACATAAGTTTGGTTGTTTGGTCGGGCATTACCACCTTTCAGGGATAACGCCCGCCCAGACGGAAAGGTTAATTACTCTACTTCCGCGACAAAAATATCCTTTGTCGCCAAGGCTTCTTTGAGGGCCTCGATAAGCGTGTCAGCCCCCAGCTCCGTTTCTTTCCATCCGACTGTTCCCTCTTCCGGGTTGTCGTTTGGCTCGACCATTTTGAATTTGGCCATTGGGATGTGATTATTGATTAGGTCTTTTTGTCTTTGGGATAATGATTCGACCAGTTCCCCCCTTGATTTTGATTTTCATATACTTGCGATATATTTTTTGTAATTTCCATTTTTGAATTGCGACCACGGATAGAATCCAGATTTTTGGTAAAGTTCGTAGGCGTATTTTACATTGAACTCCGGATCAAGAAGTTGACTTGGGTCTGGTCGTCCTTCAAGGTGTCGAATCTGAAAAACTCCATAGCTTGCTCCGTACTCTTTGCCGTCTTTATAAAATTTAAGATGTTGGTCTCCGATACTTTTCGGATTGAGATGGCTTTCGCTTTTGGCGACGGCGATTGCGATTTTGGCTTCTTCTTCATTGTTCCAAATTTTCCTTATTAGTTTTTCAATCTCGGAAGGAGGGGCAGAAGTGATTTGATCCGCTTCTGCCGCTTCCGGTTGCTTGGTGGATTCAGTCTTTTGAGGAGCGACCTCGGAAACCGAATCGCCGACACTTTTTATTTCAATTCTTTCAATGTGGCTTTTCCAAGTTTGGTTTGCTTCTTGGTAGGTCTGGGAAAATGTGATGTAAAAATATCCCCAGCTTGCGAGTATGATTCCCGTAAGAAACATACACACGATGATTTGCAATCTCACCCTTTTCCACAAAGGAAATGTGATGATACGCATTTTTGTTTTTTGCCTTACACCCACGGGCTTATTATTTATTCCCCTGCGAAGCCCCCTAGCCGAGTGTTGCAACTGCCCCATCCTAGGAATTTAAGGCTTCGCAGGGATATAAAAAAACCGCTATCTTTTCGATAGCGGTTTTTTAAAAACCTTATAATAATTGCACGTTTTTGCGGTTGCCCTGTGCTAAAGTCTATTTTACCCGCCGATGAGGCGGGAACGACCATATGGGTTTGTGCCTCGATAAATCGAAGCGACTTCACCGTATCTCCCTAGAAAGGAGGTGATCCATCCACAGGTTCCCCTACGGATGCCTTGTTACGACTTCACCCTTGTTATCGATCTTGCCATGGTACCCCTTGCGAGGTGCTTCAGGCATTACCGACTCCCTTGGTGTGACGGGCGGTATTTGGATTCCCGCCTATAGCGGGATCACACACCGCCGGACGAACGGTTTTCCCGTATCCTGGCGGTTTCCAACGCTGGATCAAACTGTTTTTTGAAATTATGTTTTTTGCCGAACTTTCGCATTTTGTTGCGAAGCCGTTGGATTCTTTCAAAGCCCTTGTCGGTCAGATGTTCCTTTTCCCGCATCGCGAGAACAATCTTTTTGAAAAGTTTGTAAACATCCGCCTTCTTGGCTTCGAGAGGATGGCGGTCAAGGAATGGGAAAAGGATTTCCGTCAAGTCTCGCGTGCTGGTCACTTTGAGTTTGGCATGCGGATGCCATCCATATCGTTCATACGAACAATCATAGATTCTTCCGCAGCCGATCGTCGCGACTATGCGCTCGAGAATTTTTCGGTCATCATCCCGAAGTTCAATTTCAAACTCCGGCTTTATTTCCACTCCTCTTTTGAGAGTCTTGTGCCGGTTAATACTAACCGAGAAAGACCCTTCGCCATCAATGAATCCGGAAACATAATATGGATTCAGTTTTTTGCATTGGATTTGCTCCTTCCCAAACGGATCTTTCAAACGCGGATTGCGCTCGAAAGGCTTTCGCTTGGTACTATGAGCTCGGCTGACTTCTTGCATGGCTTGAATCAAAAATTACTCTTTGATTTTACTTTATAATTCTCGTGGTTAGTATACCACAGAATTAAAAGACCATACAAGATCTCCCTTGGTCACTCAATAAACATTTTGACGCCGTCTCGATAAACCGATACATATATATCTTATTTGAAGATGGCTTCCTCATGTACTCCCAGAGTCGCCAAATATATATGTATTTGTTGTTTATTCAAGCTGGCATCTGCTACTTTCACCCTTCAGTCCGATCCTCACGGAGTCGAACCTGTGATTTCGCTTCATGGATTCTTCAATATCCTTGGTCGGATTCACACCGACTAGCTTATTGGGCTGCAAGGCACCCGAGTACAAGACCCGAGAACGTATTCACCGGGACATGGCTGATTCCCGATTACTAGCGATTCCGGCTTCATGGAGTCGAGTTGCAGACTCCAATCCGAACTGGGACCGGCTTTTTGGGATTGGCTCCGCCTCGCGGCTTGGCTACCCATTGTACCGGCCATTGTAGCATGCGTGTCGCCCAGGGCGTCAGAGGGCCATGCTGATTTGACGTCATCCCCGCCTTCCTCCCAGCCCGATGCGCACTCGCTGCGCGAGTGCTAAATTAAAAACTTAAAATTAAAAGTGAAAAATTATGGAGTCTCGCTGCGCTCGACAATTTACTTTATACATAAATAGTCATGCGCGAAGCGCATACCAGAATTTTTACTTTTTCATTTTTACTTTTTAACTTAGCGCGCGTAGCGCGCATTGGGCTGGGCAGTCTCGAGTGACACTTGTAACACTCGACAGGGGTTGCGCTCGTTTCCCGACTTAACGGAACACCTCACGGCACGAGCTGACGACAACCATGCAGCACCTGTCCAGCACCCTCGAAGGCTATCATGTTTCCATGATATGCAGCTGGATTTCAAGCCCTGGTGAGGTTCCTCGCTTATTGACGAATTGAACCGCGTGCTCCACCGCTTGTGCGGGTCCCCGTCTATTCCTTTGAGTTTTAAGCTTGCGCTCGTACTTCCCAGGCGGCCTGCTTAACGCGTTAGCTACGGTCCTGAAAGGGTCGATACTTCCAAGACCTAGCAGGCAACGTTTAGGGCGTGGACTACCGGGGTATCTAATCCCGTTCGCTACCCACGCTTTCGTGTCTCAGCGTCAGACAAAGCCCAGTTCACTGCCTTCGCCTTTGGCGTTCCATATGATATCAACGCATTTCACTGCTACACCATATGTTCCATGAACCTCTACTTGTCTCGAGTGATGACGTTTCAGATGCGGCTCCAACGTTGAGCGCTGGAATTTGACATCTGACTATCATCGCCGCCTACACACGCTTTACGCCCAATAAATCCGGATAACGCTTGAGGTCTCTGTATTACCGCTGCTGCTGGCACAGAGTTAGCAACCTCTTATTCCTACCGTACCGTCAGAAGTGAGATGTGAGAAGTTAGATGTGAGATTTTATTTCCATCTTTCCCTTAACCTGTATAATTGTTTGCCGATAATATCGTATTCTTCTATTAATTTATCGGCAATATTTTTTTCTCCAAATTCAGCATTAACTGAATCTTCTATATGACTCATAACTTCATTACATGAACCTAGAGATCGAGTTAGATACAGCTTAAATTCCGCTATAGATCTTCCGTATCCTTCTGCAATATTCGAATGAATCGAATTTGCAGCTCTGCACATTTGATCTCTTAGATGTTTTGCTTCAAAGGGAAATGTTTTTGTATAATTTACAATCTGTGGATACAATTTTTTTGATCTTTGGTAAACATCAAGATCTTTAAAACTTTTAATCATATCCAAATTATACAACAATTATATCTCACTTCCCACCTCTCAACTCTCACCTCTTCTTCTGGTAGAAAAGAAGTTTACAACCCGAAGGCCTTCATCCTTCACGCGGCGTCGCTCGGTCAGGCTTTCGCCCATTGCCGAAGATTCTCGACTGCAGCCACCCGTAGGTGTTTGGGCAGTGTCTCAGTCCCAATGTTGGGGATCATGCTCTCACATCCCCTACCCGTCATAGCCTTGGTGAGCCATTACCTCACCAACAAGCTGATAGGACACAGGCCGCTCCTCAAGCGATAAATCTTTACTCCGAAGAGAACTATCTCGCATTATTCCCCCTTTCGAGGGATTATTCGAGACTCAAGGGTACGTTCCTATGCATTACTAACCCGTTTGCCGTGCCGCCAAAGGCGGCACGCGACTTGCATGCCTTATCCACGCCGCCAGCGTTCATCCTGAGCCAGGATCAAACTCTCAATAAGAATTATTTCGATAAAATAAATTACCAAAATAATTTTGAGAACCCGGAATTTTTTGATAGAAATTCCGGCGAACTCTATAAAAGTAACTGATTTTGAATAGATCGTTTGGCACTTCCCCGACGTTACGTCGGGGCCAGGACAACCACAAAAACTTGCGATTGTTTACCCTGTTAAATTGCGCCAGAGGCGCACCTCGCGAAGCGAGGATTTAACAGGGTGAACCCCGACACTAATATAAGATTGGTGCGGGGTTTTCCTCATCAATTCTTTTGCTGGCAAATTGATGAGGATTCAGTTGTCAAGGTTCATCATAACTGCAAAGTGATGAGGGCAACATTGTTGCCCAAAAAGCTTTGAAGTTATAAATGCTTTGGGTTGATGGCAGGGGCGTCTAGGCCTATCCGCAATTCACCTCTTTCCGATCATTCTGGAAAGGCTCTGCCGTTTCATTGAGCCGACCTTTTAGCCGCGAGAGAAAGGTTTATCTCCCATTACTCTGCCTGCCTCCGGTCACCAACGCCACCAACCCAAATTTTATGTCTAAAGAACACAAAACACGACCAGAATAATCCGCAATATTTCTATTACAAACTATTCCAGTCGCGTCTTTCACCTTGCCCTGTTAAATTCTGGCGTAGCCAGACCTCGCGAAGCGAGGATTTAACAGGGTGAATTCACCCTAATTATGGACTCAAAATGATCGACTTTTTCTTTTTTGAGTTAATTTTTAACGGCAAGAATAATTATAGCAGGCTGAAAAAACGTGTCAAGTGTCGCAAAAAAGGTTTGACCTTGAGGAATTTCGAGCGACAGCGAGAAAGGGAAAGGTCGAACCTTGAAATCAAAGCCGCTCCACCGCCTCCCGAAATTTATCCCCCCGATCAAATTCATTGAGGAATAGGCCAAAGCTCGCCGCACCGGGAGAAAGAAGAACCGTGTCTCCTGGACCAGCGATATTTTTCGCCCGGATGACCGCTTTTTCCATCAAATCAAACTCGCTGTCAATAATTCCACTCCCAGAGTTGAACTCTGGGAGTTTGCCCAATTCGGTTTTTATTTTCTCCGTTGCTTCGCCTTTGAGCAAAATAGTTTTTTTCACTTTTTCGGCAATGGCTCTTGCGAATTCTTTGAATTCCAGGTTTTTGTCCGCTCCACCGGCGATAAGAATCACGGGCTTGGAAAAAGAATTGATTCCCGCAATGGCCGCGTCCGGCACCGTCGCCGTCGTATCATTATAATATTTCACTCCTCCGAGTTCTCGAACTAGTTCCAACCGGTGCTCAACGCCCTTGAAATTTTTCACCGCCTCGCAAATTTTTTCAGGCGCCACTTCAAAAGCAACTGCTGCGCCCACTGCCGCGAGAACGTTATACAAATTATGACCGCCGAGAAGTTTGACGTCGTTCAGGTCGCAGATGACTTTTTCTTCGTCTTTATCATTGAATATTATTTTACCTTTCGCGATGTAGACGTCCGACGTCTTAATCGTAGACGTCGGACGTCTACAGGATTCCGTCGAAAAAAATATTACTTGCGACTTTGTCTCTTTGGCCATTTCGCGCACAACTTCGTTGTCCCAGTTCAAAATGACATAATCATCCGCCTTTTGATTCGAGAAAATATATTTTTTGTCAGCAATGTATTTTTCCATCGAGCCGTAATAATTGAGATGGTCCCGATGGATATTGGTTATCACCGCAATATGCGGACTCGAGTTGGCACGGCCCAGCGCGGAAAGCCTCCAGCTCGAAAGCTCAAAAACGATGACTCCACTTTTTTCTCCTTCGATATTTTCCAGGAGATCAAGGACTGGTTTTTGTCCGATTCCGGCCGTGAAGACATTTTTGCCGGCCGTTTTCAAAATTTCCGCAATCAAGATAGCAGTCGTCGTTTTTCCCTTCGTTCCCGTCACTCCAATAACCGGCAGTCTGCACAATTTAAAAAAGATACTCGAATCCATTTCGACCGGAATTTTTTTATTGAGAGCCGCCTGAATATGCTTTGAGCTCCATGGAACAGCCGGGCCCTTCACAACCATATCAACATTTTCAAAGTCTTCCATTCGATGTTGGCCAAGCACGAAAGTAACATTTTTGAGGTCTTTTAATTTCTTGAGTGAGGGTTTGAGCTCTTTTTCCGTTTTCATGTCCGTCGCGATAACTTTCGCTCCTACGCCAGAAAAAAAACGAACGGTTGCCACTCCGCCGCCGTGCAATCCTATTCCCGCTACTGTGATTTTCTTGTTTTTGAAATCGGATTTCTTCATGAAACTGGTCTGCGAACTACGAATCTAGTACCAATATACAAATTCGTATATTCGTATGAGATTGGTAATTCGTAGCCTAGTTTAAAATAAATTCTCCATTCATCTCACTTGTGAGTTTTCCATCTCGCAGAGCGAATTTTCCGTTTACAACCACTTCGCTGATCCCATCGGGATATTGATAGGGACTTTCAACTGTCGCTTTATCCGCGATTTTTTCCGGATCAAATACGACTATATCAGCTTTGTAATTTTTCTGCAAAATTCCTCTGTCCTCGATTCCCATTTTTTCGGCCGGCATTGAAGTCATTTTTTTGACCGCCTCCTCGAGGCTCAAAAGTTTTTCTTGCCGAACATATTTTCCCAAGATTCGCGGAAATGTGCCAAAGCATCTCGGATGGACCAATTCGCCGGTATCTTTATGCGCGATATCGTATCCCGCTCCGTCCGAAGCGATAATTGAAAGCGGATGTTTGATCGTCTTCCTCACGTTTTCTTCGCTCAAGCATTCCATAATCGTAATCACTCTTCCTTCGCTCGCCACCAAAAGATCAACAATCGCTTCTTCAACTGAAATCTCGCGCTCTTTCGCGACCTCTGAAATTTTCCGCTTGGCGAGAGATTTTGCGAATGGACAGATGGCAATAACCGCGTCTTCATAGTGATACTGGGTTGTTTTTTTCATTTCTTCAATAATTTTTTCCCGCAGATGCTTCTCTTTGAGCCGGCGCAGGAACATCTTTTTCCCGCCCTCGGCCGCCCAAGCCGGCAAAAAGACATAAAGAACCGATCCTGTTTGGGTATAGGGATAAACATCAAAATTGATATCAACTCCCGCTTTTCGCGCTTTCTCGATTTCCGCCAAAACTTCGTCCATAAACGGCCAGTTTTTCTCACCCATAACTTTGAGATGGGAAATTTCGAGACTCACTCCCGTCTGCTTTGCAAGATCAATTGCCTCCTTGAGAGCCGCTAAGATGGACCCCGCCTCGTCGCGAAGATGAGTTGTGTATGGCCGGTTGTACTTCTTCAAAATTTCCGCGAGTTCCACCAACTCGTCCCAAGTTGCCGATTTTTCATGGGAGTACGCCAAGCCCGTCGAAAATCCCATCCCGCCTTCCGAAAGCGATTTATCCAAAATTTTTCCGACCAAGTCAAGTTCATTTTGATCAAGACGGCGCATTTCATCAAGTGCCACGCCCCGCCGCAAAGTTCCGTGTCCCACCAGCGAACCGAAATTGACCCCGAATTTTCGCTCACGCATTTTTTCAGAAAATTCCCCAAAAGACAACCAATCGACATTCACTTCTTTTATGTCCGCCCATTTCTGGATCGATTCGATTATTTTTCCGTCCGTGAGCGGCGCGATGGAAGCCCCGCAATTTCCGCCGACGATTGTCGTTACGCCCTGGTGCACAAGACTTGGAAGCCGCGGATCAAGAAACAGCCGCCAGTATCCGTCGGAGTGGTTGTGCATGTCGATGAAGCCCGGCGCGACAACTTTTCCGGAGGCGTCAATTTCCATTTTTCCTTTCGCAAATCCCAATTTTCCGATCTTCGCGATTTTGTTTTTGTTCACGGCGACATTGGTTTTCATGCCCGGTTTTCCAGTGCCGTCAACAACAGTACCGTTTTTTATCAGGATATCGTACATTTTTTTATTTTTACCCTGTTAAATTCCGCCTCTGGCGGACCTCGCAAAGAAAGGATTTAACAGGGTGAATTTTATATTTCTATTTTCAAAATCTTCACTCTCTTCCCTAATATCTTCCCCGCCAATTTCTCAAAATGAGGGGTTAGATCACTCACAAAATATTCGTCTTCACTTGGAAATCCGGTTTCCAAGTCGGTTTTTTCCAGTTCTTTTGCTAATTTTTCGCCCGAAGCGATCACTTTGGTTCTGCGTCCCATCACGCCGGAAATAATTTTTTCAAGCAAAGGATAATGTGTGCACCCCAAAAGCAAAGTGTCAATTTTATTTAATTTTAATTCGCGAAGATAAGTTCGGGCGATTTTTCTTGTTTCCGGGCGCTTGATCCAATTTTCTTCGACTAAATGGACAAAAAGCGGACAAGCTTTGGTGAAAACTTCTATTTCCGGATCAAGCTCTGAAATCTTTTTTTTGTAGACACTGCTGTTGATGGTTGCTGTGGTACCGATTACTCCAATTTTTTTGTTTTTCGTCGCTTCAACTGCCGCCTCCGCGCCGGAACTTACGACATCGTATATTTTGAGATCCGGATAAATTTCGCGAAGATAATCCGCCGCCAAAGCCGACGCGCTATTACAAGCAATAACGATTGTCCGACAACCTTTTTTCTTCAAAAATTCCGCAATCTCGCTTGAAAATTTCTGAATCGTTTCTTGGCTTTTATTTCCGTACGGCAACCGCGCCGTGTCGCCGAAATATATAATCGGAGCGTCCGGCAAAATTTTTTTTATTTCTTTGACAACCGTCAACCCCCCCACTCCGGAATCGAAAACACCGATCATAACTTTCTCCCCACTAATTCCGCCATTTCAACCAAGCGGTTCGCGTATCCCCATTCGTTGTCGTACCACCCCACGACTTTCGCGAGATTGCCCTGCGCCATCGTCAAAGGCAAATCCACGATCGCGCTTGCCGGATTGCCCTTGAAGTCCATCGAGACCAGTTCTTCGTCGGAAACTGTCAAGATATTCTTCAAATAACTTTCCGCCGCTTCCCGATAGGCCGAGTTTATTTCTTCAGCCGTTGTTTCTTTTTTCAAGACGCACACAAAATCTGTCGCGGAAACGACCGGTGTCGGAACGCGCATCGCAATCCCGTTCAATTTCCCTTCAAGGTTTTTCATCGCTTTCCCGACGGTTTTCGCCGCCCCGGTCGATGTCGGGATTATATTCACCGCCGCCGCTCTCGCCCGGCGCAAATCTTTGTGCGGCAGATCCAGAATTCTTTGGTCATTTGTATATGAGTGAATAGTGGTCATAAAACCCCTTTCCACTCCGAATTTGTCATCCAAAACTTTTATCATCGGCGCGAGGCAATTCGTCGTGCATGAACCGTTGGAAATTATATTTTCTGATGGATTATAATCTTTTTCGTTCACGCCAATAAGATACACCGGAATGTCATCCCCTTTCGGTGGCGCGCTCAAAATAACTTTTTTGGCGCCGGCTTCAATATGTTTCCCCGCTTTCTCCCAATCGTCGAAAACTCCGCTGCATTCAAGAACAATGTCCACTCCCAAATCTTTCCAAGGAAGCTTGGCCGGGTCCGGTTCAGTCAGGCTTTTTATTTTTTTGCCGTCAACAATAATTTCCCCGTCGCCCGTTTCCACGGTTTTGTTATAGACACCGTATAAGCTGTCGTATTTCAAGAGATGAGCCAGCGTTTTGTCGTCGGCGAGATCGTTGATGGCGACTACTTCCAAATTTTCTTTTTCAAACGCGATTTTGAGCGTCGGCCGGCCGATCCGGCCGAAACCGTTGATAGCAATTTTCAAATTCATATATATAATTTAATGTTTACCCCCACACCAAAATGATTCATTAGCATAAGAGCGGATATCCACCCCAAACCGACGTATTGGTGTGGGGGTTAATATTATTCTATAATATTCAGGCCGCGAAATATTCTCTCGTATGCCAGGAGAGCCGTCTTGATTTCCTCCATGCTTATTTCGTAAGCCGGATCTTTGATTATTTTGTCATTGAGCGCGTGTACTTCGCGCATATCGTCAATTCCCACCAGCTGGCCGGGTTTTATGTTGCTTATTTTTTCTTCCGTGTTTTTTCCGGCATACCCAAGTTTTCCTAAAACTTCGTCCAGTATTTTGTCCGCTTCGATTATCGCCACTTTTCCGCTGGCGACGCTTTTCTCATCAAGTCGCCTTTTCACGCTTTCCCATACGGGGATGAACTTGGACTTTTTGAGTCTTGGGACCCCCGATCCATAAAGAGCGATTCGCATATCGGTCCGAACTCTTTTCGAGAGAAGAAGTATGTTGGCAACAAGAAGAACGGCCGTTGCAAAACCGGCAATTATTTTCACGTAAAAGAAAAAATTTGACTGGGAGAAAGCGTTCCACGCCGAGAAAAAGGGAGTGGCTATGTCAATTTCCATTTTACCGTATTTAGAAAATTATTTTTTACGCGCTTTGTTCAAGAGTGTGCGCCGCGGAAAGCAACGTTTCTTCGTCAAACCATTTTCCCATTAGCTGCAAGCCGACAGGCAGATCCTTCTCTTTTATTCTAACATTTCCGCAGGGAATGGAAATAGCTGGAATTCCGGCAATATTGGCCGTTACGGTATAGATGTCAGAAAGATACATCTCGAGCGGATTTTCGGTTTTTTCTCCAATCTTAAAAGCGGGCGTGGGCGCCGTCGGGCCAAGAATCAGATCCACTTTCTCAAAAGTTTCTTCAAATTCTTTTTTGATAAGAGCGCGCACCTTTTGGGCCTTTGCGTAATATCTGTCATAATATCCAGCGCTCAAAGCGTATGTGCCGAGCATAATCCGGCGCTTCACTTCTTTCCCGAGATATTTCGCGCGAGACTTGAAATATATATCTTGCAGAATTAAATTTTCATTCAATCCCATTTCCTTTTCAATTGATTGCCCAAAGCGTATTCCGTCAAAACGCGCCAGGTTTGAACTGACTTCGCACGGCATAATAATATAGTAAGTCGCGAGAGCATACTCCCCACTCGGCAAACTTATTTCGATTATTTCCGCGCCCATTTTTTCATATTTTTTGATTGCTTCTTCAGCAAGCTTTCTAACTTTCGGATCAAGGCCGCCTTCCGAGAAATATTCTTTCGGAACTCCGATTTTCAGCTTTTTTATGTCTCCTGTGAGGCAATTCTCATATATTGTATCGCCGCTTTTTATTGTTGTTGCATCTTTTCTGTCTTTTCCCGCAATCCTGGTGAGAACAATTGCCGCGTCTTCAACTGATTTGGCAATCGGGCTGATTTGATCGAGACTCGAAGCCATTGCAATGAGGCCAAAGCGGGATACCAAACCGTAGGTTGGCTTGAGGCCGACCACTCCGCAAAATGACGCCGGCTGGCGGACAGAACCGCCCGTATCTGATCCCAAAGCATAAACGCACATTTCGGCCGCAACCGCCGCCGCTGATCCGCCGGATGAACCGCCGGGAACACGCGACGTGTCGCGGGGATTCTTCGTTGTTTGATAGGCGCTGTTTTCCGTCGAGGAGCCCATTGCGAACTCGTCGAGATTTGTCTTTCCCAAAAATATAGAATCGCTTTCTTTCAATTTTTTTATGACTGTCGCGTCATAGGGCGAAATATAGTTTTCCAGAATCTTTGATCCGGCCGTCGCCGGCAGACCTTCGATACAAATGTTATCCTTTATTCCGCAGGGAATTCCAGCCAACAGATCAAGTTCTTCCCCGTTTTTTATTTTTTTGTCCACCGCACGCGCTTTGTCAAGCGAGAATTCCTTATTGAGGCTTAGATATGCTTTTATTTCAGGATCTTTTTTTTCGATGCGCGAAAAATAATCTTCAGTTAGTTTTTCTGAAGTTATTTTCTGGTTAATTAGCTTTTGATGAAGTTCTCTAATCATTCAATCCGGTCTACAAATTACGAATTTAGTACCAATATACGAATTCGTATATCCGTATGCGATTCGTAATTCGTAGACAGGGTTAGAAAACAGCTTTCACCTTATCGAACCGATCTTTCTTTTCCGGGAAATTTTTTATTATTCCTGTTTTCGTTTCCTCGCTATATTCAATAATTTTATCTTCCCGCGTTTCATTTTTCGCGTCGGTAATATGCGCGATCGGCTCAATCCCGTCCGTATCCGCTTCGTTCAGCTTTTCCACAAAACCCAAAATATCCGAGAGTTCTTTCAAATACTTTTCGGCTTCTTCGCCGGTTATTTCAATGCGGGCAAGATTGGCAATTTTTTGGACTTGTTGTTTGCTTAACATAAGTTACTTATGAGACTTAAGCAGCTTAAGAAACCTATTCTCATCCGTTGTTTTCACTCCCAGTTCCCTCGCTTTATCATACTTTGATCCCGGGTTTTTGCCAACCACGACATAGTCCGTATTCTTGCTGACTGATGTTGAAATATCTCCTCCAAGCGCGCGGATTTTTTCCTTGGCCTCGTCGCGGGTCATGGTTTCCAGCTCACCGGTGAGAACGAAAGATTTATCATGGAACATGGAACTTGGAACATGGAACTTGGAAATCTTTACCTGTACTCCTAATTTTTTCATCTTTCCTAGCAATTTTAAATTTTCTTTATTACCAAACCAATCAACAAGACTTTCCGCAGACTTCTCGCCAATACCCTTGATATTTAACCACTTGTCCTTTCTAGTCTTTGAAAAAATATTTATTATATCGCTTAAATTATTAATTTTGTTCCATGTTCCATGTTCCATGTTATGTGAAATCAAAACCGCCGTTTCTTCCCCCACATGCCGAATCCCGAGCGCGAACAAAAGTTTTGGAAATTCAATTTTTTTCGCTTTTTCGATTGCCTGCACCAGATTGTCCGCCGATTTTTCCGCGAATCTCTCAAGGGACTTCAGATCTCCCGTCTTCAGCTCAAAAATATCCGCCGTGTTCGAAACTAGTCCTTCGTTCATGAGCTGCTCAACAACCTTTTCACCCAGACCTTCAATATCAAAACCCTTTCGGGAAACGAAATGAATGATATTTTCTTTTTCGATCGCGAAACACTTTTTGTTTTGGCAATAATGCGCCGCGCTCAAATTTTCATGGAGCATGGAGCATGGAGCATGGAGCACACCCTCTTTCTGGCCTTTTCTGCATTTTTTAGTTTTTGTTCCATGTTCCATGTTATGTGTTATGTGACGCCTCACTCTTCCTCCGCAAATCGGACAACGGGTCGGCATATGGAATTTTTTTTCTTTTCCCGTGCGGAGATTTTTGAGAACTTCAACAACTTCCGGAATTACGTCTCCAGCCTTGTGAATAACAACAGTATCTCCGATCCGGATATCAAGCCTTTTTATTTCGTCTTCGTTGTGAAGAGTCGCTCTCGAAACAATTGATCCAGCCACCTGCACCGGCCGAAGATGAGCAACCGGAGTAAGCGCTCCCGTCCGCCCCACCTGCACTTTTATATCTTCAACCACCGTCGTCACTTTTTCCGGAACGAATTTATAGGCCACCGCCCAGCGGGGTGATTTTCCGGTATAACCCAGCTGTTTTTGAAAATCGTTGGAATTTATTTTTACAACCACGCCATCAATGCCGTACTCTTGTTTGCTTCTTTTATGCTCCCAAGATTCGTATATTTTTTGAATTTCCTTTAAATTTCGGCATAATTTATAATTTTCATTCACCTTAAATCCCAAATTTTCCAGCAGCTTAAGCTCTTCGACTTGGGCTTCGGGAAAACCGTTTTTCTTTCCTTGTGTTATGTGTATCTCGTCAATATCATAAACATACGAGCTTAATTTTCTCTTGGCCGTTATTTTTGGATCCAACTGCCTGATTGATCCAGCGGCTGCGTTTCGAGAGTTGGCAAAAAGAGGAAGGTTGTTTTTCATTCTCTCCCTATTTAGTTTCTCCAAGTCGCTTTTTTTCATCCAAGCTTCGCCGACAACAATAATGTCGATGTCCATATTGAGCTTGAGCGGTACGCTCTGAATAGTTCTCACTTGCTCCGTCACGTTTTCACCGATTATGCCATCGCCTCTTGTCGCCGCTTGTTTAAGCAGTCCTTTCTCGTAGGTTAATATTATTTTCAGCCCGTCTATTTTTATTTCTGCGCAGTATTCGGGTTTTTCTCTTATGCCTTTTTTTCCGAGCATCCGGACAATTTTTTCTTCCCAGGCTTGAAGTTCGGAAAAGGAAAAAGCGTCATCGAGCGACCACTGCCGATGCTTGTGGCGAACTTTCTCAAATTTGGCAAGAGGCTTTCCGCCGATCCTTTGGCTTGGCGAATCCGGACTTCGCAGTTCCGGGTATTTTTCCTCGAGATTTCGCAGCTCCCGCATCAAGGAATCATAAACTTCGTCCGAAATCTCCGGCTTGTCCAAAACGTGATATTCATAGCGAAACCGGTCGATTTCCCGGCGCAGTTTTTCGATCCTTAATTTTGCTTCTTGCTTATTTTTCATAATAATTGTTTACCCTAACATTGAATGTTAGGGTAAACACTATTCTAACCACAGCTTTTCATCTTGCTTTCTTTCGCGAAAATCCGCGATATTTTCGGCTGCATATTCAAAATATTCTTGAGAATTTTTAAATTGGCTTAAAATAACTTCTTTTTTGCACAATTGATTGCTTTCTTTTCCTAAATATTCGGGAAAGCCGCACCATCTATAATTTCTGGCAGGATGTATTCCGTGTATCTCGCTGTTGCAATTCACATACACCGACATGCGAAGAAAATTATTTGGTCCGATGCGCATTGATTTGAATCTTCCTTGAAAAAGCACGCCGCTTCTTTGATTCTTTTCATTGAAATATTTTGTGTAACTGTTTCCTAACCTTTGCATAAATATCTTTATCCCATTATTATCTGCAGTTTGTTTCAAAACGAAATGATAATGATTAGAATTGAGGCAATATGCAATAATTTCAACTAAGGGATTCCTTTGTTTAACATTCGCCGCCAGAAAATTTTGCACCGATTCTCTGGGATGATTCTCTTTGTAATCCCGCCACCTAATCATTAAACCGTCTTTTTTGTCATTTAGTAAATCCATAGCCAATAAAAATCTCTCAAAATATCTGTCGCTTAAAAACACATCCCGTTTATCAACGCCGCGATTGTATATGTGATAGTATTCATTTTCCACAAGAGGATTCTTACGCATCTTCTTTTGACCCTAACATTCAATGTTAGGGTAGCATATTTTTGAAGAAAACAAAAGAGCGGGTTTTCTAATGAATCCGCCCTTACCCTAACATTGAATGTTAGGGTGCGTTAGAAAATTTCACGTTTATCTACACCGCGGTTATATATGTGATAATACTCATTGTTTACTAATTGTGATTTTCTCATGCAATCCTGCTAAGGTTGAACCTTAGCGAAAGTATAACATATATTTTTACATAGCAAAAGAGCGGGTTTTTCCCGCTCTTGCTAAGGTTCAACCTTAGCGAAGCTCTACGCAAAGAACGAGCAGTACTGCTCGTTCTTTTTGGCTTCCTTAAGTTAAACTTTAGGAACGGTCACTTGGAGCACACATATGCTCGACCCGTGATAAAGCTATATGAACTCCATGCAGCAGCGCAAGTACCCCCTGGCGGAAGAAAAAAATGAACCCATCCGGCATTGCCGCAGAATCCCCAAGAGCCAAGGGCGAGTTTTTGAGTGTACCCCGAAGGACAGTATCCCTGCGGACCACCGGCGTCGTTGCACAGAGGAGTGCCCATAGCGCCATAAGTGGGATGATCGTCATAACAATAATAGGTAAAGGAAATATCACTCGCCGCCACGGCCGCTTCGATGGCCCGCTGGGTGGCTTCGCCGCCGGCAGTCTGTCTCCCGATGGAACGAACAGCCTTTATATCGGAAACAGTGAGAGTCCCGAACTGGTTTTTCGGAATTACGGTACCGTCGTCTTTGAGAAAATACACCTTGCAGCCGCCAAAGGGACAGTCAGCGCTGCCGTCATCACTGGTGGTTATTCCGGAAAGAGCGGCGGTTATTGTGTCTTCGCTGCTGGTATTGGCTATTTTATTGAGAGCCCATTCCACTCCGGAGTCGGCGTTGAAGAAGGAGCCGACCGAACTTTTGGTTTTCCCACTCATTTTCTGCTCCATTACCGTTACATAGGTGAGGCTCACCACCATGGAAAGAACCACAAACAGCAGGATGGTGGCGAGGAGGAGGGCGGAGCCTTTTCGCGCTTTTTCCTTGTTGGCACTTTTCGTTTTTTGATTCATGTTTTGTATTTTAATTGTTATGATTATTTCCTGATTTGAAATTCTAATTCACTTCTTGCCATCCATAATCGCGCGAGGAGACAATGGTCTGGATATTAACTTGATCAGCTTCCATTTCCTTTCCAGGGACCATGTCAATGTTAAGATTGATTTCCACCCAGCCGCGACCTTTTTCCGGCAGAGTCGCCAGACAAGAAGATTCCGTAGTACTTATATCAGTCGGACAACTATAGAATCCGGCATTTGAACTGAACTCCATTCCCGTTCCGGATAAGTTCACCATTTTATTATATGTTGAGCTCGTCGGATCCGGGCACGCAGTCGCGCCATCAGTCACTCCCGTGATCACGCCTAAATATGACGAACCAGCTGTTCGGTCCAGGTAATAGCAGATTTTTCCTCCTTTATTTCTTGAGACCATCAAATATTTGTCCAGAGAACCATCCGAATAACCAGCCGAGGGATTCACAATTCTCCCCATCCGCACGTCTTTGGCAATGGAAGCCATCGCGAATTCGGCGTTTTCTTTGACGGTTTTGATCGCCTTGGCCTTGCCATAAGACGTCGCTGTGGAGACAAAAACGGAAACAATCGCGACTGCGATCAGGGAAAAAATAAAAATAGCGACCAGAAGCTCGATTAGGGTGAAGCCCGATTTGGTATTTGGTATTTGGTATTTGGTATTTGGTATTCTTTTTTTCATGGATAGTAATATGGCTTTACTGCCGTGGTTTACAGATAACGTCAGTAGCCGTAGTTGTCCTATCGTTCCAAGTTACTTTTACTGTAACATTTAGGCAGTCCCCCGCGTCCAAATCTATCCCCCCTCCGTTCATATCAACCCCGTAAACATCAATGTCTCTGGAGTAATCAGTCTCATTAGAATGGCCCATGTTTGGACATTCATAATATCTTTCGATGCTTGAATCAAGACAAATCGCCACTTTATTCTCACAGTTATGGTCGCTTAAAGAAGTATAATCAATCGCTTTGCACTGGTTATCAGTCTTGTCAGCTTTACAATTCTTCTTGCACACGTTCTTCCACCAATCATCTCCATTGAGATAATTATAATCTATGATATTCCGCACCAGTTCCGTTCCTTCCTGCGCCAGCCCCGCGGCGATCAACTCGTTTTTGGCTTCGAAATTGCTCTGGAGGCTTGAATTGAAAAAAGAAAGAACTCCGACAAGCCCCACTGAAACAAGAAAAATCGTGACCAAAAGTTCCACAAGAGTGAACCCCTCACCAATTCCAGATGTAGAATTTTTCTTAACAAAAGCAGGAAGGCGAAGCCGCTCCGCTTCATTGCATAAAAAACTCACAAAAGGTGAGTGAAACTGGTGAGGGGTGAACCCCGCTTTTTTGCATATTTTTTTTCCAGGTTTGGACATTTTTCTTCCAAAATTTTAATATATCTTCCCGGATAGATCGACTCTGACGATATCACTTATCAACGTAGTATTTTTGGTCAAGGTGATTCCCACCGGAAAACCAGCAGGATTATCGCTTCCATTGGTATAAGTTTCTCCATTCGGGGAAAGAAAAAACAAATCGCTGAAGGAGCCTATGGTAACCCTATTCCTGAAGCTGAATGTTTCCAATTTGTAGGGATCACCTGATCCACTGGGATAAGTGTTTGGCTCGCTGGAACAGTCAGCATCTATGTCAGAGGCTTTAATGTAATAAACCAGCAGTTCGCTGCCTGAATTTTTATGAACGCCAAATCCGCAGACTTTGTTGGTCGCGCTCGAAACATATTTGCCCGCGAGGCTCATATTCTGCACGTCGCGAAGGAACGTCACCAGTCGGTCAGCCTCCAGGCGAATGTCACGATCGTCGTTCTTCCCGGTATTCACGACGGCTGTCGCTGCCAAAATTCCAATGATAGCCATGACAACCATCAGCTCGATGAGGGTGAAACCTTTGCGTGAATTTTGTCCCGCCTTAGCGGGATTGTAATTTTGAATCAAATCCTAATGACCGAATTTCTAAATTCGAAACCAATCCATTCAAAACTTATTCGAAATTCGAAATTAAAAATTCTAAATTGTTTAATACCCCATATTCAAATACCTATTCGCCCAAAACTGGATATGCCCGGAAAAAAACATCACAATAAGAATTCCCGACACCAGAAACGGTCCGAAAGGAATTTGGCTTTTCCAGGTTTTCTTCTTCATGGCAATGAGAAAAAGGCTCACGATCGCTCCGATCATATAGGCAAAAAAGAGAACGAGAAGAATTTTTGGCCACCCGACAACCGCGCCGGCCAAAAAACCGAGCTTCACGTCCCCGCCTCCGATCCACTTCCCCCCGGAAACCCAAATGAGAAAAAAGAAAAAAAGCGCCGCGACCAAAGCCGCGAAAAGAGCGCCCGTCACGGGAGCTTTCAAAGTCGCGATACCAAGCGGCCCTTGCAGATATTTCCAATACTGATATACGAAAGTAATCACAATCGCGGGATAAACAGCCGCGTCAGGAATGAGCATAAAATCAAGATCGTGAAAGAATATGAGTATGAGATAGGAAACCGTGAAAAGCCAAAATGACATTTCAATCATATCGCCGCCGGTGAGTATCCTCTCGGGGGAAAATCCCCACCCGCCCAGAAATTTGAAAGCTACCGCCGCGAAAAGAAAGCCGGTGAGAAATTCAATCGCTGGATATTTCCAGGAAATTTTCTCTTTGCATTCCCGGCACTGCCCCCAAAGAATCACAAAACTCAAAAGCGGCACATTGTCGTACCACTTGATTTTTTCTTTGCATTTAGGACAGTGGGATCTTTTCCAGACAATGTCTTCGGCGGTTTTCAGGCGATAATTGACGGCTCCCAGAAAAGAGCCGACAATGAGACCAATGAGGAAAAAAATAGATACCATGGAACATGGAACATGGAACATGGAACAGCAAGATTATTTTCTGCTTATTCCCTGAATAGTTGTCCATAACATTGCTCCAATTTCTTCAGACAACTTCCATGCTTTATTATAATCTTCTTTAGAAATATACTTTTCCATCAACGAAAAGTGCAATAAGTACTTTGATTCTTTCAGGGATGCGTAAGATGTTTCCAAAAAATTTATATAAACTTTGCAATTTTCTGATTTTTTTCTTGCATAACCTTCAATGTAGTTTAGAATTACAGATAACGCCGCTCTTCTAATTTGGGAAGTTACACCAAAAATTCCTCTTTCGGAAAACTTTTGGTAAGCCTATAAACTAAATGGACATACTCGTCCATTTTTATTTTTAATTTGTCATGAAATCTATTTCTTGTTCCATGTTCCATGTCACGTGTTTCATGAAAACAATTCTTCCACCATAATCCCTCCCTTCGCGAAGAGAGGGACTAAATAGAAAAATCTTGCCTCCTAAATTATGGTGTGCAGCCGGTTTCAGTGCAGCTTACTGTTCTCGCTGCGCCGCCCACAGTACAAGTCATTGATAACAAGTACAGCCCATCTGCAGACGTCGGATCTGTCACGACTGACACCGCGAAGTCGCTACCGTCACACACTCCGGCAGCCGGAGTCGGATAGAGACTTGCTTCAACGGTGGTATCTGAACAAATTGACGCGCCAGGTGCAGCGGGAGGAGTGTCTGTGAGCAATCTCAATGAGCTCTCATCCGCGCAACTCATTGCCGCCGGGTTGACACTTACCGCTGTCGATCTGAAAGAAGCTAATTTGGCCTTGTTCTTCGCGCTCTGGAGACTGACCAACACGATTCCCGCCAGAATTCCAATAATCGCGATCACGACCAGCAATTCAACCAGCGTAAAACCTTTTTTGTTTGTTTTCATTTTTTCACCGCCTTTCTAGATTATTTATTTTATTCAAAATCATCTGTCCGTTCACCATGTCGCGCTTGCATCGCAAGCGCCGGTGATAATGCCGCAGCTGTTCATCGCTGAATTGCAGCAAATTGTCTGGGATTCTCCCGTGACGGTAAAATAAAATGAACTGCTTGATGTTCCAGTAACCGCTGAAAAGCTGTATCCGTTTGGCAAAGTGGGCCAATTGCCGTAAGCCGACTTGCCGCTGCAAATATCTCCGGGAGAATCGCTCACAGTGCCGCTGTTTCCCCAGCAACTGACCATCGAAGGAAGCGCGCTCGAGGCCTGCGCCAAAGCCCGGGAAGACCTGCCTTTCACCCCGTAACTTTGCATCGAGACCAAAACCGCCGCGGCGAGAATGCTGACGATGGCAATCGCGACCATGATTTCAATGAGAGTGAAAGCAGAATTTGAAATTTTCAATTTACAATTTTCAATTTTCATTAAATTTTCAATTGATTAATTTTCAATTATTTTTCTTTTTGCAAGGTGCTTATGATTCTTTGAAAAATTAGAGATAATTCGTGAGCTTCTTGCCACAGTTTTCTTATATTTTCTTTTTTCTCCGATACGCAGGTTGCCATCATCCTCAACCAGTGTTTCGTTTCCTGGGTTTCTTTCTTACAAATAAAAATCTTGTTTTTGAAATCTTTTCTCGAACTAGCGTTGTTCGCTTCGCAATAATTCGCGCCGATACTTGTTGCAGAACGAATCAATTGGTTTATTATCGGTCTGGTTATTGAATCTTGTTTGATCTCTTTGCACAACTTGATAATATTCTCTCCAAACTTTGCCGTCCTCTCCTCCAAATCATAGCCGTTTGAAAATTTTGACATTGATCATTATTTGAAAATTGAAAATTGATCATTGAAAATTCCTGATATTCTCCCATCTTTCCCCGCCCTTCGTGAAGGGCGGGGTTGTTGAGAAAATATAAATTTTGTTAAACCAGAATTCTAACCCTGCCAGGTTTCGCTCTTAGCAAAGCCCACTTTAATAATATTTAGGATTAGATGCATGCTCCAGTTTCATACGTACATGTCGCGGAAAGTGTTCCGCAAGTCACCGTGGCAGAAGTATCAGCAACACCAGAATACGTGCAACCAGTTGTTCCTAAGCCGGGCCAAGCGGGCGCGCCAGTGCAAACTGCGACGCCAGCGACAGGAACAGGAACTCCCACATTTCTCATTCTGCAGTCCACAGCATAAGGTATTGCGCTTTTAGCTGATTGCACAGCGCTTGACAAGCTTGCTTTGTTTCTTTGAGCCGCCAAGCTCACCAGCACCACCGCGGCCAGAATTCCGATAATCGCGATCACGACCAGAAGTTCCACCAGCGTGAAACCTTTTATCCATTTTTTTGTTTTCATTTTTCACCTTCCCTTCTAGTTATTTTATGATTTATTTATACATCCTTCACGGGCAATTTAGTTTCTTGTTTGCTTGTGGAGACAATGAATATTATCTATATATACTTTCCCGCTTTTGGTCTGATTATAGCATCTTTCAACAAAAAAGTCAGAAATAGGATAATGAAATGCGACTTTTCTTGTTTTCAAAGTTTTTTTCGCTCTAGTAGCGTCTTTCGCATTGGGTTGTCTGGTAGTCGCAAAAACTTTCATTTCCATCACCGCAAGAACCGGAGCACCTGAACAAAACCGTATTTTCGGACATTCCGCAATAAAAGCATCCATTCGTCAGCGTCGGCCATACAATCGGCGGTTCGGAAAATTCCTCGGATCCGGAACAAATTGCCCCGCCTCCGATGCTTCCCGCCATCGGAGCTGATATTTTCCCGTCGAGGGAAACGCATGTCATCGCCGGAGTCATCGCGCTTTTCACCGAAGCAACAGCGGCAGTTACCCGGGCCCTTTGCCTTTGACCGCTGGCACCCGCGAAAACAATCGTTCCAAGAATCGCGATTATGGCAAGCGTCAACAAGATCTCAATCATCGTAAAGCCACAAAGATAATTTTTACGGTTTTTCTGCATATGAAAAACGCCCAAGGGTCAAAAAAAGCTACTCGCACGTGCCGGTGAAAACGCATCCATCCGCGCTGCAGCTCGCGTTGCAAGCTCCGCCACTTCGAGTGCAAACCGCCGTGAACGCCCAGTTGTCCCCGCTTGAAGGGCTTGCGCTGACTGAAACGTTGCCTTTTCCGTCGCAATTGATAACTTTCGGAACCGCGCTGGAAATTCCCGAACTTCCCCCGTCGCAGGTTATTCCTGTGCCATTCAATTCGCCGCTGTAAGTTGTTCCCTGTCCATCGGTGCAAGCGGTAAAAGCCGTTACCAAGCCACGGACATTTTCCTTGAACGCAGTTGTTCTCGCTCGTTCACGCTGACCGCCTAAACTCACAAACAGGACCGTGGCTAAAATTGATATTATTGCTATCACGAGTAGCAGCTCAACCAGCGTAAAACCTCTATTGTTTTTCTTTATTTTCATTTTTCACCGCCTTTCTGGGTTATTTTATCCCTTGAGCAATATTATATATTGGAATAATAATCGAGAAAACAAGAATTCCCACGCCGCAGCCGAGAATCACGATCAGCACCGGCTCAATAATCGAAGCAAGGTTGGAAACAATTTGGTCGGCCTCGCGGGAATAGAAATTCGACATCGAAATAAGCGTCGTGTCCAGTTTCCCCGTTTCTTCGCCGACTTTTATCATCTGGGTCATAATGGACGGAAAATTGGGTTTGTCGGAAAGAACTTCGCTGATTGTCCCGCCGGATTTCACTTTTTCCGCCGCTTCAAAAATATCTTTTTCAAAAACGGAATTGCCCACGACTTTACCCGAAATTTCAAGAGCGCTCACGATCGGAAGTCCGCTTCGGACCAGAGTGCTCAAATTTTCGGCAAAACGGGCCAGATAGACATTCAGCAAAACCCTTTTGATGATTGGGATTTTCAGCTTGATTATATCGAACTCTTTTTCCCCGTCTTCGGTTCGAAAATAATACACGAGCGCCATCACGGCTAAAATCACCGCGAAAAGAACCGCCCACCACCATTTTTGCATAAAATCCCCCGAGGCGATGAGCATTTTGGTCGTGATCGGCAATTTGGCGTTGGTTTCTTTCAGCATTCCCATCAGCTTGGGGACGACGAAGGCGAGCATTATCCCGCCCGTTATGAAAAAGGCCGTGAGAATAAAAGCCGGATAGTAGAGAACTCCTTTTATCTTTTGAGCAAGCGTATAATTTTTTTCAATATTGTTCGCCAGACTCTCAAGCGATTTTTGGAGATTTCCGGAAACTTCTCCGGATTGAACAATATTTATGTAAAGCTCGGAAAAAACTTCGGGGTGTTTTTTGAGGCTGTCCGAAAGTGACTTTCCCTCGTCAACATCGGACAAAACTGATGCGAGGACTCTGGCAAAAAAGGGATTGGGAGTCTGATCGGTTATTCCCTTTAGGGCCGCCATAAGCGGAACTTTGGCTTCAATCATAACCGCCAGTTGCCTTGAAAATATCACAAATTCTTTCCCCGACACTCCCTCCCAAGTGCGTAAAAAACTCATCAGAAGATTCTGTTCTTTTTCTGTCTCGATTGACACGACAATCAAATTGTGCTGCTGGAGAATGGCTGTCGCGTTGGCGAGAGTCGAAGCTTCAACAATGCCTTCCTGAACTTCCCCAACTTGGTTTCGGGCTTTGTATTTGTATTCCATAAATTATCTCAAAAGAATTTTGAGCTCGTCTTTGTTCGTCGAATATGTTTCCGCTTCCTCCATCGATATTATACCTCTTTTCACCAAATCCGCCAAAGAATAATTGAGGGATATCATTCCCTGCTCGCGGGATGTTTCGATCACCAGATTGATCTGATGCGATTTACCCTCTCGAATAAGATTGGAAATCGCGTTATTGTTATATAATATTTCAACCGCCGGAACTCTTCCTCCTTCGATTTTGTTCACAAGCCTTTGCGAAACAATTCCGAGAAGCGTTTGCGCCAATTGCATTCTGACCTGATTTTGCTGATGAGCCGGGAAGACGTCGACTATTCGATCAATCGTCTGGGACGCGTCATTTGTGTGAAGCGTGGCAAAAATGAGATGTCCCGTTTCTGCCGCCGTGAGCGCCGTGCTTATTGTTTCAATGTCGCGCATTTCGCCGACCATTATCACATCCGCGTCCTCGCGAAATGTCGCTCGGAGAGCCGTGCCGAAGCTCATCGCGTCCTGAAAAACTTCCCGCTGGTCAATGATGCACATATCCGGATCGAAAAGGTATTCAATCGGATCCTCGATGGTGATAATGTGATCTTGCCGAGTGTGATTTATGTAGTCTATGATAGCCGCAAGAGTCGTCGATTTCCCATGGCCGCAAGGTCCGGTTATAAGAACAAAACCTTGCGCGGGTTTCGTAAACTCGTACAAAATCGTCGGCAGTTTCAGCTCTTCAAGCGTCCTTATCTTCGAAGGAATCATTCGAAACGCGGCGCTTATGTACCCTTTTTGGTAAAAAACATTGGCCCTGAAACGCGCTTTTCCGTGAAGATCGATCGAAAAATCAATTTGCCTCTCTTTCTCAAGTCTTTTTTTCTGATCCTCGTTGAGTATCGCCTGCGCTGTCTCAATCATTGCTCGATCGGAAAGCTTTTCTTCGCCGGCAATAGGATAAAGCTTTCCGTCTATGCGAAGAATTGGCGGCCGTCCCACCGACAAATGCAGGTCCGATGCTCCCTGCTGGGCGACCATTTCCAAATAGCTGTTGAATTTTGCTTCGATTTGGGTTCTGTTTTCCATCCCTGTTAGCAATCCGCCCGACAGAAAATAAAACGGACGGAATTTTTATATAATATTAAATTGCCTGACGCCGACAGCAAAGCGCGCCGGGCGGCAAACCACTGTCGGACATCCGTCACTTTCCCAATATCGCTTCGATTTTTTCAATCACTTCCGCCGGAGTAAAATGGGATTTGATGAGATAGTCCTGAACACCCAGCCCGCGAACTTTCTGAATGCTTTCTTTTTCGCCGACATTGGTGAGGAGAATCACCGGGATGTTTTTCCATTCTTCGTTTTTCTTGAGTTCTTCGAGCATTTCGATCCCCCCCATAACCGGCATTATGATGTCGAGAAGAATAAGATCCGGCTTTCCTTTTTCTACCAGGGATAATCCTTCTTCACCGTTTTGGGCAATTTGAATCTCGTGCCCCATTTCCAAAAGTTTCGTGGAATAAACTTCGGCCACAAAATTGTCATCCTCCACGATTAGCACTTTTTTTTTGCTCATCCCGGTAGTAGAATTTTGACTCTAGAAAAATCTAGTGACAAAATATTATAATAATTTAGATAATTTTCATAATTGCCTGTGTAGTTATTTTTTCGGCCGAAGGCCAGTCAAAATTTCACTACCGGGCATATTATTAGTCAATTTCGAGAGATTCTTCTTCTGTCGCTCTTTCTATTTCCTCGAGAGTCGTGATTCCCTTGAGAACTTTGAGTATGCCGTCCTGTTTCATTTTGATCATTCCTTGATTTTTCACCACTTTGCGAAGAGCTTCTTCTTCGACTTTCTCTCCCATAAGATTCACGACTTCATCGTTCACGCTGAAAACTTCGAAGATTCCGATTCTGCCCTTTGTTCCCAGGCCACCGCATTTCGGACAGCCCTTTCCTCTGTGTATTTTTATTCCTCGTGAGAGATCAAGGTCTTTTTTTTGCTCCTCCGGAATTTGAGCCAGATTTTTTTCGATTGTCCTTTTTATGGTTTCGGTCACCCTGACCTCTTCTTCGCAAAATTCACAAATTTTCCGCACCAATCTTTGGGCAACCACTACCCGGAGAGACGAAGCGATAAGAAACGGCTCCACGCCCATGTCAATCATTCGCGGAATGGCTCCGATCGAATCATTGGTGTGGAGGGTGGAAAGAACGATGTGCCCCGTGAGAGCCGCGTGAACGGCAAGCTCCGCCGTTTCTTTGTCCCGAATTTCGCCAACCATTATTATATCCGGATCCTGGCGCAAAATCGAACGCAAACCGGTCGCGAAAGTGTATCCGATTTCCGGTTTCACCTGACTCTGGTTGATGCCTTCCAGCGCGTATTCAACCGGATCCTCGAGAGTGACGATATTGACGCCTTCCTTGTTCATAATTTTCAAGATGGCGTAAAGCGTCGTTGATTTCCCCGATCCGGTCGGACCGGTAATAAGAATCATTCCGTAAGGCTCGAAAATACCTTCTTTTATGACCTCGTAATTTCGCCCCATGACGCCCAAATCTTCCAAATCAAGCAGTCCTTTTTCTTTGTCCAAGACTCTCATCACCACTTTCTCCCCCATTGAAACCGGGAACGAAGAAACACGAAGGTCGATCTGTTTGCCTTTTTCAATGATTCTGAACCGGCCGTCTTGGGGCTTCCTTCTCTCGTCAATTTTCAAATTGGAAAGAATTTTTATCCTCGAGACGATCGCCGGACCGATTTTTTTCGGAAGAGCGAGGGAGTTGTGCAATATACCGTCTAATCGATATCTCACCCGGACACTGTCTTCGAGCGGCTCGATGTGGACATCACTGGCCGATCCCTCGATTGCGTTTCGCAGAATCACTTCGACTATTTTCGCAACTGGCGCGTCTCTCATCACGGCTTCCCCTTTTTCCTTTCCTTCAGTTTCGCCTTCCGCCGGTTCTGTTTCGAATTTTTCCTGCGCGGTGATGGATTCGAGGGCCTTGGTTATTGTAAAGGTCGGGCTGGTGTAAGCTTCGAGCGCATTTTTGAAATCTTTTTCCGAGATTTTAATAATTTCGACGCTCAATTGATTCTTTTCCGCCAAAAACTGAAGAGCATTCTGAACTTCGATGTTCTCGTCATCGACAACGCCTAGGCGCAGAACATGACCGTCTTTTTCCAAGGGAACGAATTTATACTGCTTGGCCGCTTCATAAGGAACAAGACTGATAATATCCGGCGATATTTTTAGATTTTCCCAGTCAATTTTCCCGTTTTCGGCGTTGCTTTCGCTTTTTTCATTTTTTTTATCTTCGGTCATTTTCAATCACATATCCGACCCTCTAACAATTTCTCGCAACCCGAAGCAAAATTCAACCGCAAAAGAGCCGGACTCTGCTGTTTGCTATTTAAAAATATTCCTTTCTCCCGCTTCGGAAACGCCTGGTTCTTCAAAAGCCGAAAAGACAACGTCTTTCAATTTTTTCAAACCTTCTTCGCTGAAGCTCCCTCCGCTTGCAAGACTGCTTATCGTGGTCATGTTTCCTGTTTCACTTTTCGGTTTATAGAAAATATTCAGCTTGATACCCGCGCTGAGAAGATCGCTGTTTCCGCCTTCTTGGACAACCTGCTCTTTCAACCGAATCGCGACTTTTGAGATATTAGCCAGACGGTTTGTGTCTTCCAAATATTTGAAAAGTCCCAGTATTTGTTCCCAATTGCCAAAAATCGATATCTCCACCGTCGCCAAATTTGCGCAAGAACTCGAAACAGCCGGCGCCGCGCCGGAAGCCAAAGGAGTCGCCGGCATTTTTGAAGCGTCTGGGGTCGTTCCTTGCATCGAAGGCTGAATCCCGCCTGAAACTGACGTTTCGTCGCTTTTTACGCACGCATAGGAAATATTTTCGGAAGAAACCGCTTTTGTCGATTCAAATTTCGTGAGAAGGGCTCCGCTTCGGCTGACTCTCTGGTATAATTCTGACATATAGCTGTCAACTTCCTCGCTTTCGGGGAGCGCGGTTTGAACCAGCTTTTTTTCTTCCATAGTTTCCCATTGCGATTTCAGTTCGGCCAGTTTTGCATTTTGAACCCGAAGACTTTCCAATTGCCCGGCGTTTGCGGCGACATCCTTCCTCGCCGCCATCATGTCGTCAAAAGCGGGTTTCACGAAAAGAACGGCAAACATGATTGCAAAAGCAACCGCAAGTGGAAGAACAAGAACTTTGAGGCCGACAATTTGTTTAACCATTTTTTTATTTTTATATTGTTATGTTGCGGATTAAAAAAACTCTTTGCTTCTACCGTGCTTCGGCCGAATTTCCCTGAAGATATTTTCCGTCGGCCGTGGCCGTCAATTCAAACTCGATTCCCGACTGACTGCCATTGACGTCGGTTTTCTCGCTCGCTCCCTTGAATTCGACCGAGCTTATTCCCGGAAACTTCTGAAGCAACATTATTCCTCTTGAAAGAGTTTCGAAATTTGAGGCAATCCCTTTTATGGAAAAAACGTCTTCCTTTTCACCCCCGGAAAGTTCCGAGAAACGGATTTCAGGAAGAACATATTTGCTCAATTCTTTGAGATATTTATCCCAATAAGCGTGATCGTCGACGATTTTTCCCAACAGATAGATTCTATCCTGAAAATCGGCCAAAGCCGCGTAATTCGGGCTGCTCATTTTCGCTTTTTCGACCTGTATATCGCTTTCGAGACTGGCTTTTTTGTCGGAATAATTTTTACCCATGAAACTTATCGCGCCGTAGACGGCCAGAGTCAAAACGACCAGACCGATTGAAAGGAACAGCATCGCTTTTCCGCTCATCGCCGGTTTGTTTTCGTTTTCCGGTGAAACTAAGTTGATGTTTGCGGTCATATTTTTGTTTTTATCTTTTCTAAATATTACTTATATATTACTTTTTTGATTGTACCATTATTGGAAAATTTCAACAAATTGCTCCAGGCCGGTTATTTTTCTTGCAGCCCCCTAAGAGCCAAACCGATGGCAACCGTCAGTTCAGGCGCCACTTCTTTTACGACATTCTCGTATTTTTTCTCCACCCCGACCCGCGCCAACGAATTCCCAAGCTGGCACTCCAAAGACATCTGACGCGAGAAATATTCCAACAGACTGTTCATTTTTGAAGTTCCGCCGGTAAATATCAATTTTTCTATTTTTCTGAGGGGATTTTTTTTGTGATAGAGCTCGCGAAGACGCTTGATTTCATCAAGAATCATCCCCGCAACGGGCGCGACAAGAGACGAAGTCCTGTCTTTTACGTCCAACAGATTGATTTGATTTGACCTCTTGAACTTGTCGGCTCGCTGAAGGTCTATTCTCAAACCGCTCGCGATCGCCCTTGAAATTTCGACTCCTCCGACATCGATACTGCGAGTTACTCTGATGATCCCGTCACTCACAATCGTAAAATTGGTGGCTTTGGCGCCAATATTCACAATCATGAAAGTTCCTTTGTCGTTTCCGATGAGGCATCTTGTCGTCGCGAAATTTTCAACTTCAAGCGCCGAGGATACCAATCCGTTTTTCTCAATGACTTTTGTTATGCTTTCGATCGAACTCTTGGGAACCGTAACGACCATGATTTGGATTTTGTTGTTTTGCCGAATGGCTTGAGATCCTTCAATGGGCTTTTCCTGATAGCTCCCGATGATATCCCACCCGAGACTCACTTCATCAAGCGGCGTGGGAATATATTTGTTGGCTTCGAATCTCACCGCTTGGTCAAGCTCCGCTCTCGGCATTTCGGGAAGTTCCACAAAAGAAATCAGAGCCAAAAAACTGGGGATGGCGACAACAGCCCTTTTTGTCGAGAATTTCCCTCTTTTGAGTACGTTCCGGATTATTTCACTTGACTGTCCGTCGAGAATTTCCAATCCGCTCGTTTGAATAAGGGAACCCGAGTCATAGGAAAGAGCATAATTTGAAAGGACGGGAACATTGTTCTCTTTTTTGAGCTCGACTATCTTGACGCCGGTTGTGCCGATATCAACACCCAAGCACTTGTTTTTCCTCGAAAATAAGCTAAACATTTCAAGAATAAAAAAAGCCGCGCAGAAAAACCTGAATTCTGCAGGGCCAGTTGCTTATCCGAATAACACAAACATTAAGAATTGATTTCATTCTTTTGTTTTTGTATGTATATTCAACTTGTTTCTATTGTACCATATTTTTTCAAAGTCAACAACAATCGCCATCGCCCTTGAGAGCAAGGACCGTGATGTGGTAATATGTTAGAGAAATAAGAAAATCGCGTGCACTTTTTTGTCAAAATAAAAAAAATCATTCTCGACACTCTTTTTCCCGTTTCTTGCCTTTCCTGCGGCGCGCCCGAACATTGGGTTTGCGAGCAATGTTTCGCCGAAACAAAGATGCGCGAACAGCAATCTTGCCCTTGGTGCGAAAAAATCGCCACACTGAAGGGAAAACTCTGCTTTTTTTGCAAAGAACAGAAAAAATCGCGCCTTGACGGCCTTGTAGCGGCTGTTTCATACGAAAATCCCTTTGTGAAACAGGCGACATACAATCTGAAATACCGCTTTGCCTCCGAGCTTGCCTCGCCTCTTTCAGAAATACTTCTGAAGTCGCTTTTGGAAAATGACATTTCTCTTCCCAAATATGTCGTTCCCGTTCCCCTGCACCGGCGGAGACTCCGCTGGAGAGGATTTAACCAAAGCCAACTTCTCGCCGAAAAAATTTCCGCTGGGCTGGCGCCTCCGGTGAAAATCGAAATGCTGGATGCGCTGGAAAGAAGAAAGCACAAAAAACCGCAAATGGAAATCAAAAAATACAGGGATCGCCTCGACAACGTCAAGGGAATATTTTCTCTCAAGACCAAGCCTTCAAAAATCAAAGGCGCCCGGATTTTGCTCGTGGACGACATCGCCACGACCGGCGCCACTCTTCAGGAATGCGCAGGAGTTCTGAAAGAAAATGGAGCAAGATATGTTTTCGCCGCCGTCATCGCGCGGCAAACCATGAAGCAAAATTAAAAAATATTCACTCTGTTGAATCCTCCCCCGGAGTGGGAGGTGCGCCTGCGGCGCAATTCAACAGGGTAAAATAAAAAAATTAACCCCGTTAGAAATTAGGTCTATCCGAGCTATTTTTAGCGGGTTCATCACAAAAAAATGAAAAAAAATATCGAAATTTCTAACGGGGTGAAACAAAAGAAAAAAATCTTCGTCGGAAAAATTTTGGGTGTTCTGGCCTCCTTTCTTCTCGCGCCCGCTTTCGCCTCTGCCGAGACTTGGAACTACACGGCTCTCGGCGATTCGCTGGCCTATGGTTATGGCGCCACGGGAAACTACGGTTACGTCGATACGTACAAGAATTACGTGGAAAGTGACAACGGCGTAACCATAAACCTCTGGAATCTTGGCTCTTCCGGCTGGACCAGCAGTGATCTCCTGGCCGCTCTCAAGAGTAATGCTGTCTTTCGGGCGGCCGTCTCGAGTTCCCGAGTGATTACGGTTGACATTGGCGGGAATGACTTGCTGCAGGCGACCGTGAAATACAAAGCCGGAATATGCGGAGGAAAGAAAAACGACAAATGCATGAAAACAGCCAACAAGAATCTCAAAAAAAATTTCAAAAAAATTCTCAAAGAGATAAAAAAACTCCGCGGAAAACAACAAACGATATATCGCACAATGAATTTATATTATTCGGCTGTCACCTCGGACTCAAGCGTTGACAGTTTCAGCGGGGATAAATATTCGAGTGATTTCGCCTTCCTGAACTATTACGTGAAGAAGGCGGACAGCATACTTTGCAAAGCGGGCCGTTCGAAAGGTTTTCTGTGCGCAGATGTCCACACCTCGTTCAACGGCGCAAGCAAAACTGAAGATCCCCAGCAAAAGGGATATATTTGCGCTGACGGACTCCATCCCAACGATACCGGATATCAGGTCATAGCCAATGATTTTCGAGCTTTAGGGTATTCGACATCTAAATAAACCTTGAAAAATAAAGGGTTTCCCCCTATACTCATATAGCCGTGGAGAGGTGGCTGAGCGGCTGAAAGCGATAGGTTGCTAACCTGTTATACGGCCTTAAAACCGTATCGAGGGTTCGAATCCCTCCCTCTCCGAATGCACTGGAGGCGTGGCAGAGTGGCTGAACCCTGAAGTATAAATGCTTCGCATTTAACTGCAGGGCAAGTGCACCAGCTTGCCCCGCACCAAAAATAATTTATAGCATTATAAATATTACGGTGGGATGGCTGAGTGGACGAAAGCGGCAGTCTTGAAAACTGCAGTGTCAGTAATGGCACCGGGGGTTCGAATCCCTCTCCCACCGATTAGACAAATTTTGGTGCGGGATCGAGAAAAACTGGAGTACTAGAAATAGTACCGTGAGTTCGAATCTCACCCCCACCGAAAAAATATTATCAAAAAAATGAACCCAAACAAACCGAGAACTAAATCCATCACCAAGTTCAAAACAAGCGACGAGCCGACCTTTTCCTGGGAAGCGCCGGAATACGAGCATTTTGAAAAACACCCGAAGTGGTATTGGATTATGGGCGGAATACTTTTGGCAATCGTCGTTTACGCTCTCGTTACCAATTCTATTCTCATGGCGATCATGTTCATTCTCATCGGAATGCTCGGGTACGTTTACGCCGAAAGGGAGCCCCGGATCATCAAAATGCAAATCACGCCCGACGGCATACAGGTTGACAACTACTTTTACGCCTACAATGACCTCAAAAGTTTTTGGATTTTTTACGAAGCGGAAGAAGGAATTCGAGTCTTGAGTCTTCACAGCAGGAAAACTTTTCTTCCCTATATTCACATCCCGATCGGAAACGCCAATCCCATTCTCATTCGTGAAACTCTCGTACAATATCTTCCTGAAATAAAGCAGGAATTGACAATTCTCGATAGATTGGAGAGGCTGATTGGACTTTAATCGCGAAACATGCAACTTGTAATATGTAACACAAGTTTTACGTCCCCGTAGCTCAGTTGGATAGAGCGCAACCTTGCGGAGGTTGAGGCCAGAGGTTCAAGTCCTCTCGGGGACGCCAGCGTAAAGTATAACCATGAAAAAAACAATCACATTCGCCGTAATATCCACTGCTATTATTTTTCTTGGTGGCTGTGTGAAGCAAAACGCGACTGATAGCGTTCCTCAAAGCCAGCCGGAGCAAACGGAATCGACAGTTTCCGAAAAATCCTGCCAAGCGGACAGCGACTGCGCCTGTGGACGCCGCATTGAAACCAAAGAGTGCTTTTTTGGAAACGCTAAATACGTCGATCCCCTGCTTCGGCCTTGCCCTGATTTTTGCACGGGAATCGACGGGAGGTTTCGAACCAAGTGCGTGAACGGCGAATGCCGGCAGGTTCGCTCCTCACCACAGCCTTGAGACTAAAGCATTTGGACCATTACTCTCTGAATATTTCTCGTATATCCCCCACAAATTGGCCCACTGATTCTGCGGTGAGGGGCAAAAGTCGGAGTCAAAGACACTGTCGAATAGCCACCAGTTTTTTATTTGAATAATATCGCGATAATATGTCCGCGCTTGACACGCCGATAAAAAATATTTCCTTCATCGAGAAAAAATATCTGAAAAAACTCGAACAGCTCGGAATCAAAAATATCCGGGATTTTTTATATTTTTTCCCGCACCGCTACGATGATTTTTCAAAAATTATCAAAATCATCGAACTCAAGCAGGATGAAATCGCGACCATAGAGGGGAAAATTGTTGACATTCAAAATATCCGCACCTGGAAAAGAAGAATGGCTATTACTGAAGCCATCGCCGAGGACAAATCCGGATCAATAAGAGTCGTCTGGTTCAACCAGCCTTACATCGTTCAGAATATAAAAAAGGATTCTCTCGTGAGGTTGAGCGGAAAAGTAAATTGGGACAAGAAGGGCCTATATTTTTCAAGTCCGGCCTATGAAATGGCCAAGCGCGCGCCGACTAATACCGGCCGGATCGTCCCTGTTTATCCCGAAACACGCGGGCTCACTTCCCGCTGGCTGCGGTGGAAAATCAGCCAGCTTCTCAAAAAATATCTCGAGGAAATTCCGGAAATAATCCCCGACGCGATTCTCAAAAGACAAAACTTGATCAGCGCGCGAGAAGCCGTCCAGGAACTTCATTTCCCGTCAAGTTTCGAAAAAGTGAAAGTTGCTCAAAAGAGAATGGCCTTTGAGGAAATGTTTCTCATTCAGTTTGTGTCAGTGCGGGCGAGAAAGGATTGGGAAACGAGCTGTGCGACGAAAATAAATTTCGATGAAAAATTGGTGAAAGATTTCGTGGCGTCTCTTCCGTTCAAGCTGACCGACGCGCAAAGAAAATCGGCTTTTCAGATTTTGCGGGACATTGAAAAACCGCATCCGATGAACCGACTCCTTGAAGGAGACGTCGGCTCGGGGAAAACAGTCGTCGCGGCAATCGCGGCGCTCGAGGCGATGACGGCCGGATACCAAACGGCTATTATGGCGCCGACGGAGGTGCTGGCCCGGCAGCATTTTGAAACTTTTGGAAAAGTTCTCAAGGGCTTTTCGCAAAAAGTAGGCCTGCTGACAAACAGTGAGAGCCGGACTTTCTGGAAAAAAAACACTCGCAAAAATTTTCTGGGAAAAATCCGCCGCGGGGAAATAAAAATTCTCATCGGCACGCACGCGCTCATTCAGGAATCCGTGGAGTTCAAGAATTTAGCTCTTGTTGTTATCGACGAACAGCATCGTTTTGGAGTCGAGCAAAGAGCAATATTACAGAAAGCGGCGGCTAATCTAAAGGATAATCTTAAAAATTCTGTTCCGCACTTATTATCAATGACCGCCACTCCCATTCCAAGAACTTTGGCTTTGGCATTTTATGGAAATTTGGATCTCTCTATTCTGGACGAACTTCCCAAAGGCCGAAAAAAAATTATTACGGAAACTATCACTCCCGCCAGCCGCGAGAAAGTTTATAATTTCATCCGCGCTGAAATAAAAAAGGGGCGCCAGGCTTTTTTTATCTTTCCACTCATAGAAGAATCGGAAAAAATTTCAGGGAAAGCCGCGACGGAAGAGTATAAAAGATTATCGAATGATATTTTTCCCGACTTGAAAATCGGCTTGCTGCACGGACGCATGAAACCAAAAGACAAGGAAGAAGTGATGAAGGATTTCAATGATAAAAAGTATGATATTTTGGTTTCTACTTCGGTTATAGAAGTCGGTGTGGATGTCCCCAACGCGACGATTATGGTTATTGAGGGTTCGGAGCGCTTCGGTCTCGCGCAACTTCACCAATTTCGCGGGCGCGTCGGCCGTTCGGAGCATCAATCGCATTGCTTTTTGTTCACGGATTCACCTTCGGCTACAACGAACAAAAGGCTGAAGGCGCTTATCGAGTCTGAAGATGGCTTCAAATTGGCAGAATATGATCTCGAAATCCGGGGTCCTGGTCAATTCATCGGAAAGCGCCAATCCGGAATCGCCGACGCGGCCATGCAGCATCTCTCGGATGTGAAACTTATCCAGCAAGGCCGCATTGAAGCGCAAAGCCTGTTTGAATTTGATCCAAAACTCGAAAAATTTCCGATTTTGAAACAAACTTTAGATAGGTTCGACAAGGAGATTCATTTGGAATAGAAATTTGTAAAAATATATTGTCAATATCCATTGCTATAGCAATCATTGTTGACAATATAGAATAAACAAAAAAAACAGCCGCAGATTTTCGCCGAGCTGTTTTTTTTATTTCCCCCATCTGAGTTCGCTATTCACGATAACGTGCTAACGAACTCGGATGAGGGGGCGGGGGGGAAGCAAATTTGCCTCCCCGCCCGGAAAATTTTGGTTGATGGCTATTTTTATATAGCTACTATTTGGTTCGCCTCGACGGGCCTCAGGAGATGACTCCAAGCCCGCAGATATTCCTTGGCCTTTTCCCGGGGTATATTCATCATTCCCTCGGGAATTTCCCAGCCCCTATGTAGAGAGGCCGGTTTGCGCTCTAGCAATTTTACTTCCCCCTTGTTAAAGTTAACGATGACCGTACAACTAACGACTCTGGCCATGTTTTCTATCCCTCCTTAGTCTAGCGGATCGGTGTCCAGTTGGGATTGGCCAGGCGGCACATAATATCCCGCCAGTGCAATTCTTCACCGTTGGAGCAAGGCACGAAAGTGCCGCTGCCCCGCGGGCAAAGTTCCCGGTAGAGTTCGGCGCGGATGCCTTTTCCTTGGCGCTCCCATTTCAGTGCTTATTCATTATCCGCCCAGCACATAAGGTAATCCACAGTAAAAAAGAAAAAATATTACACCGCCACCGATACAGGCGATTATTCCCGTGCGAATCCTTCTTTTCCGACGACTGTCCATTATTATCTCCTTCAAAATTTTTTTCCTCTCACCGAGGTAAAATGGAAACTAAAAAATAATTTCCATATCGCCTCGGTTGAGGATTTTCTCAAAGAACACTTTACCTCGCCAAAGCCTTGGCGTCGGCGGGCTTCTCTTCTCACGAAGAGAATGATGAAGGAGTTAAGGGGAATAGAATATTTAAGGCTGTATTATGTAGATAATTGCGAGCCTAATATCTTTCCCTAGACACTTCCCCTCCATCATTCTCCCCGCAAAATACTCATTTCAATCTCAATCCCAACGGGTCATTATATCAAAATAAAACACTCCTGTCAATGGTCGGGATGTTTCATGAAACATGGGGCAAATATATCTTTTATAAGCCTTATAATGATTATGGCTTGATTGAAAACCGCCACAAATATTCCCGGCAGTATTGGGCGTAGTCAATGCCGATTCTCTGGGATTTTTTTATTTCCGAAGGTCGAACCTTCGGAATTCCTTTTTCGAGCCACAATTTTTCCCCTTTTGTTATGTCCCATTTGTTGAGTTTTCGGTCGATATGCAAAAATTTACAGAGTTTTCCGGGGCCATCCAAGTAGACGTCCGACGTCTTCGACTTTGTAGACGTCGGACGTCTACAAAGTTTCGCTCCCCTAATCAAAACCGCCGCCGGGAAATCTTTTTTCTCGGTGACGATGTTGAGGCAATGGTACATTCCATAAATCATATAAACATAAGCGCAGCCCGGCTCTCCGTACATCACTTCTGTCCTTGGAGTTCTCCCCCGCGAAGCGTGACAAGCCAGATCGTCCTCGCCGTGATAGGCTTCGGTTTCGATGGTCATCGCCCGCCAAATTTTTCCGCGATATTCGCGCATCAAAAAACAGCCGAGAAGATCCCGGGCAACTTTCAAAGTATTTCGCCGATAGAACTTTCTATTTATGATCATCTATTGCTTTTTTATAAACTTCCAGCATTCTTTTCGCGCAAACGGAAGAGGTGTATTTTTCCCTTGCAATCTTTCCCGCTTTTTCCCCGAAATTTTTCCGCAAATTTTCATCATCAATCAATTTCTGAACGGCATGTGAAAACTCTTCCTTATCTTCCGCGACCAAAAATCCCGTTTTTCCATCTTTGATAATATCTTTCGCGCCGGTCGCCCGCACCGCCACAATCGGCAAGCCCGAATACATCGCTTCCGTCAAAATCATTCCCTGCGTTTCCGATTTTGAAGCGTAGACGAAAACATCTCCCGCGGCATAATAATCTTTTTTTTCTTTATCAGAAACAATGCCTATAAAAATAACTTTGTCATTAAGTCCAGTCTCGGAAACTTTTTTTATTAATGAATCCTTCAAATTTCCCTCACCGCAAATCATAAATTTTACCCTGTTAAATTGCGGCAAAGTCGCACTCCGACTTTGAGTCGGGGATTTAACGGGGTGAGCATCCTCATTTTTCTGCAAAACCTCCAAAACAGCATCGACTAAAAACTCGACATTTTTTTCAGCCGTGAGTCGCGTCATCACAAAAAGCAGGATCTCATCTTCTTTTATTTCATATTTTTTTCTCACGCTCTCCCGATCCGGATTTTCAAATTGTTCTCCCTCCACACCGGTTGGAATAGCCGTGATGTTTTCGTTCGTCGCTCCCCACTTCCGGATTATTTCAATCACTGATGGCGTGGGAGCAACCACCGCGTCGCACCGGTCGGCATAATTTCTGGCGTTTCGGATCGCCCACCAGGCGGCGAGTCTTTGTGGAACGAAAGGGACAAAATGGGCATACTGGTCATAAAGCGTGTGCCAAGTGAAAACCAACGGGATATTTTTCTTCTTTGCCCAGCGCGCCGCGGCGCTTCCCAAAAGATTCGGATGCTGCGAGTGTATGATATCCAAATCCAATTCTTTCAGGATCTTGTCAATTTTTCGCGAATACGGAATGGCGATTGGAAACTTTATTTTGATATTCGTCTCAAATGCCGGGTAGCGGAAAACACGCGGATTGGTGTCCCGATATCCTTTCCAGCGCGGAGCGAAAATATAAACCTCGTGCTCCAGCTTTTCGAATTCCTTGCGAAAACTCTCAACAGACCCCGAAACGCCATAGGGATTGGGAAGATAGTTGTTGGTGAAAATGGCGATTTTCATAGCTTTGATATCCGAAGGTCGAACCTTAGGAAATAACTCTTGATATGAATTCCCCTATTCTTTTGTGCACGTCTTTATTGCTGGCAAACACGTGGTACGCGTTCTCTATCCAGAAAATCTCTTTTATTTTCGATTTCACTCCCTCCAATATCATTTTTGGCGATTTTTTTGAAACCATATGATCCGAAGTAGATTGCATAACGAGAATCGGTTTTGTGATTTGCGGCAAAAAAGCTCCCGTCGCCTCGGCGAGTCGCACGACTTCTTTGGCGCTTTCAATTGGATAGTACATATACACCTTGCGGTTCCCCATTTTTTTTCGCACCCACGGCGGATAATATTTCCGGCGGTAGGTTTTTGTGAGTCCCATAAAAAAAAGCGCTATTTTCGCGAGGTTATGGAGCTTGTAGCGCATCGCCGCGCCCATCGTGAAAATTCCGGCGACTGATTCGTCTTTCGAAATCATCATAGCCAAATTTCCCCCCATCGAAATCCCACCAACGAAGATTTTCTCACTATGCTCTTTGAGTTTCTCGAGCTCCTCCCGGCTCTGGGAAAGCCAGTCTTTCCATTTGACGTGCTCGAGATCTTCCGGTTTTGTGCCGTGTCCCAAAAGAAGCGGCGCGTAGACCGTCCAGCCGAAAGAATTCAGATATTTTGCAAGTGGAAGAAGCTCGTCAGGAGGAGATGTCCAACCGTGTAATAATAATATGCCGATATTCTTGTTGCCTCTTAAGAAAAAGGGGTTACCAGAAGAAATATTTTCGTTGTAATTCATAAACCAAAAAGCAAAAATATCTTAAAGTTTTTACGCATTTTTAGTTTTTAGTTTGTGATTTTGGTTTTTGGTTTTTGGTCTCGCTAAAATACATTCTCCCACTTCACCCTTTCCTTTCTCCTTGCTCTCGGTTTTTTCTTTTCCCCGCTATTTTTTTCGCCTTTTTTGTATTCCGGCTGGATTTCTTTGAGCTTCATCTCAAAAAGCTGGAGGCGCTGGCCGAAAATAAAAGAGTTTTCGAGGTCGAATTTGATGCGGTAGTTTTCCGGAATTTCCGTGTATCCGTCTTTGTCGGCCGTCATAGAAAAATAGAGGGCGCTCTGGTCGGTGTCTTTTCGCGACATCAGCTTATAATCCGTCGGGGGATTTTTGATTTCCATGAGATACTGGAGCGGAACGCGAAAAGTCATATCGCCGTAGAGATGAATCTGCCTTCCTTCCGATTTCGATCGACTGTCAAGAAAATCAGCCGCCGCTTCGAGATGCGAAAGCGCGACCCCGTGCATCGGCTGAACCGCCAAAAATCTTCCTTTCAAGGGCCGAAGCTCTTCTTGTTTGGCAAAGCTTTTGTACCAGGCATATGTCGCTTCCGCGTTGAGGGCAATCACCGCGAACGATATAAGAATTGCGGCGCCAAAAGCCCAGTATTTTTTCTTCCACGCGAGGAGCCATTCGAGCCAAAAAGCGAAGAAAACGAAGGGCAAAAAGAAAACCGGAAAGAAAAAGCGGGGCCGAATCTGAAAAGCAAACAATATGAGAACAAAAAAGATAATCGCGAACCAAACGGAAATGAGTTTGAGAAAATTTCTTTTGTTTTTATCTTTCTCGTCCCGCAGGCCAAAAAACATCTTGAGCAGCGTTGCCGTGACAAAAACAATCCCCGCAATCATGGAAAATTTTCCCGTCCGGCTCATATATGAAGTAAGCAGCATGAAGTAATAATTTCCGTGATTGAAGATGTTTTGGAAAATTTTATCTTTTAGCGAGTAGTCGGCGTTCGATTTGTTTTTGAGGGCGAAAATGAATTGTTTCATATTATCGCCTCCGGTTTTCATCTCGCTCAAAATCATCGGGAGATAGAGAATGGCAAGGATGAGAAGCGCGAGCAGGATATTTTTCCAGTCGAGCTTTCGCCAGCCGCCGCTCCAAATGAAATATATCGCGATGATCATCGGAAGCGTCAAAAAAACAAGGAAGTGCATTTGGCTCGCAAAGCCTAATCCCGCTGCCGCCGCTCCCAGCCACAGCAATTTTCCCTTTTTCGTTTCGCTTTGGCTGAATTTCGCGAGGCTGTATAGACACGCAAGTATCCAAAAGGGAGCCGAGTTCGGATTCCAGGCAAAGCGCGAATACTCTATGGCGAGAAAACTGAAAGCGTGGGCCGCAACCGCCAGAAGCGACGAAATTTTTTTGAAATACAACCGCAGGAAAAAATAAAAGAGAGGAATAGAAAGAATTGAAAAAAGCGCGTCCGGAAAGGCCAAAACCGCCGGGTCGGCGGAGTTGAAAATTTTGGCCGAAATATATTGGAAATAGTAGAATGCCGGCCCGAGCCGGAGAAACGTTCCCGCCGCCCGCGGCCCAAGAAGCGGCAACTGCAAAATACCGCTGTCGTAAGCTTTGTGCACCAGCATCGCGTCCCGGGCCTGATCCATCGCAAAATAGAGCCAATCATGGAAATGGTAAAGGCGAACAAAAGCAGCAAGGACAATAATTATCCCAAGCGTTAGATAGCGCCAATTTTTATATAAACGACCCAAGATTGTCGAATTATGAATTATGAATTATGAATTATGCAAGCAAAAAAATATTCTTAATTCATAATTCCTAATTCATACTTCACCCTAGATCATTTCCTCTTTCTTCCTCCTGATAAATCCCGCCCATTCCCGAATGAACCGAACCACCACTTTGAACGGCGCTTCTATTATAACATCAAACAGAAAAACAAAAACGTTGACACGGGAGAAATTCACCGACATCCATTTTCCTATTTTCACGAACGGCATCGAAAGCGTGTCGATGAATATCCCGACCATTCCTTCTTTCTCGCGGGCAACGAGAAGCTCGCGCACCGGCTGACGCACTAAGGCGTTGAAAAAATTTATTACGCTAAAAAGGAACAGGAATATCAAGATTCCAAGCCAGTTGAAATTGAGGATATTCAAAATCCAGACGGCAAGCCCGAATGAAATTCCATAGGTGAGAATGAAGAATAAGTTGAGCGCCCAATCGGAAAAAGTTTCAATTTCCCGAAGACGAATTTCGGCAATCGGTTTTTTTTCCCGTCCGTAGGCAATTTCCTCAACTCCCTTGGCGATAAGAGCGGAGTTTGTCTCGCTTGGCCGGCGAACAGTCAGTGAAAGGAAAACGAGATAGAAGGGCGGAAAGAAAAGATTGATGACAATCGGGGCCATCGTAACCTGTCCGACGACATAGAGATCGAAAGGATATTCCACCGCCACCGCGAGAATCACTTTCGTGATTATAAGAAAGACCAGACTTCTTTTCACGCGTTTCCAGTACTTTTTCATTTCCCGATCGTATGTTTCCGAGGCCGCAAGCTGGACCGTGAATTTGAGCGATTCGGGGTCTCCGGCGATTTTGTCGATTTTTGAAATGTTTTCGAGCGCCGCTTCATAAAAAATATTGAAATAGACGGCGTATTTCCGAAGCGCCACTCCGATTTTCACCGAGACAGGACTCGCGATTTTTTTCCGGAAAGAACGACGCAGACTCGGCAGATTTTCGGCAATGGCACGCAATTCTTTTTCGCCATCGCCGCTTTCGACCCATTCGGGAAGATACACCTTGAGAAGCGCCCAATTGAGGGTCGCGATGTCAGCTTTGGAGATTGATTTCACCGTCGCCAGAAAAATCTGAATATCTTTCTCGCTTTCTTTGACACTTTTTTCGTTCTTGAGAACAATTCTTTCCCGAATCGTCTGGTACATCGCCCGGACAAGCGCGAAGCGGGCGGGATTCGGAAAAAGATTTTCTTCTATTTCGCATGAGGCGAGAGCAACCAACCATCTTTTCATTTCGTATCCTCCGATCAGCTTCATGATTTTTTGGTATTTGGAGATTATTTTCCCGATTCTCGCTTTTTTTTCCTCGCGAAAGGACGATCGCTCGAGATAGCCGGCCATTGCCAGCTCGTCGAGAAACTGCCCCGAAAAATCCTGCTGCCGCAGTTCGATAAGGAGATTTCTTTTGAGAATTCGCTCAATCGCGTTTCTTTTGATGAGATGGTCGTCCTTGTATTCGATGATATTTCGGACCTTTTCATAAAGTCTCGCGACGTTCTCGCCCGCTTCCTCAATTTCTTCCTTGTCTTTTCCTCCCTCCTCTTTTTCCTTCGCTTCCTCTTTTTTTTCGTTTTCAAACTGTTTTTTGAGCGCCAAAATAAACTCGGCGATCGGCCTGTTCAGTTCGTGGTCTTTTTTGCTCTTTTCTTCGGTGTTGTCCATAAAAAGAATTGTAGCATTACAAAGGAAAAAGTGTAAATACGTACTGATTGACTGAGCTTTATTTTTAGAGTATTATGGTTTTCGTGATACGAATGGCCCCTTCGTCTAGTGGTTAGGACAACGGGTTTTCAATCCGTTAACAGGGGTTCGATTCCCCTAGGGGCTACCAGAATCATACTTTCCGGTTTTTTGTGATTTTCTCTCTTCTCTTGACAAAATATTGCAAAAATCCCAATATTCTGATAGTATTTGAAAGTCGAAGCCCACTCAATCCCGCTTAGCGGGATAAAGCGGGGTAAACTTTAAAAATTATAATTAACGTAAAACACGAATGAAAAAGAAAGAACTCGTGGAGGCGATTGTGGAAAAAACCCAACTCGCCAAAAAGGACGTGTTGATGGTCATCGAGACTATGGCCGAGGTCGTGAAAGGCACCGTCGCCAAAGAAGCGGTTGAAATTCCGGGCTTGGTTAAGCTCGAAAAGAAGAACCGGGCGGCTCGCATGGGGCGAAACCCGATGACCGGAGAATCTATCAGCATTCCGGCCAAAACCGTCCTCAAAGCTCGCGTTCTCAAAAAGCTCAAGGACGCGGTTATGAAATAACAGCCTTTCAACAGTCTGTATTTATCAAAAAATCCCGCCGTAGCGCGCGGGTTTTTTGATAAATACTTTATGCATAATACTTTATGCACTATACTTGTACCATGCTTATTCTTGCCATTGAAACATCCTGCGACGAAACGGCGGTGGCTCTTGTTGAGGAAAAAAGGGGCGGTTTTTTCGTAATTGACGAATATGTTTCTTCGCAAACAAAAACCCACGCGCCATTTGGAGGAGTTGTTCCCAATCTTGCGGCCAGGGACCACTTGAAAAATCTTCCTTTGCTCCTCAAAAAAATCATCGCGAAGAACAAAATCAAGCGGAATAATATTGATTTGATCGCCGTGACGGAAGGTCCGGGACTCATTCCGGCGCTGCTCATCGGCACGAATGCGGCGAAGGCCATTGCCTATGCCTGGAAAAAACCGCTGGTCGGCGTGCACCATATTGCGGGACATATATATGCGAACTTCATTCACCTTGTTAAATCCCCGACGTCACGTCAGGGTGCGGCTTTGCCGCAATTTAACAGGGTAAAATTTCCTATTCTCGCTCTCATTGTTTCTGGAGGGCACACGGAGCTCATATTCATGAAAAAGCATATGGATTTCAAAATCGTCGGTCAGACTCTCGACGACGCGGCCGGCGAAGCTTTTGATAAGGTGGCTAAGATTTTGGAGCTGGGCTATCCCGGCGGACCGATAGTTTCTCGGCTGGCAGAACTTTACCAAAGTTCGACTTTTCCCTCCCAACAACGGAGTTGTCGGGATTCCTCAAAGTCGAACTTTTCGCTGCCGCGGCCCATGATCAATTCAAATAACCTCAATTTTTCCTTCTCTGGCCTGAAGACCGCCGTACTTTATACCATTCGAGACAATCCGAAAACTCTGAAAAGCAAAAAACTGACCAGCGAGCTTTGCGCCGAATTCCAGCAGGCCGCGATTGACGTGTTGGTGTCAAAAACAATTCGCGCGGCCAAAAAATATAAGCCCAAAACCATTCTTCTCGGTGGTGGTGTCTCGGCCAACAAGGAACTGCGCCGCCAGCTCGGCGAGATCATAAAAAAACAGATACCAGATACCAGATACCAGATACCAGATACAAAATACTCCCTCGACAACGCTGCCATGATTGCCGTAGCCGGATATCACAAGTGGAAATTTTCGAAAAACAGGAAACCGTTCTATAATAACTGGAGAACATTCGAAGCGGACGCGAATCTTAAGTTGAATTAGGAATCAGGAGTTATGAATTATGAGTCCCAAAAAAAGACCACTTCGGCCCTGATTCATAATTCATAATTCAAATGGCTACTTTCGCAAAAGCCGCATTTATTGGCATAATCGCCGCTTTGGCGGCCGTCATTGCCGAGCAGTTTTTGGCCGTCACAGCGAGCCTTTTCTTTCAAAGGGAAATAATGCCCGCCGTTTACGCGAATCTCAATTTCTTTCTGGTTGCCGCGGCGATTATCGAGGAGGCCATCAAATATTTCGCCGCGAGCCGCATCCTTCGCCGGATTTTCGGCCTCGAAAGATTCAAATTCATTTTCGCCGCCGTCACCGCCGGCCTTTTCTTTGGATTGACGGAAGCGTACTTCATTCTTCTTTCGAATGGAAAGAAAATTTCGGATATCAAGTCTCTCGATGGTGAAACGCTTTTTTCGCTTCTCACGGTGATTTTGACGCACGTTTTGACAACCCTTCTCATTTCCGTCCTCATCGCCGGCCGGCAGGAAAAAAATAGGCTCGACGCGCTCAAAACAATCCTTCCGCCAACATTTGTTCATCTTCTCGTGAATTTTCTCATCATTCAAAAAGGCGATTTCACCAATTGGCTCGTCGGGATTGTTTTGGGAACAACCTTCGTCACAAGCGCGGCGATTATCATGTTTAATTTGCGCGAACTTGATTAATTTCAGAAATGATAATATACTGAAAATATCAAATAAGCATAACTTAGACTGAAAATTATGAAAGAAAAACGATCTTTTTTTGAACGGCTGACCGGCGCAAAACACGTTCCGGAGGAACAAAACCGGCCTCCCTACAGCTATACCGATCCCGCCCAATCATACGGAGCGCAAACCATCCAGCCGCAGGCAAGCTCGCAGGAAAACTATTCCGTTGAGCCGACGGTTCAGGAGCCAAGCGCGCCGGCCGAGCAGCAGGATGAAAGCTGGGCCGGCGACTCGGAGGGACAGCTCACGATTGATGTTTATCAGACCGACAACGACATCGTCATCAAGTCAACCATCGCCGGAGTAAAGCCGGAAGACCTGGACGTTTCCATCAACAACGACATGGTGACCATCCGCGGCGATCGAAAAAACGAAGAAAAAGTCGAGGGTGAAAACTACTATTACCAGGAATGCTACTGGGGAACGTTTTCTCGTTCGGTTATTCTTCCCGTCGAGGTTCTCGCCGACAAAGCCGAAGCGGCGATGAAAAACGGAATTCTCACCATCCGCCTCCCCAAAGCCGACACGACAAAAACGAAACGGATTCAAGTGAGGGGATTTTAGACAGCGAGAATTATTTATCATAATAAAAACGGGCCGCGAGGCTCGTTTTTTTGCTTTTTTGCCTATAAGTCAGTTCACCCCCGCCAAAGGCGGTGGCTTGATGAGTGGGATCGCCTTAAAGGCGATAACT
>JASEHL010000020.1 GCA_030018805.1 Patescibacteria group bacterium
TTTAAGGCGATCCCACTCATCAAGCCACCGCCTTTGGCGGGGGTGAACTGACTAATATTTTATGCTTGATATAAAATTCATCCGGGAAAACAAGGAAGCGGTGAAAAAAAATTGCAAACTGCGCAACATCAAATGCGGCATTGAGCGGTTTTTGCGCTTGGATGACGAAAGAAAAGAATTGATTCAGAAAATCGACGAACTCAAGAATGAAAAAAATCGCTTGAATGAAGAAATGAAAACCGCGGCCAATAAGGAAGAAATAATCAGCAGAGGAAAAGTGGTCAAGGAACAGCTGGCAGAATTGGAACCGAAGCTTGAAAAAGCTGAAAAAAAATGGAAGAAGTTGTATCTCCAAATTCCCAATATGTCCCACCCGGCCTCGCCGATTGGAAAAGACGAAACCGAAAACAAGGAGATTGAAAAATACGGCGAACCGCCAAAATTTTCCTTCCAGCCGAAAGGACATGAGGAACTCATGAAAAATCTGGATTTGATTGATTTCGAGCGAGGGGCGAAAGTAACCGGAACAAAATTCTATTTTCTCAAAAACGAAGCGGTGCTTCTGGAACAAGCTTTGATAAATTACGCTCTCGAGCTGTGTCTCTTGGAGGGGTTTATTCCTTTTAGCACTCCGGATTTAGCCAAAGACGAAGTTATGCTTGGGATCGGGTTTAGTCCGCGCGGGGAAGAGACGCAGGTTTACAGCGTTGAAAAAACTGATCTCAATTTGATAGGAACGGCGGAAATAACAATGGGCGGGTATCACAAAGACGAAATAATTCCTGAAGAAAATTTACCCTTGAAGTATGTGGCGCTCTCTCATTGTTTCCGCACTGAAGCCGGATCCTATGGCCGACACAGCGCCGGACTCTTCCGTGTTCATCAATTCACGAAGGTGGAAATGTTTGCCTACACTTTGCCCGAAAAATCCGAAGAGATGCACGCTTATCTCAAAGACCTCGAAGTCAAAATCTTCAAGGGGCTCGGGATTCCGTTTCGCGTTGTCGACATTTGCACCGGGGATCTTGGCGGACCGGCATACCGAAAATACGATCTTGAAGCTTGGATGACCAGCCGGAATGGATGGGGGGAAATAACATCAACTTCTGATACTACAGATTACCAAGCCCGCCGGCTCAATATAAAAGTCAAAAGAAAAGATACCCAGAAAGAATTTTTACATATGCTGAACGGCACGGCAATCGCAATTTCCCGAGCGCTCATCGCTATTATTGAAAACTTTCAGCAAGCTGACGGCTCGGTCGTTGTTCCAGAAGTTCTGCGAAAATATATGCCGGGCAAGGTGGAAGTTATCAAGAAGAATGGATAAGGGAATTAATCTATCCCCAATAAAAGAAATGGAGCTCCGGGCGTCGCGCATTCCCGGAGTTATTTCGCTCGCGCAAGGCGTGCCGTCTTTTGACACGCCCGATGCAATAAAAAACGCCGCGATCGAAGCAATACAAAAGGGCAAGGTCGCGAAATATTCGCTCGCGCCAGGAACACTCGAATTTCGGGAAACAATCGCCCAGCATCTCGAGCGGGAAAATAAATTCTTTGACTTCGAGAATGAAATCATTGCGACGGCCGGATCGATTGAAGCCATTACGGCGACGCTTCTCGCTATTCTCGAACCGGGTGACGAAGTCCTGATTCCCGATCCGACCTACACATCATACCAGCCGGCGATCAAGGTGGCCCGGGGAGTTCCGGTTTTTGTTTCACTCGACGAAGAAAATCACTGGGCGCTCGACATAGAAAAATTTGAAAAACTGATCACTCCGCGGACGAAAGCTTTCCTTTTTTGCAATCCAAACAATCCGACCGGGACGGTTTTTTCGCGCAACCAGCTTCACGCGCTGGCGCAACTCGCGATCAAGCACAATCTGTATATCATGAGCGACGAGGTTTATAAGGATTTTGTTTATTTCGAGAACCAAGGTTCGACCTTTCCCTTGTCGGATAAATCCTCCAATTCCTCAAGGTCGAACCTTCAGTTATATTCCCTCGCCGAACTGCGCGGCATTCGGGACAGACTAATTTATATTTTCTCTTTCTCCAAAGCCTATGCCATGACGGGCTGGCGGATTGCGTTCCTTGCGACCCATCAAGAGCTCGCAAAAAAAATTCTCGCGGTTCACGACGCGCTCGTCACTTGCGCGCCGGTTGTGTCCCAATACGCGGGCATGGCGGCGCTAGAGCTTGCGAATGAAGACGTTTTGCGCTTCAAGGAATATTTCCAAAAAAGAAGGGATTTTACCTGCAAAAGGCTCGACAAGTTGAACCACGTTTTCAAATATCAAAAACCGAACAGCTCCTATTTCGTTTTTCCGCGCATAAAAGAGGAAATGCTTCGAAAAATCGCTCCGAATGGCGGTTCACGGCAGTTTGCGATAGAATTATTGAAGAAAGCCAAAGTGGCGACGGTTCCGGGATCGGCTTTCGGCCCGAGTGGAGAGAATCACGTGAGGATGTGCTTCGGACGCAGCGAAGAGGATATAAATACTGCGTTTGATAGGATGGAGAAGTTTTTCAATGAACAAGGAACAAAGATCAATAATCAATAATTTTTTGTTCATTGTTTTTTGGTCATTGATCATTATCTAAGTAAGTATGAAAAATTTATTTAAGAAAATAATACAGTATTATTTGAAATTACTTACAAGGCTTATCCTTTGGCGGCACAAGCCGTATATCATTGCCGTTTCCGGTTCGACGAATAAAACGACTGTCAAAGATTATATCCTGAAATTTCTCCGCGAAAAATACGGCGAGAAAGAAGTGCGCGGGAATCCAAAGTCATACAATACCGAAATCGGTTTGCCGCTTGCCATTTTATATCTCGATTCGGGAGAATCATCGGCTGTTAAATGGCTCAAGGTTCTTCTTCAGGCAAAAATGAGGGCGCTGTTCGGGAGAAAATTTCCTAAAAAACTGGTGTTGGAGCTTGGCGTCGAGGAGAGAGGCGATATGAAGCCGCTCCTTGAAATGGTTCGGCCGAATGTGGCGATAATCACGAATATTGAAGGAAGCTACACATATTCCAATTCAAGCCTCGAACAAATTTTCGGGGAAATGAAGCTTTTGACGGAAAGCGTTCCCGAGGATGGCTACATACTCTTGAGCAGCGACGACGAGCGAGTAAAAAGCCTTGCGAAATTCGCCAAAGCGAAAGTTATTACATATGGTTTCGGCGAAGAGGCGGATGCCAGGGCGGAAGATTTCAGGGCCGATGCTCATGGTCAGACTTTCAATTTTGTTTTTCAGGACAAAAAAGAAGCTGTCCGGATCAAAAAATATGGCCGGCACTTCATTTTAGCCTGGATGGCGGCGAAGGTGACAAAAAGCATTATATAAATTTCCTAAAGCGAAACTTCAGGAAGCGCTTCCTGAAGTTTAGCTTTAGGAAAAATATGCCATTCTTTCGCAAAAAAGAAAAAAACAAAAGCTGGAAGGGGAGAAATCCGAAAGTCTATTCCGGCGTGCCGAGAAGAGACAACCAAGAAAAAAGAGGCCGCTTCAGCCGCTTTCTTTTTTGGGTGCTTTTCTTGGGCTTTTTGGGAGTTTGCGGATACATGCTTCTTTTTTCGCCTTTTCTTGAGATTGAATCGGTGGGAGTGGAGGGCAATCAGGATATTCCTGCGGAAGAAATTATCGGCAAAGTGAACGAAACGCTTGGCGGGAAATATTTCAATTTCCTTTCCAAGCGCAATTTCTTTCTCGCGAGTCGGCGGGCGATCAGCGAAAAACTCAAAAACGACTTCAGCCGACTTGAAATTTCCTCAATTGAAAAAAAATTTCCCCGGGCTATTCTCATCAGAGTGAAAGAGCGCCAGCCAGAAATGGCCTGGTGCAGCGCGGGGGTGTGTTATCTTGCCGACAAAGACGGCTTCATCTATACCGGGGCGAACGCGACCGACGAAGAACTCAACAAAGATCGGTTTCTAATCGCCATTGACGACAACGCCCGGCCAGTCGAGGTCAGAAAAACAATCATCGATCCCGATTTCATACAATATATGAAGCAAGCGGACGCGATTCTCGTTGATGATTTAGGGCTTCAAGTCGACGGAAACTACCACACCCCGGCCCTTTCATCGCAAGAAGTCGTTGTCAGGATCAACGAGGGTGAAGGATGGACGCTGAAATTGAGCCGGACAATCCCGCCGGAAGAGACAAAAAAAATAATCCAGACCGTTTTTGACAAGGAGCTGGACGGGGAAAAAAGGAAGCTGCTGGATTATTTGGACTTAAGGATAAGGGGGAAAGTGTACTATAAGCTGAAGTAGTCTCTGCGAACTACGAACAAATACGAAAATACGAAAAGATATAATTCGTATGTTCGTATTTTCGCAAAGCGAAGCGTTTTCGTGGGTCGCAGAGAATTACTCTATTTTATAAACAAGTATCGATCCTCCAATTTGCGCGTACGGTTCGCGTTCCCGAAGCCACTGATAGTCGGGCCGCCCTTCGGTGATTTTATAGTAGAGCGAATTCTGGAGAAATGTGGCTGAAATGGCGTACCATCCAGTCTCCTGGGCGTAATCGGAGTGCCAAATGACGGCTTTATCGCCGAGATAGTGAATAACGTCTCCGCCGCCGAAATAGTCAACCCGGATTTTATCGATGTTGTTTTCATCGACAAATTTCTGGAGTCGCTTCAAATCCTGCCCCCAATCCACATTGGAATCGGTTACATATTTGTAGCCGTTTTTTGATCCGCCGATTGTTTCGTTGAAATAGGCAAGATAATAGGGATAAGCGAAGGCTGTTTCGGCAATAAGCCAGAACAAAAGAACGGCAATGACCGCTGAATAAATTTTCCTGGTATTTCCCCGAAGTCTCGTCCACAAAAACACGATTTCTTTGGAAATAAGAATATACATAAAAGGCAGAATCGGGAAAAGGTGGCGAAAGCCAATGTTGAGATTTCCGGTGATGCTGACATAGGCGTAAAGAGCGATGAAAAGAAGCATGGCTGTTTCGGTGATGTGCCGGTCGAAATATCCTTTGATATTTTTCCAAATATTCTTTGGAAAATCGGCTAAATTGTTTCGCAAGATGAAATAGGCGGCGATAGCAAGGGTGCTGAAGAGCAGTATCAAAGTGGGAATCGGCTCTTTGATGAGGAAAACAAGCGGGAAATATTCACGGAAACTTTGGTTTGTCACCTGGCCGAAAAAGTAAGTCGTGTTTCCGCCGGCTACTCGTCCGAAAACCATAAAAAATCCGATGAAATATTGGGCGAGAGGCCGAAGAACAGCCCGGTCCGCCATTTTGTGGAGCGGCGCGCTGGCGACGTTTTTTGATCCGCCATAAAGCTGGGTATCGATGAGTTGGTGGATTTTTTCAGTCGGCATTTTATACGTATTGGCTTCATAGACGACCCAAATCATCGCGAAGCAAACAATCATAATGACCGCGAAGGTGACGGTATAGTGGCAAAACTTCTGAAGCCAAAACTTTTTTATTTTTAGCGAACCGAGAAACGATTTTTTAATTTTTTCCTCTCGGAAAAAAATATAAATGAGCAAAGTCAAACCAAAAATCGGAAAAAGAAGGACGGCCGAGAATTTGGCAAGCTGGGAAAATCCCAAAAACACGCCGGCGAGAAATGTCATTTTCCAGTTCGGATTTTTGAGATATTTGGTGAAGAAATAAAAGGCAAAAACCGAAAAAGCGGCAATTCCGAGGTCGGTCGTGACGTAATGATTGTGACCGAGGATGTTCGGATCGAAAGCGTAGAGCGCGAGAGCCAAAAGGCCCGCTTTCACGCCGAAAAGTTCACGAGCCCATTTGAAAATCACAAAACCCAAAAGAAGCGAAAGAAGGATAATCGGAAATCGCGACCAGAAGAGAATAGTTTCCGTGTTATTTTCCGGCATATAAAGGAATCTCCAGCCCGCGATCCACTGATCGTTGGCGTTTTTCGTCCAAAGGTCATCGCTCACCGGAAAATTCAAATTCAAAAATTGAAGGGGAATCCCGGCCATATCTTTGAGAATAGGCGGGTGTTCCGGATTGAGGCGATAATCGCCGTATTTTACGTACGTGTATCCGGAGGGAATATGGGCCACTTCATCCATAATGGCGGCGTCACCAAGGGCAGTGCCGACGGAAATGGCGAGCATTATCAGAAGGATGATGGCGACGATATAGTTTTGGTATTTTTCGAACATACAAGTAGGCTGCGAATTACTAATCGTATACGAATATACGAATTCGTATATTGGTACTAAATTCGTAATTCGTAGACAAGTTTAGTTAACATTAATAACATAATAATCCGTCCCGTTCCCCGGCTGGGGATCAAGCTTTTGGACATAAACGTTCGGGAATGTTGATTTGATTTTGGCGATAATTTCGCCGTCATAATACATGAGGACCACTTTGGCCGGCGCTTTGACGACGCGCGGGTCGAAATCGGCCGGTCGGGTATAAACAATTCCCGGAGTGCGGTAGCGCGTGAGAAGCTTCACGACTTCGGCCGAAACGGGAAGTCCATCATCCATAATCTGCCCACCCGCGTTGGCAATGACGTATTTGTTCACGTTAGGCGGGAGATTGTTGAGGTAAAGCGCCATATTTTTGAAATTTTGGGCAAAAGCGGGATGAATTTGAGAAGCGCTGGCCCAATCGATGAAATATGTTTTGACGGCGACCGAGCCGGACCAAATGACGAGGACGACAAGAACAACCCGGAATATTTGGGAAAAGATATTCGAACCCTGCGGTCTCAAGCGGTCAAGAAATCTGAAAAGAATTTCCACGGCGAATGCGGCAATGAGAATCGCAACCGGAAGCGCGCCGATGGTGCGAAGAGCGTGGGGAAGCCCTTCGTAGGTGAGAAGACCCGGGAGAAGCATCGCGAAGAGCCAGGAAAGAAGCAGGACGGAAATGACGAAATCATCACTTCTTTTTCCTTGTCGTATTCTCTGATACAGCCGAAAGAAAAAATAATACAGCAATACGGCGATTCCGATGAGAAAAAACACTCCCGTCCAGGATTGAAGCTCCGGCTGGCTGGGAAAATTGTGCCGCCAATTCTGGTCTCCGGTGAAATTGAACATTCCAAACGTTTTGGTCGCGCTTTCCCAAAGGGCACGCGCGAGATGGCCCTGGTTCACTTTCGGGGAGAGAACCGACACGGATTCGGAACGAGTTTCAAAATATTCGGGATGGAAATAAAAAGTAAGGAGCATCGGAAGCGCGACGAGAAACGCTGAAAAGAAAAAGACCATGATCGGTTTCCAATATTCGCGCAAAAATCTTTTTTTTGAAATAAGGAAAGCGATGAAAAGGGCGACCAAAATGGCGGGAGCGACGCGAAAAGCGATGTACCCGTGCATTCCGAGGCCGAAAAAGACGCCGGCCAGAATAAAGTCGATATATTCCCCGCACCAATTTTTTAATCCGGGGAAAAAAATTGAATTTTTGCGGGCGTCTTTTCGATTTATGGAAATTGGTGCGGGGTAAATTTTCTCCCGCAGTCCTTTGAAGAGGAAATAAAAAGTGAAAACCAGCACGAACGGGAGCATATTGGCTCGGAAAGAAATGCGGTTGAAGTTGATTGCCCAAAAGGAAGTGGCATAGAGAAATCCGGCAACGAGTCCGGCACGATATGTCCCGAAAAGTTCTCGCGCGAGAAGCATCATTCCGGCGACTGTCAACACGCCGAAAAAAACAGACCACATTTTGAGGGTGATGACGCTCACGCCGAAAATTTTGAATCCCAAAGCGATGAGATTCATGAAAAGCCCTTCCCGGCCGTAATTGTTGGGATAAAAAAGCTGGTAGTGTCCGGTTTCGTTGGCGTTTATGGCATCGGTTCCGTTCACGGCCTCGTCGGGATAAATCCCCGGAGGAAGGGAGGTGATATGATAGGTCCGGGCGAGAATGGCGATCGCGAAAATCACCGCGGCGAGCGTCAAATAGAAAAATTTGTGCTGGAGAAATGATTTGTCTCTCCAAGCACCAACCACTCTGTCTTTCAGGGCAGACTTTTTCTTTTTATTTATTTTTCCGTTTTTCATTTTCGCTTGAAAGTTAACCGGCTATCGATATTATACAGCAAGGCCGCAGTGCTTGACAATATCCCCTTTTTATACTAAGTATAACCATAGCAAAAAAACGCTTTGTAGCATCGAAGCGCAATTTTCCTAAACGGGAGGGGTTGGAAATGCGGAAAAAATGGATTCTTTCAATTTTGTCTCTCTCTGTGGCGTTATTCCTTATTATTCCTATTATCCCTTCGATGTCGTCCGCGGCGGAAAAGACCGCCAGGCTAAAGTGGGGATGGCGTTATTATCGGGTGTGGGTAAACTACGACCGACAGAATAACAAGACCACCATTACGACCAAAGCAGATCTGCGCGAGGAATGTAAACCCGATAAATCATCGGTCAGCTTTCCCGGTTTCGTCGAGGCCAAGGTGGTGAAAAATTTCTGCGGGCCGGGCAAGGATGCGGTCGTATTGATCTTCAGGAACGGTAGTGGGGGAAACATGAAATATGAAGTGTGCAAGGTCAATCCCCGCACTGCCAGATTGGTCAATATCCCCAATATCTTACGAGAAATTCCCGCCGGAGAGATAAAGGCGGGTGATGGCGCGTTCTTAGTCTTCAGCGGTGTGAGATATTCAATCGCATATTTTCAGGAGGGATTTGTGGTTGAAGAAACGCCGCTTGCAACAGTTGTCAAAAAAGACACGCTTTCGATAATCTTCTCTCAGCGTGAAGATGGGGTAATTGAAACCTTTCCTCCCGATTTGACCGCGAAGGGAATCCAGGTCCGTATAGGCCAAAAACTCTTTTTTTTACGGAATGACCTGAATGAGCCTATCGAGGACATCCGTTGCGAAGGACTCGTGATGGTATTTCCGCCGGATGAACCCTGCGCCCGGACATTTCCCAAAGCCGGCAGCGGGTTTATCACCATAGAAATCGAGAGAAAGTTGGTAAATATTCCTCTCACAGTTACAAAGTGACATAAAGCTCTCGGTGCCAAACTGCGTGGATTCCATGCGGGGCGGCACCGGGGCTTTTTCTTTTTTACCCTGTTAAATATTCCGACGTTGCGTCGGAATCTCGCTTCGCGGGATTTAATAGGGTGAAGCTTATCCACACTTGTACCATCCTTTCATTTTTTGTGGTATAATTTGGGAAAAGATGTTTTTGAAAACTTAAAGCGAATTAAGTTTCGTTTTGGGTTAGCGTTTGTATATTTATGGGAGAAATAAAAGAACCAAAAGGACCGATAAAACCGCCGGTGAAGGAAACGCCGCCGGTTGTTCCGTCCGCGGAAAAAAGCGTCGAAGAAAAAAGAGCAGAAAAAATCAGGCAAGCGGCAGAAGAAGTTTATGAAGAATTCATCAAAAAGGATTTGGATCAGAAATTTGACCGCTTGACGAAAGGGACGACTCTCGCCCCCGAAGAAGCGCAGATATTTCGGCAAAAATTTATCAACGATCGGGAAACGATTGTCAATGAAGTGGCCGATTCGATTGCCGATGGAATAGAAAAAGGAAGAAGAATTTTCGACCTTCAAGAAATACAAGAGCATGCTCATGACCTGATTTGGGCGAAAATGCTCGACCCGGTTTATGATAAACAGCGGGTACCCGGTGAAAAAGTGGATTTGTTCGGACCATCGGTCCATCCCGCCACCGGCGAGAACGACACGACTCCCTCGAAAGCGATTGCATTTCACACTATTCGGAAAGCAGACAATTATGATCAGCTCGGTCCGGAATTGAAAACCGAAAAAAGCCGAGACGAGTGCATCAAAAAACTGGCCCGGGAGCTGATTGACCAATTCACCGTTCACGGGATGGGCCGAGGCGACACTTTTCAATTGCGTTCTGATCTCGACGGTCGGACATGTCTCATGCTTTTTGAAAAAGCGGGCTTTACGGTAAAAAAGGAGAATGTTGAATATGTCGAGCAAGGTCAAACGACAAAAAAAGAATCGAGTTGGGTTGCGGATACATCCAACCGGCACGGTTTCGTCGTTGAGGGTTTGGGAAAAATACTGATTACCGACCATCATAATGACGAATTGTCCGGTCCCGATTCCTCGGCGACAAAATTGCTCTATGACGGACTGAATAAATTCGGACTTTTGGAAAAATTAAACAAAAAAGAAAAGGAAATATTGGACGGTTACGTCAACTTTGTCACGAAAGAGGACAATAAAGATTATACAGACGATGAAATTAAAAGTATTTTTGGTGATTATACTCACAATTTGTACGGGCTGCAAAGATATCTGAACGACGCGCAACTATACAAGATTTTCGAAGAACACATCGGAAAGCAGGGAAAACACTTCGATCCTTACAAGCCGTTGGCGGAGGACTACCTGAAAGATTTAGAATATTCAGAGAGTGGAAAGAAATTGACTTTCGCGGAAGCGAAGAAAAAGGCGGAGACATCCTTGCGAATGTCGAATGAAGGGATTGCATTGCTTGAAAAAGAAGGGTTCACGGTTGATACGGGAAATGCGCACCTCGGAAAGATTCTTATTGATGTTGGCCGGGACGATAAGGGAATCCGCAAAAACCGGGTGGGTATGAAATTTGCGGCTGCGAGAGCAAAAGACTACGGCGTCTATATCGAATGGAGCCCTGACACCGGATATTTTTCCGTTCAAACCGCAAAGCAGATGGGTTTTCAGACAATGCAAGGAAAAAACGTGCGCGGAAAATACTTGCTCAAAGCCGACGGTGAAGAAACACTTGTCACTTTACGGCAGATCCTCGCGGGACTCACCGGTGATCCAAATTATCAAATTGACGAATCGTTGAAAAAAGCCCTTGAAAAAGACCTAAAAGCAAGAGAAACAAAAAGAAAAAAAGAAAGGGCGGAATTCAAGCCGACTGCCGAACAGGAAAACACAATCGACAGATTTCTGAAGCATGTCGAAACGCACAGGGAAAAACTTCTCGCTCTTCTGAAGGAAGAAGGGACGGAAGCTGAATACTCCGAGAGGGACAGGGAAATGTATTTCAAGTCGCTTATTGCTGATTTATACAAAGAATATCTTTCGGGCAGGCACAATTTTCCGGAGGAAGAAAAAGAAGAAAGGATGATGCAAGAATATATACAGGAAAAATTTTTGAAAAATAAAAAATAAATAATTTTTTCAACATAATCATATGGCTGAAAAAAATCCAAATCCTTCAAGCTTTGCGGACAAAGCGCGGAAAATAAAAGGAAAAACAAAAGAAGCTCTGAAAAATGAATTTCAGGGTGATGAGGTAAAATCGGAGGCCAAGAAGGAAGAATTCGACGCCAAAGATTGGGAAAAAATCGAAGATTTGGCCTATTTTATTTTCAAGCATCGGATGGCCGGTGATGACAAAAAAGCAAGAGAGTGGCAGAGGAAAATGGCCAAAGAATACGGAGAGGATGAAAAGGCTTTTCAAAAAGAAACAATCGACGCTTTGCTTCCGAAAGGCATCGAAAAATGGTCGCCCGAGGCCGAAGAATACATGCGTAAGTGGGACTGGGGAAAAGCGATTGAAATATACAGAAGAAAAAAAGACGAATGGCAGGGCAAAAAGACGGTAGCGGAAAAGCCCGCGGCGGAAACGGCTGCTGCCGCTCCATTACCAGGAGCTCCGGCACCGGAAACGGCCACGGTCAAACCCGAAGCGGTCGGGCCGCCTGCGGCCGAAATGCCAAAATCGGCAGAAACAGGCCCCGCGGCGACCGGTCCTGCACAGAGAGTGGAAAGATCAGAAGCCGACCCTTTGGCGGAGGCGGAAAAAAAGCTGAAAGAGGCCAAAGAAAGCTACGAACGCGCGTTCGGAAAAGCGTTTACCGACCGCAAATGGTATCAAAGAATTCTTGGAGTAAATATAGAAAAATCAGAAGACGTTCAGTTGGCAAGTAAAAATTACCAAAAAGCGCTGGGCGAGTTCATAAAAACAAAAGAAAGCGATATTCTCGCGAAACTGCGAAGCGGACAAATAACGGCGCAGGAAGCGGAAGTTGAATCAAAGAATTTTGCCAATATCATCAAAGCGGACCAAGTCGCATCTTTAGCCCAGGGAAAACAAAGAGAAGCGGAGCGTCAAGGTGAAGAAAAGGGTTTGATCATCACAAAACTTTCCGCCAGATGGAATGAAATGATCGGAAAATGGAGAAAGTTACCGCTTCCCGTTAAGGCAGCGCTTTCAATGGGAGCATTTTTTGCGGGTGGCGCCGGAGCTGTTGTCGCTGTCGGTTTTATTCGAGTGTTAAATGGAGCCGTTTTTGGAAAAGCCGCGCAAGAATATTTGCAAGGTCTTGCAGAAGCGGGACGAAAAGATAAGGACAAAGCCATACTCAGGCAAGTCGGCAAAGAAATCGAATCAAAGATTGGCGATGCGGAAGACAGAGTCAAGAGAGTATTTGGAATTCTTGAGCGAGACACTGTCGGCATTAGTGAAAAATTAACAAAGCAGGCCGGTGGGGACATATGGAGAAGACGAGTTGGAATCCTAGCGGGTGTGATTGCTGGAAGCGGATTGATGGCCAAGGCAATTGGATGGGGCGTCGGAAAATTTTGGGCAACGCCACCCGCTGAAATTCCCAGCGGAAAAGGCGCGCTGACTCCCCTGGAAGGATCAGGAGAAAGTGCTGTTGGTATTCCCGAAAAAATGCCCTTCACCGGACATGGCCACGTGATCAATCAAGGAGAGAATATTTGGAAAGTGACGCGTGATATATATATGGAAAATCCGAAAGGATACGGATACAGTCCGGACGACCCCAAAATTGGGCGATTGTTCCGGAGTTTCAAGAGTCAGGGAATTTTGGATAAAATGGGAATTGACGCGGATAATCTATCGGATTTGTCTGATGGTGAAAAATTGAAAATATGGGCGGAGAATAAAACTGCTAATTCAATCGCAAAAAGCAAAAATATTTTCAATTTAGTCCATGCTGGTGACACTGTCACGGTGAAACCGGACGGAACAATTGTTTTTGATAATGTGTCCGGATTTAAAGCCAGCTATCTCCACGACGTCCAGCGGCCGAGAGGCTCTGGAGGGGGAACCTATGAACCGCAAGGGAAAGGCGCGGCGGCATACGAGCCGGGCGGGAAGAAAGTGATTGATATTAGCGAGTACGACAAGCAGATCGAAGAAGCAAGAGGTCGAGGGCTTGCCGCCGACGCGAGATTGAGAGAAATCCGGGGACCGATCGCCGCGCAACTTGCGGAGGAAGCGGAACTGAACAAAGCGGTTGATGTGGCTCGGACGGAGGATTTGATGGATTTTATCCAGAGCAAAATATACGGTCCGGGCACGAAAATTGATTGGCAGAGTCCGGCGCGGCTGTTCAGGGAAAAAATGCTGGGACAATTCGTCACTTTCGACCAGCCAATGGGACCTCCGGCCAACGTTTTCGACCAGCAGCAAAATTGGCAGGCGGCGCAAATAATAAACAATAAGTTGGGGCCCACTATCGGAAATGAAAGCACGCAAGATTGGCTGACGAGAGGAATAAGGGAGAATAGGGTGTCTCCCGAAGAAGTCATTAGGACTCTCAATCAAGTGGTTAACGGATAACTAAATTAATTTCACCCTGTTAAATAATCCCGCTTGGCGGGATTGTCCCGACTCCGTCGCGGACATTTAACAGGGTAAAAAAAATGACAAACAAAGACACAATCTTGCAGCAAACAATTATTGAAGAGCTTGGGCTCCAGGATTTGCCCCGGGAAAAACAGGAAGGACTGCTGGTGAAAATCGGCGAAGTGGTGATGAAGCGGATTTATCTCGAGACGATGGAAAGTCTCGAAAAGGAAGACCAGGAAAAGCTGGTTGACATGATGGAAAAAAATCCCGAAGGCATCGAAGCATTTCTCAAGGAAAAAATTCCGAATTACGAGGAATTCGTGAAAAAAGTCGTGGATAATTTCAAAGGAGAGCTGAAGGAAGATATGGGGCTTACGGAAAATCCGAAATCCTAATATCGAAATCCGAAACAATATTTAAAATTAAAATTATAAAAAAGTTTTTAATTTAGAAATTTTGTCATTTGAATTTCGAATTTAGTGCTTAGAATTTAGAATTTTAATAAACTTTATGCCACAACCATTGTATCAAGAGCCAATCGAAAAGGAGGATTTGGATTTGGCGAAAAAAATAAAAGGGGAAACTCCCGTGCCAAATGCGCAAATGTCTCCCGAGAGTGTCAAAGTTAAAGGTCCGGAAACGCAGGGTGCCTCGAGCGTTGAAAAAAGCCTTATAAAAGAGGAAAAAACAGTACCGCTTAAAATACCGGAGACTAAAGAAACCGAACCGTCCGGCCCGGAAAGAGAAACAGGGGCGGAGGTCCAGGAAGAAAAAATCGGTGAAAAAATCGAAACGGCCCGGAAAACAATTGGAGCGCAAAAACAAACGGCGAAGACGAGCGTGAGCGACGACGCCGGGACGATCTCGCAAATCACCGAATATGAAAAGAAAGTGGAAAAATTGGTCGGACTGGCGCTTCAAAGGGGCCCCGAACACGCGATCAAAGTCGCCCAACATCTCGACAAAGGAAAAAGCGTTTTCGAAGCGGACAATTATACGCTGGACGAGATTCACGATCGACTCTTGGAAGACGAATTGAGGAAACAATTGATCGCGAAGGGACTACTCAAAGAGCTGTAGCTCTTTGAGTGTAATTCGTAATTCGTAATTTGGACAATAAAGAATATCTAAATCTTGATAAGCTCGAAGTATATCTTCTCTCAAGAGAACTTTCTCGTATTGCGTGGGAAGTTCATCAGAATTTGACTTGGCAAGCAAAGAAAATAAATGGAGATCAATTTGTTGAATCAACTGATTCAACCGGCGCAAATATTGCCGAAGGATATGGACGATATCATTATCTTGATAAAATAAAGTTCTACTATAATGCCAGGGCATCCATGAAAGAAAGTCGGCATTGGTTTGAAATATTACTCGAAAGAAAAATGATAACATGCACAGAAAGAAAAAAATATTTGCATATTTATGCAAAACTTTCACCGAAATTAAACGCTTTTATAAGCGTTACTTACAAGAATAAAACAAATAAAAAATCCTAATTACAAATTACGGATTACAAATTACAGACATGGATGCATATAACCTCAACCTAATCCTCTATCCTCTCGCCATTCTTTTGGCGGCGGTAAGCTTTTTCACGGGCTTTTGGATGCTTTTCCGCAGCTTCGTGCTTTTCCGCGGACAGATCACCCGCTCGCTCAATATGGATATCGACGTGGTGAAAGTTTCGAAGCCGCTCAAGATTCAGAATCCGCAGGTTCAGCAACAGCAGCCCCCGAAAAACGACAAAGAACTCATTTCGGTAATGGAACATCTTCTCGCAAGCCTTGGAAACATCAAAGAAAAAACCGGGATTTTTCACCGGATAGTTTACGGGGACGCGGTGGTTGCCTTCGAAATCGCCAATCCCACAAACACGGATGAAATTTCTTTTTATGTCGGCGCGCCCAGAAAATTCATAAACATCGTCGAGAGGCAAATCCACAGCTTCTATCCCAAAGCGGCGATTGAACGGGTGAAAGACTACAATATTTTCCACCCCGGGAGCTTTACGGCGTCATCGTACCTCAATTTGCGGGACAAAAATTATCTTCCCATCCGGACCTATCAAACTCTTGAATCCGACCCGATAAACAACATCACGAACGTGCTGGGGAAATTCGATGAAAAAAAAGAAGGGGCGGCCATTCAAATTCTTGTCAAGCCGGCGAGGGGAAACTGGCGGACCAAAGGCCGGCAAGTCGCCCACAAGATGCAGCAGGGAAGAAGACTCGAAGAAGTGAAATGGGACACCCCGGCGAGAAGATTCGTCCGCGGTTTTTTCAACGTGATTTTCAGAAAAGGGGAAGACCGGCAAAAAGATATTTTCAAATCCAACAGGGATCCGGTGAATCTCACGCCGGACGAACAGGAAGTTGTCAAAAAGATTGAGGGAAAAGCCAACAAGCCCGGTTTCAAAGTGAACATACGCCTTGTCGCGTCGGCACTGGCACAGGAAAGATCGGAAGTGATTCTCTCGGAACTGGAAAACGCTTTCATCCAATATGAAAATCCAGGACTCAACAGCTTTCGCGTGACAAGAGAAAGAAAAATACGGCCGCGAAACATCGCTTTTGATTTCATTTTCCGAAATTTCCGGGATGATCAGAGCTTCATTCTTTCTTCAGAAGAAGTGGCGAGTGTTTTTCATTTCCCGATTCTTTCAACCGAGACGCCCAAAATAACCTGGCTCAAGTCCCGCACGGCCGCCCCGCCCAACAATATTTCAAAAGAGGGAATTATTCTCGGCTACAACGATTATCGCGGGGTGGAAACGGTTATACGTCATGCCGATGATGACCGCCGGAGGCATTTCTATATTATCGGTCAAACCGGAACCGGAAAATCCACAATGATTCAGGAGATGGTGAAGCAAGACATCAAAAACGGCAAAGGGGTTTGCGTTATTGACCCGCACGGGGATTTGGTTGACCATATTGTCGAATCCATACCCAAAGAAAGGGCTGAAGACGTGATATTCTTCGATCCGGCGGACATGGAAAGGCCGTTCGGGCTCAATATGCTTGAATTTGACCACGCGAAGCCGGAGCAGAAAACTTTCGTCATCAACGAAATGATAAATATTTTTGACAAGCTATACGACCTGCACCAGACCGGCGGGCCGATGTTCGAACAGTACATGCGAAACGCGGCGCTTCTCGTGATGGAGCATCCCGAATCCGGGTCGACTCTCATGGAAATTCCACGGGTGCTCGCCGACGACGAATTCCGCCATATGAAACTTTCCCACTGCCAAAATCCGGTTGTCAAAAATTTCTGGGAAAAGGAAGCTGAAAAAGCAGGTGGAGAAGCGGCGCTCGCGAATATGGTTCCGTACATCACTTCAAAGCTCACCCAATTCGTTTCGAATGACATGATGCGCCCGATCATCGCCCAGGAAAAATCAACGATCAATTTCCGGCAGGCCATGGACTCAAAGCAAATCATTCTTGTCAATCTTTCAAAGGGGAAAATAGGGGAAATAAACGCCAATCTTCTGGGGATGATAATGGTCGGAAAAATTCTGATTTCGGCGCTTTCGCGAGTGGATATGCCGGAAGGAGAGCGCGAAGATTTTTATCTCTATATTGACGAATTCCAGAATTTCACGACCGATTCGATCGCCCAGATTCTTTCCGAAGCGCGAAAATACCGGCTGGCGCTTGTCATCGCCCATCAATTCATCGCCCAGCTTAAAGAGGAAATTTCAAAAGCCGTTTTTGGGAATGTGGGTTCAATTTGCTCTTTCCGGATCGGCGCCGAGGACGCGGAATTTGTCCAAAAACAATTCGAACCTGTTTTTGACGCGAATGATCTTATGAACGTGGATAACCACAACGCTTTCGTGAAGCTTCTCATCGCAAGCCAGGTCGCGACGCCCTTCAACATGAAGACATATCCGCCGACGAAAGGGGAGCCGAAAATTGCTGAAGCCATCAAGGAGCTTTCCAAGTTGAAATATGGAAGGAATCGTGATATAGTGAATGAGGAGATAATGAAAAAGGCTAGCTTCATCTCCGCGCCCGCTACTGCCGACGCGTTCGACATGGGAGAGAAACCACTATAAATTAAAAGTGTAAAGTGAAAAGTGAAAAATTAAGGAGTCGCTCCGCGACGATTATTTATGAAGTAAATCACAAGCGCAGCGAGTACCAAAACTTTTAACTTTTCATTTTTAACTTTTAATTTACATCGTTATGACTGACGAAACAACAACTCCGGCAACTGACGTTCCAGCGACAGATGTGCCGGCGACAGACGTTCCGGTAGAACCGACTCCGGAAGTTCCTCCGGTGGAGACTCCTCCAGCGGCTGAATAGTAAGTCCCGCACCACAGATGTATGTCTGTGGCATCGGGTCTTCTATTTTGCAATTTTTTCGCATCCTTCTGTGGTGCGGGGTAAATAGCAAATAGGCTATTTATAATCAAAAAACCGGCCTTTCAAATTGGCTGGTTTTTTGTGGCCAAAAACTCAAAAATATATCAGTCCTTTTATTTCGATGTCTGACATCAGGACAATACTTTAGTATATTAATGTCCCCCTCGGGGAATGGGAGAAATTCCCTCGCCTTTAGGCGAAGACTTT
>JASEHL010000021.1 GCA_030018805.1 Patescibacteria group bacterium
CGGAAGCGATCGTGCGCTCGGCGTTTGCAATCATTTCGCGAATGGCAGCAATCTTTTGGAGTTCCTGATCATTATTTTTTTCGTTTTTTTTCTTTTTGGGCATTCAAAAATTTTACAATGGGCTGGCAAAGAAAAAACCCCCATCAGCCGATTGCATTTTGTTTCTGTGTTTGTATTACACCTGAATTATATAATGGCTTTCAAAAGTGTGCAACCCCTCCCTTCGCGAAGGGAGGGGTTGACTTTTTTGCCTTGCCAATATATGATAATATGATTTTTCAAGACTGAAAAAAAGGCGAAAATCATGGAATTTTTCAAGAAAAAATGGGTTTTGGCGATTATTGCCGTTTTGGCTGTCAGTTTGGTGGCGGTTTTTTCCTATTATCTCAAGTCCGCCGCGAAGGCCTCGTATGAATTCGTTGAGATAAAAAAAGCCGATGTTAAAAAAGTTGTTTCTGTCGCGGGAGCGGTGAAATCTGCCGAAGCTGTTGATTTGGCTTTTGAAAAGACCGGGAAAATCGCGGCAATCAATGTTCAAATCGGCGATCAAGTGAAAGTCGGCCAGCAGATCGCGATTTTGGATCAGACCGACTACTCCGACCAGGTCAGCCAGGCTCTGGCAAGCCTGGAAATTGCCGAAGCCGGTCTTCTTCAGGCTGAAGCCAACTTGAAAAAGGAAAAGAGAAAAAAGACAGAGCTGGAAAATACTCATCAGTCAAAATATACCATTGATGTTCAAAGAGCCCAGATCAAATCTGCGCAGGCCGCGGTTGATATTGAGCAGGCTAAAATTACCAAAGCCCGGGCGGATCTCAAATATTATCAAGATCAGCATGAGAAAATTATTCTTCGGTCGCCGATTGACGGAGTAGTGACGGCAAAAAACATTGAAGTCGGGGAAACAGCCGGGCCGACGGCGACGGCGATTTCCATCATAAATGAAAACAATTTCAAAGTGGAAGCCAGTGTTTCCCAAATTGATATCGCCCAAGTGAGAATCGGCGAAAGGGCGGAAATTTCATTTGACAGCTGTCCCGCGAAAGAAGCAATTGAATCACAAATTTTTTCCATTGATCCGGCCGAGACGAAAGTGAATGGAAATTCAGTGTACAAAATTGATCTTGAAATCGAAAAAATTGCCGAGTGCGCCAGACCAGGCTCGATTGCCAACGTGGAAATTGTTGTATCCGAGCGAAAGGATGTTCTGGCTGTTTCGTTCGCGTCAATTATCAAAAGAAACGATCAATATTTCGTTTTGACCCAGGATGCGGAGCGGGGACTTCAAGAAAGGGAAGTGAAAGTCGGCGTTCAGGGATCAAGCGGAATGACGGAAATATTATCCGGGATTGAAGAAGGGGAGAGAGTAGTGAGCTTTTCCAAATAAACCCCGCGCCACAGAGCGCCCCATGGCATAAGCTTAGCAATGAATGTTAAAGATCTAGCTCCAAAATCACAGACGTCAGCCTGTGGTGCGGGGTGAATTTACTTCAATGGAAACATCAAAGACGCAACTCCAAAACCCAAAAGATGAAAAATCCGCCAGAAAGAAAATGCTGGGAGGAGCGGCGATTGCTTTGCTTTTGGCCGGAATAATCGCCGGTGTCCTTTATTTCCGGCTGGCCGGAAGCCGGGTTTATGACGAGGACGCGCAAATTTACGCGCCAGAGATAAAGCTGGCTCCCGAAGGGCCGGGCATCCTGCGGGAAATTTACGTTCGGGAAGGGGATATTGTCCCAAAAAATTTCGTGGTGGCCAAAGTCGGCGAGGAACTAGTGAAAACCAAAGAGACAGGTCTTGTGATTCTAGCCGAAAAGGAAATCGGCAAAATTGCCAGCGCCAGCGATTCCGTGGCAACGATAATCAATCCGGAGGAGCTGCGGGTGGTGGCAAGAGTTGAAGAGAACAAAGGACTCACCAGAATAAAAATCGGCCAGCGGGTGATTTTCACTGTTGACGCGTTTGGTTCGAAAGAATATCAGGGTGTTGTCGACGAAATCGGAGCGAGTTCGAGAGAGTCGGCGCTTACCTTCAATATTTCCCAGCAGAGACCCACCCAGGAATTCAACGTAAAAATCCGCTTCAATATCAGCCAATATCCGGAACTCAAAAATGGGATGTCGGCGAAAGTGTGGATCTACAGATAAATTAAAAATGAAAAATGAAAAATTTTGGAGTCCCGCTATGCGGGACGACATTTTTTTAATTAGTATTTTATAAGTAAAGTGAAAGATAGTGATGAAAAAACTTCTTCTCCTTGGCTGATTCTGCTCACCGTTATGGTCGGGACGCTTCTTATTGGTCTTGACCGGACGGTTGTCAATTTGGGTGTGCCGAAAATCATGAGCGAATTCGGAATCACGATAACGACTGCCGGTTGGATCGCGACGGCTTATATAATTTCAAACGCGGTCTTTGTTCCCGTCTTCGGGAAACTCGGGGATATGTTTGGTAATCGCTTCATATATCTTTGGAGCTTCGTCGCTTTCATCGTCATCTCGCTCATTGTCGGTCTTTCCTGGAGCATAGGTTCGCTCATTTTTTTCCGGGCTATTCAAGGGCTGGTTGGCGCGGCGATTTATCCAACAGCCATGTCGCTCATTGCCAAAACGTTTCGCGACAGGCAGGAACGGGCGCAGGCGCTCGGAATCTGGGCGGGATCGTTCGCGGCGTCGGCTGTTATCGGTCCGCTCGTGGGCGGTCCGCTTATCGACAACTTTTCCTGGCGGATGCTTTTTTATATAAATTTTCCCGTTGGAGTAGTCGGCCTTCTTATGGTTCTGGCTTTTCTTCCCAAAGACAGGCCGCAAAAAAAAGAAAAGTTTGATTACGCGGGGTCGATCATTCTTGCCGTCGCACTGTCGAGTCTTGTTCTCGTCCTCGACAAAGGGCAGGAATGGGGGTGGACTTCATTCAAAAGTTTTTCCGCCTATTTTGTAACGATTGCTTCAGGGATTATATTTTATTTTGTCGAAAAGCGGGCGAAGAATCCGCTCATTGATCTCAATTTTTTCAAAAATCCGGTTTTTGTTTCAGCGCTTTCGGTAACCTTCATTTCTTTTGGAGGATTTATGGGAGCGATGTTTCTTATTCCTATTTTCGCGCAGACTTTTCTCGGTTATGGCGCGACAGAAACTGGATATCTGTTTCTCCCACTAGCGCTCACAATGATGGTTGTTTCTCCTCTTGGCGCGCGGATATCAAGCTATATCGCGCCTCGCTGGTCCGTGTCCATTGGGATGTTGATTTCAACGATTGGCTTTTTTATTCTCTCGCAACGTCTTGATCCCCTGACAAAAGGAAGCGATTTGATTTTTCCGTTGTTTTTGTTCGCGGTCGGGCTGGGGCTTGGCATGGCACCACTCACCAACGCCGTAGCCAGTTCCGTACCGCCCCGCGAAGTAGGAATCGCTTCCGGCATTTTGAATCTGACCCGCAACATTGCCGGCGCGATCGGAATTGCTTTTTTTGGAACTCTCCTCACAAATCAAATCAATTTGAACGTTCAGGAAATCAGCGTTCATACGACAATCAATTCTTTTTTACCAAACATAGCGAAAGTTGTCCCGGGTCTTGTCATTCTCAAAGCCCAGGTAGCTTCCTATGGTTTTGTTTTCTTTGTGGCTTCTTTTGTAATGCTGGCCGGGGCCTTGACGGCCCTCACGCTTCGCGAATCCTCAAAAGATTACGCGGATGAGATTGAAGGGGAGACAAAAGATGTTTTTGTTGAAGTTTAAATCAATAAGTGGATAACTTGTGCATATAAACAATAGCTGGTGGCTTGTATAAGCCATTTTTATTTATACGACAAAGTGTTGACTGATGTTTCTTGGTGGGTTAAAATGTATTCATAGTGTTACAAAGTGGATAACAGTGGGGATAAGTCGGCCACTTTGTGGATAAACAAACGGGGGAATACTGTTTGCATTTTTCTTTGTCGTCCAAAAACACAATGTTTATTGGAGAATACTCGCACAACATAGATCCGAAGAAACGCGTTGCTATTCCGTCCAAATTCCGGGAAGATTTTTCGGGGCGGGCGGTTGTAACGCGAGGTCTTGATAAGTGCCTTTTTGTTTATCCAATGAAAACTTGGGAGGATTTGTCCTCGAAACTTGGAAGTCTTCCGATGGGGGAGTCGGGGACAAGAAGTTTTGTGAGGCTTATGCTTGCGGGCGCGGTGGATGTCGACATCGACAAACTCGGACGGGTGCTGATACCAGACTATCTGAAAGTTTACGCAGGGCTCAAAAAAGAAGTGGTGATTGCCGGGCTGTATAACCGTCTGGAAATCTGGGACGGCGAAAATTGGAACAAATACAAGAAAGAAGCGGAAAAAAACACGGATGAAATCGCGGAACAATTGGGGAAGTTAGGAATTTATTAGATCGTTGAATCCCAAAGTTAAAAATCCTAAAGTTTAGCTTTAGGAAATTTCCTAAAGCTAAACTTTAGGATAAGGACAAATGATTCACAAGCCGGTCTTACTCGAGGAAGTTATCAATAATCTGAACCTGAAACCGGGAATGACAGTCATCGATGGAACTCTTGGAACGGGTGGGCATTCGATCGCGATTCTCAAGAAAATCATCCCCGGCGGGAAATTGATTTCGATTGACTGGGATAGGCGAGCAATCGAAAACTTTGCAAAAATTTTGAAGAAAGAAGGTTTTGATATTTCAAACAGGAATAGCCCCGCGCCAATAACAAGTAATGCTTATGGCGAAAATATTTCTCCTTCGGCATTCGTGCCGCTATTTTCGGGGGATAAAATCGTCGGGTATTGGCGCGGGGTGAACGACAATTACGCAAATTTAGATAAAGTTATTAGGGGGCTCCCCGATGTAACATCGGGGGCAGACGCAGTTTTCGCCGACCTTGGCTTCAGCTCCGATCAAATCGAGGACGAAGAGAGGGGATTCAGTTTTCTGAAAGACGGCCCATTGGATATGCGGTATTCTCCCCAAATGCAGAAGGTGACAGCAGTAGATATTGTTAATAAATATTCCGAAAAGGATTTGGCCGATATCTTTTGGAAATACGGAGAAGAAAGATACTCGAAAAGAATAGCAAAAGGCATTGTGGAAGCTAGGAAGGCCGGGCAAATAGCCAGGACGGGAGAATTAGTAAAGATAATTTCCGAGTCAGTTCCTGAACCTTACAAAAGAAAGAGAATACATTTCGCGACAAGAATTTTTCAGGCGCTTCGCATCGAAGTCAATCAGGAACTTTCCAATTTGAAAATATTTCTGGAAAAAGCGGCGAATATACTAACAAACAAAGGAAGATTGGCGGTCATAAGCTTTCACTCGCTTGAAGACCGGATTGTCAAGCAATTTTTTCAAAAGGAATTCCATGACTGCGTTTGTCCACCAAAATTTCCGAAATGCGTTTGTGAACACAAGGCAAGGTTGAAAATAATTACCAAAAAGCCGATTGGGCCGAGCGAAGATGAAGTCCGTGATAATCCTAGAGCAAGAAGCGCGAAATTAAGAGTGGCGGAGAAATTGTAGTCTCTACGAACTACGAAAAAGTACGAATGTACGAAATACGAATGAAGATAATGTTCGTATATTCGTAAAAGTTCGTAATTCGTAGAGAGCAACACAAAAACAAAAAAATTAAGATAGGGGGTTCATTCACATGAGCCGATTTCTAACCATCACGAACTCAAATTCAATGAGATTCGGTGAAAGGAAGGGGGCGCTAAAAAGCCGGCCGAAAATGGGCCGGGTGACTTTGAGTTTTTTTCTGGTGACGCTCATTTGCGCGCTGGGCGTTTTCTATATCTTTGAAGTAAACAATCTGGCGACGAAAGGATATGAAATCGACAAATTGGAAAAGCAGTTGAGCAATCTTCAAAAAGAAAACGAGCGGCTTCAGATTCAGGCGGCGGAGCTAAAATCAATGTATAAGATCGAAGAAAAAACAAAAGACCTCAACATGATCGCTCCCAAAGACGTGAGCTACTTGAATTTGCCGGGCGACGTGGCGATGAAATAAAAATCAAAAATCAAATAGGCCATACCATTCCTTTCGCTTTCAGCGAAAGTCTAACAAAAAGCAAAAATTTGGTATCCCGCCCGCCTTATCGGCGAGGCAGGCTGAGCGGGATGATAATTCTATTTAGCTGATGACTAAAAACAAGTTTTCCAAACACAAAACCGGCTCTCTCAAAACAAACTTCCGGATTTATCTTCTGGTCGTTTTTATTTTGATGGTTGCCGCGTTGATCATTTTCCGTCTTTATACCCTTCAAGTCATGGCCCACAATTATTACCGGGAAATGGCTTCCGACCAGCACAAAATATTCGAAGATCTTGTTCCAAAACGTGGGGAGATATTCGTGAAAGACACGGAAGGATATTATCCCGTGGCGGTAAACAAGGAGCTCAATCTGGTTTTTGCCGTTCCCCGCGAAGTCGAAAACGCGCGGGAAACCGTCCGGCAAATCGCGCCGATTCTCGAGCTTGATGAGCGGGAACTGGAAGAGAAAATCGACGATCCTGGCGGCTGGTACGCGGTTCTCAAGCACAAAGTGGACGAGGACAGGGCTTCGGAAATCCGCGAAAAAAAACTCAAAGGAATACATATGTCTCCGGAGAACGAAAGATTTTATCCGGCTGGAAATTTCGCGTCCCAGCTCGTCGGCTTTGTCGGCTCGGACGGAAACAAGACGGAAGGGCGATACGGCCTCGAAGCTTTTTGGAACAAGGAACTTGAAGGAAGAGAGGGCCGGCTCGAGCAGGAAAGAGATACGGGTGGACGCTGGATATCAATTGGCGAAAAAGTGATGTCGCCGGCGGAAAAAGGGGACGATCTTTATCTAACCATTGATCACACGATTCAATATCGGGCGGAAATGGCCGTCAAAAAGGCACTGGAAAAATTCAAAGCCGACAGCGGAAGCATTGTTATTCTTGAACCCCGGACGGGCGCGGTTTTGGCGATGGCTTCAGCGCCCGATTTCAATCCGAATGATTTTTCGAAAATCGAAGACATGTCGGTATTCGCGAATCCCGTTGTAAGCCACACGTATGAATGCGGATCGGTTTATAAACCCATCACAATGTCGGCCGGAATCGACGCGAAAGTGGTGACACCGGACACAACATACATCGACACGGGCGCGGTGAATGAAGCCGGATACACGATCAAAAATTCGGACGGAAAGGCGAACGGCGCGCAAACAATGACTCAAGTTCTGGAAAAGTCTTTGAACACGGGCGCGATATTCGTCGAAAAACTTCTCGGCAATTTGCGTTTTTACGAGTATGTCAAAAATTTCGGGTTCGGCGAAAAGACAGGCGTTGAAACCGTCGGAGAATCTTCCGGAAACATATCGGGCATCGCGGAGCTCAAGAACATCAACTCTTTCACGGCGGCATTTGGACAGGGGATTTCAATGACGCCGATTCAGCTGGTAACCGCTTTCGCGACAATCGCCAACGGGGGCGAACTCATGAAGCCCTATATCGTGGAAAAAACGATCCACGCGGACGGGAGCGAAAGTGTTACGGAGCCCAAGGAAAAAAGAAGAGTCATATCCAAGGAGGCTTCGTTCGATCTTGCCCGGATGATGGTGAGCGTCGTGAAAAACGGACACGGAAAAAAGGCGGGTGTGCCGGGATATCTTGTTGCCGGGAAAACGGGCACGGCCCAGATTCCCAAAAAGGACGGACCCGGATACGAAGAAGGGGCGCATGTTGGATCTTTCGTTGGATTTGCGCCGGCCTTCGACCCGAAGTTTGTGATGCTGGTGAAACTCGACAATCCGAAAAACGTGGAGTGGGCCGAATCCTCGGCCGCGCCGACGTTTGGCGAAATGGCGAAGTTTATGCTAGATTATTTCGGCGTTGAACCGACGGAAGAATACTCACAGAAAGACGTCGATATTTTCAACGCGACTCACGACGTTTCGATATATCAAGCGCCGAAGGAAGAAGCGCAGCCGCCAGCGCCGACACAGCCGGCGGAAGAGAAAAAAAGAGAAGAAAAAGAAACACTAATAGTCAGTGAACAGTGATCAGTGACCAGTGAACAATATTTTCTCGATATGCTGATCGCTGTTCGTTGTTCACTGATTACTGAAAACTATGAAGTCTCGCAAAATACTTTTACTCGAAAAAATATTGAAATATCTCGCGACAAGAACTCTGCGTCGTTTCAAGCCCCGTGTTGTCGGGGTGACGGGTTCGGTCGGAAAAACTTCAACCAAAGAAGCGATTTACACGGTTCTCGCGTCGAAATTTCGCGTACGAAAGAACGAAAAGAATTATAACAACGAAATCGGCCTGCCCCTTACGATTTTGGGACTTGAGAGCGGAGGCGGAAGCTTTGCGAAGTGGGCGCTTGTTTTGCTTCGCGCTTTGGGCGTCGCATATTTGGAAAGCAAAAACAATTATCCGGAAATACTGGTTCTTGAGATGGGGGCCGATTGTCCCGGAGACATCAAATATCTGGTGGATTTCATTCAACCGGAAGTCGGAGTGGTGACGGCGATCGGAGTCAGCCATCTGGAATTTTTCAAGGACAAAAAGCAGATTGCCAAAGAAAAGAGCACTCTTGTGAAATATCTCAACAAAGAAGGGATAGCCGTTCTCAATTTCGATGATGAAGATGTCCGGACGATGGCAGAAGAGATAAAGGTGAAAAAAGTTTTTTACGGCTTTTCGGAAAAAGCGAGCGTGCGCGCGTCAGATATATTTTTCGGCTATGAGAAATCGAAAGACGTCCACGGCGGCGACGTGAGCAAAATAAAGGGCATCAGCTTCAAGTTGAGCTTTGAAGGGGCGACCGTTCCGGTGCGACTTATGCGCTCGGTGGGGCGGCCGCAGATATATTCGGTTCTCGCGGCAACGGTGGTCGGAATTCATTTTGAAATGAATCTTATGGAGGTCGCAACCGCCCTCAAAAATTTTCAGGCTCCCGCCGGTCGGCTAAACATAATCGACGGAATCAAGAACACCATTATCATCGAAGACAGTTACAACGCCGCGCCGCAGTCAACCTTAGCCGCGCTTGAAGTTCTGGAAAAAATTCAAGCCCGCCGGAAGCTGGCCGCGCTTGGAAATATGCTTGAACTCGGAGAAGAAACGGAATCCGGGCATCGAGAAGTCGGACGAAAGGTGGCCGAAGTCGCGGATGTTCTCTTTGCGGTCGGAGACAAGGCGAAATTCATTGCCGACGAAGCGGAAAAAACTGGCCTCGCTCAAGCTCCGGCGGAGCGGGCCGGTCTTGACAAGAATAATATTTTCTGCTATGATACTTCGTCTGAAGCTAAAATCCCTATCCAAAAAGAGCTTCAGGAAGGCGATGTTATTTTAGTAAAAGGATCCCAAGGCGCGCGAATGGAAAAAATTTCCGAAGAAATAATGCGCTATCCGGAACAGGCGGAAAAACTGCTTCCGCGGCAGACGGCGGAATGGAGGGTGTAGCTGTGGATAACTGGCCCTTGACCGTATCACGAGGTAATAATAAAATGAAAGGGCGTTGAAACAAATAGGGGAAAACAAAATTCGGGAAAATTGAATACGGAAAAAAGAGTTAACAGTTGCAGAGAAATCCGCCTGCGCATAAAGCTTCGGCGGATGCAATAGGGGACAACTGTTAGCTCTTTAACAAACGATCCACAAGATTTGCTGGGTCGTTTTGTGTTTTTGGGAGGGAAACAAACTCGATCCGTTATTTCATCTTGTACCGGGCGGTAAATTTTGGTCATCAAGATTTATGACTTGGTGCAGGATGACACATTAACTTTTTGGAGGTCTTTTCCATGAAAATATTTGTTCATTCGGCTTCGATGGAACGTGTGTTTAGCGGTCTTTGGCGGAGGATTCTCCAAATGACGGCAAGTGCCGATCAGGAGTCGGAAAAATCCGAAAAATCCCTTGCCATATTGTGCCCCGTAATCCCAAAACAATTTCTGACTCGGCAAATAGTGAAGCCGTTTGCCGAAAGGATTTTTTCCTGAGATCTTCAGGGAGAGATGATTATGGAAATGCAAACTCAGGCAGCAAAAAGTCATCGCGGCGGCCCGCCTGCCAGTCGGCGGGTAATGTGCAATGAACATGGCTTTCATGTTAATTTCGCGACTGAATGCGGCAATAAAAACTGCCAGTGGAGGCAATGTCCCTTTTTTCCTAAGGAAGAGCAGGGGGATAACTGACATGAGGAGGTCAAAATTTAAAAGAAAAAAAAGAAAAACACGGCTCCGGGATGCCAGCAGGCTATCCTCCCGGGGCCTTTTCTTTTTGGGAAGTGATAGACAAATAATGAAAAATTTTGTAATGTATAGGCTGTTACGCCGCGTTCGTCTAGCCCGGTCTAGGATACTTGGTTCTCATCCAAGAGATCATGGGTTCAAATCCCATACGCGGTACAAAAGTTACATGAAGGGGTTTTTACCCCATAGTTAACGCGAAGTGTTGTACTTCGGGGTGATTCCCCCTAGGGTTGTAAGATTTTAAAAAATAAAAAAACGCCCCGGCCCGGGTGCGATGTTAGGGGTTTGTCGAGGTTTCACCTCGACAGGAAAGTGTGGTGGTTCTCTGAAAAAAATGGTGCCCCGGGCAACAGGTGAAAATGAGCGCGATGGCTCTCCTGTTGCCGCGAGGCGGATGAAGCGAGGGTTATTTGGAAACTGCCGTTCGTGCGTCTTGACGCAGCTGGACAAGTTGCGACCGTCCGACAAACAGCAGTACGCCGGGCTGTACAGGCGCGGTATCCTGGACGACATCTTCCGGGTGGATATTTCGTTTAAAAATTGTCGTTCCACAGTCGCCGCACTTGCAACTTCCCCTCAGCAGGAGTTTTCTGAGCTGTACTCCGTTAGTGGGGGTCCCGCAAATACATTTGATTCTGCTCATATTTTCCCTCGCAAGTCAGTTTTCAGTTAACAATGTACATTATTCGGCGGTTGCGCAATCCGCCGAGATTCCCTTGTCGTTGCAAAGGCCCCTCCTGTCTCTAAATTTATTGAGTATATTCTAAACAAAAAAACATCGCTTGTCAAATCGAGAATGATACATTACTATTATATAAGCCAAAATTAGGTTATATGGACGCGAAAATCGAACTCCAAAACTACAAAAAAACCCTCGACAAGAAACTGGTTGAATATTTCGCCAGAAAGCATCGCGAAATGCGGGAAGTCGGGCCGTCGGGGAAAGACGCCGTGAAAAGCATCCGGGATTTGGTGCTGGCCGGCGGGAAAAGAGTGCGGGCGGGCTTTATGTATTGGGGATATCGCGCGGCCCGCCCACCCAGGCTTGGCGAGGCAAGCGGGCGCGAGATTGAAAAAATCGTCGAAGCCTCAATGAGCATCGAGCTTACGCATATTTTTCTTCTCATTCACGACGATGTCATTGATCGCGATGATTTTCGGCACGGCGTTTCGACGATTCACAAAAAGTACGAGCGGCTGGCCAAAAGATTTTACAAAAAAACCGAGCCGAAGCACTTTGGAAATTCGATGGCAATTGTGGTCGGCGATATGGCGGCGGCGTTTGGAAACGATATCATTTTCAATTCCCGGTTTGCGCCGGCGAGAATTCAAAGAGCCCTTTCCAAGCTTCAGGAAATCGTGACCAGCACCGTTTCGGGAGAAATTCTTGACGTGATGCTGGAAGCGAAAGGCAAAGCCACGGAAAAAGAAATTCTGGAGGTCCATCGAAACAAAACGGCAAAATACACAGTCGAAGGCCCGCTTCATTTGGGAGCGCTTCTTGCCGGAGCGAACAAAAAACAACTGGACATATTATCAGGCTACGCTATTCCCGTTGGAATCGCTTTCCAGATTCAGGATGACATTCTTGGCGCCTTTGGAAACGAAAAAAAATTGGGAAAACCGGTTTGCTCCGATCTTCGAGAAGGAAAACAAACCCTTCTTGTCGTAAAAGCGCTGAAATTTGGAAGCAGAAGTGACAGAAAAAATATTCAAAAACTTCTGGGGAATAAAGACGTGACCGAAGAAGAAATCGAACTGTTTAGGAATATCGTCAGAAAAACCGGGTCTCTTGCGTACTCACGAGAATTGGCCAATAAATACGTCGAGCAAGGGAAAAGGGCCATTGAAAAATCAAATTGCCCGGAAGTGGTGAAAGAATTTTTAGCCGGAATTGCGGATTATATAGTGAATAGGGAGGTTTAATGTCAAAGCTCAAAACTCAAATGTTAAAGCCACATCTTGAAACTCAAAACCCATTGCGTATTATTTGAGATTTAACATTTAACATGTGGATTTAAGATTTGACATTTCACATTTGAGATAAATTGATTTTTATTATATAATTATTCCAGATTAAGCGGAGAGTTTAAGCTTTCTAGTTTTGTTTGTGCTATGCCAGATATATTAAAAAATATTCCCACTCACGTCGCCATAATCCCCGACGGGAACCGACGGTGGGCGAAAGAAAAAGGCCTCAAGCCGTGGGAAGGCCACGAAGCCGGCGCGAAGAATCTTGAAAAAGTTCTGCGCGCCAATTTGAATTTGGGCGTGAAATACGTGACGTTTTGGGGATCTTCGCTTGATAATCTCCGGAAAAGGCCTTGGCGCGAGAAAAAAGCGCTGCTTGAAATATACAAGAAGTATTTTTTGAAACTAATGGACAGCGAAGATATCCACAAAAACGAGGTGCAAATCAATGTCATCGGCAAGTGGGAAGATCAATTTCCCGAGTCCGTCAAGAATGTAATCAGAAAATGTGTCAGCCGAACAAACAAATATCAAAAATATTTTTTGAACTTCTTGCTGGCTTACAGCGGCGACGCGGAAATGGTTGAGGCCACCAACCGCATCATCGAAAAATTCAAAGGAAAAGTAAAGCGGATAACCGCGCGTATGATAAAAGAGCACTTGATGACGAAAGATTTGCCGCCGGTTGACCTTCTTATACGCACCGGGGGGGAACCACATAACAGCGCCGGCTTCATGATGTGGGATCTGGCCAACGCCCAGATGTACTTTTCGCCGGTTCTCTGGCCGGATTTTGACGAAAAAAAAACGCGGGAAGCGATTGAAGATTATTCGAGAAGAGGGAGAAGATACGGGGGATGATCTCTACAAATTACGAACTCATACGAATGTACGAACTATATTATCATTCGTATTTCGTACATTCGTAGAGCGAAGCGTTTTCGTAATTCATAGAGAAAGCAACATGAAAAAATTTATTATCATTCTATTTCTGATAATACCGGTTCTTGCACTTGCGCAAGAAAATTCCGCCAAAAAAAAGGCCTACTATTTCTATGGTGAAAATTGCCCGCACTGCGAAAACGTGAACGAGTATTTCCAGGCAAACGGAATTTATGACAAATACGACATCGCGAAACTCGAATTTTCCAATCCTTTCAACGCGCGGCTGCTTGTGAAATTCGGCGAAGTTTTCAAGAGTGAATACAAGGGGAGCGTGCCGGCGATCGCTTTCGGCGATAAATTCATTGTCGGCGACCAGCCCATAATCGACAATTTCGAAAAAGAAATGGCCAATGCCGAGGCGAAAGAACTTCCGGATCCGGAGAAGATAAAGGGAATCGGGAATCGGGAATCGGGAATCAAGGACGAAAAAAATTCCAGCGACTCTGGCAATACTCAACGCCGGATCATTTTGTCGGCGGCCACACTGGTTGTTCTTGGCGGAGGAATATATATGTTCAAGAGAGGTAAATTAAATTGAAGAAATTTGAGTATCACTATCCACAATTCATAATTCGTGATTCACAATTCCAAAAATATGGCAATGCAATTCACAGATCAAAACTTCGAAGCGGAAGTCCTGAAAAGCGAAAAGACCGCGCTTGTTGATTTCTGGGCGGCCTGGTGCGGACCATGTCAGATGATGGGCTCGATTGTCGACGAGCTTGCGGAAGAAATGAAGGATAAATATAAAGTGGGGAAATTGAACGTTGATGAAAACCGGGAAACAGCCTCGAAATACGGCGTTATGTCGATTCCGACCTTCATCATTTTCAAAAACGGAAAAGAAGTGAAGCAGCTGATTGGAGCGCAAAGCAAAGAAGGGCTGAAGGAAGAACTGGAGAAAGCTTGATTTTGGATTCTCAAGTCGCTTAAGTTTTTTTGGGATAACGTCAATGACTGAAAAAAATTATGATCTCATCATCATCGGCGGGGGGCCGGCCGGGCTCACGGCTTCAATATACGCTTCGCGCTACAAAGTAAATCATGTTTTGATCGCCAAAGAGCCGGGCGGGCAGGCCGTTGAAGCGCACAAGGTTGAAAACTGGCCGGGGACGGTTTCCGTTTCCGGGCTTGAGCTCACTCAAAAAATGCGCGAGCACGCCGAGAAATTGGGCGGAAAGATTTTGATGGATTCCGCTTCAAATATCTCAAAGGACGGCGATGTCTGGAGCGTTGCCACGCACACGGCAAACTACAAAGCAAAATTTTTGATTTTGGCGCTGGGAATGGAATATAGAAAGCTTCAAATTCCCGGCGAAGTCGAGTTCAAGGGAAAGGGAGTTTCCTATTGCCCGACCTGCGACGCGCCGTTTTTCAAAGAAAAAATTGTGGCGGTCGTGGGTGGAGGAAACAGCGCCGCATCGGCGGCACAATTGCTTTCTGAATACGCGAGTAAAGTTTTCATAATCTATCGCGGAGATAAATTGAAAGTTGATCCGGCGTATGGAGAAAAATTCGCGAAGAGCGAAAAAATTGAAATAATATATCAAACGAATATAAAAGAAATTCTGGGTGATAAATCGGTTTCAAGGTTGAAACTGGACAAAAAATACGACGGAAGCGATGAGCTTGACGTTCAGGGCGTGTTCATAGAAGTCGGGAGCGAGCCGGGTGTGGAACTCACGAAAAAATTGGGCGTTGAAACCGATGACCGAGGATTTATCCTCGTGAACGCGGACCAGAGCACGAATATTCCGGGAGTCTGGGCGGCGGGTGATGCGACCACGGGCTCGAACAAGATGCGCCAAATCATCATCGCAGCGGCCGAAGGAGCGATTGCAAGCGGCAGTGTATACAAAAAATTGCAGACAGGATAATTGAAACCAAAGAGCAAAAACCAAAGACCTGCCCGAAATGCTTTGATTTCCGAAATTGCCGCCGATCGCGCAAACTAGATGGTTTTCGCTATCGGCAAATCGATTTGCTGCGCATTTCAAAGCAGGCGGGCCAAAATTACAAATTAAAAACTAAAATTTTTTGAGTTTTGGTTTTTGGTATTTGGTTTTTGATTTTATTTTATGAAAATATTTGATAGAAAAATAGAAATCAGAAGCCGCTATAAGCTTACTAAACATAATTTACCGATAATCTATACTCCCGGTGTGGCCGAAGCTGCGAAAGCCGTTGCGAAAAATAAGAAGAAAATTTTCGATTACACCTGGAAAAATAACAGCGTGGCGATTGTTTCCGACGGCAGCGCTGTTTTGGGGTTAGGAAATCTCGGTCCGGAAGCGGCCCTTCCGGTAATGGAGGGAAAAGCGGTCTTGTTCAAAGAACTGGCAAACGTGGACGCGGTGCCGATTGTTCTCGCGACGCAAAATACCGAGAAGATTGTCGAAACCGTGAAAAATATCGCTCCGGCATTCGGAGGAATTAATCTTGAAGATATTTCCGCGCCGAGGTGCTTTGAAATTGAAAAAAGATTGATTGCAGAGTTGAATATACCAGTTTTTCACGATGACCAGCACGGAACGGCGATCGTGGTTCTGGCGGGGTTGATCAATGCCCTGAAGGTCGTCAAGAAAAACATCAGAAAGGCAAAGGTTGTTGTTTCCGGCGCGGGAGCGGCGGGAATAGCCACAACAAAACTACTCCTCCGATACGGCGCGAAGAACATAATCGTTTTCGACAGCTGGGGGCCGATTTGTCCGCGATGCGCCTACAATAGGAACGACGCGAAAGCCGAGCTTGCCAAGGTTACGAATAGGGATAATTTCATGGGTAATTTGAGAGAAGCTCTTCACGGAGCCGATGTTTTTGTCGGGGTGTCCGCGAAGAGGCTTTTGAAGGCGGCCGACATATCGAAAATGAATCGGGGATCCGTCGTTTTCGCGATGAGCAATCCTATTCCGGAAATTACCTATAAAGAAGCGAAGTTTGGCGGGGCGGCGGTTGCGGCGACCGGGCGGAGTGATTTTCCCAATCAAATAAACAACGCTCTTGTTTTTCCGGGGATCTTCCGGGGGGCGCTCGACACCAGGACAAGGCTCATAACCGATAAAATCAAGGTAAGAGCGGCCGAAGCGATTGCCGGCTTGGTAAAGAGTCCGAAAAGTGATAGAATAGTGCCAGAAGTGCTGGACAGAAGAGTGGCAAAGGCGGTAGCGGATGTTTTTTGAAAACTTATGCTAATTTGCGAATAGATGCTAATCCGCGAATTGCGAATGTCACAAATATAAATTCGCAATTTGCTGATTCGCATAATTAGTATATTCGCATAGGTACTATGAAAATACACAAACAAACAATCGAAAAACAATCTTCCAGCCAGATTGAATTCATTGACATCACTCATGACGTTGATGAAATTGTGAAAGCGTCGGGAATAAAAAGCGGGCAAGCGCTGGTTTTTTCCACGCACGCGACGGCGAGCATTGCCGTCAATGAAAACGAAACACTTCTTCTTCAAGATTTTCAGCGCCTCCTCTATAAACTCGTTCCCGTTGACGAAAGATACTCGCACGATCTTTTCGAGCTCAAGAGAACGACAAGGTCCGACGGCAGATCGAACGGCCACAGTCACTGCAAAGATCTTATTCTCGGCGTGAGTGAAACAATCCCTGTTGAAGACGGGAAATTGCTTCTCGGCAAGCATCAAAATATATTTCTCGTTGAAATGGATGGGGGAAGGAAGAGAAATATTATTGCGCAGGTTATGGGGGAATAGATAAATAGTTTTTCCCAGTGGGTAATCCACTAGTTCCACTAGTGAGACTCGAAAAGGTTCTACCGTTCCGGCAA